>JAACPN010000022.1 GCA_009995425.1 Legionella sp. | reverse complement strand
AGCCGACCAAGTATTGTCTAGTTTTGATTGATTGTCATCAAAATACGCCGGTTGAAGCGCTTCATGTGCTTGCCGAAACCTATTTGGAGACAGGACAGCGCATCATGTGGGCTGTCTTATCGCCAGAAAATACGATTTTTCCGGAGTTACCACCGGGTATACACGTCTTTATGTTTGAAGATGGACGCGTTGTCTTAAATCTGATTTATGGTGGTATTGAAGAAGCGTTCGAGTCGCTCCTGGTATGCGGTGAACTCTGCCTAGAAAAAACACTGAGGCCATGGACGGTTGAGCGATGGTGTTTTTCTGGTGATGTTTCTAAACGCATGCGCGCGTTGATGGCGATGTTGTCGGGCTCAGAAACATGTCATATACCCGCGCAAATTAAATCCATAACACCGTGGCATGTTGCGCCTAAGCTTAAAAATCAAAAAAAAGAGGCTGTGGTGATAGGGGCTGGCCTTGCGGGATGTTTTACGGCACATGCTTTAGCCAAGCGTGGTTGGAAAGTACGCGTTCTAGACAAAAATCCTGAGGTTGCCATGGGCGCTTCGGGTAATCGTCACGCCGTACTTTATCCTAATTTATCGCCGTACCAATCACCACTGACCACGTGGATGCTGCATGCTTTTATATTTGCCGCCCCGATGTACGCATCATGGCTTAAAGCTGGAAAAATTAAAGGCGAACAGAACGGTATTTTACAGTTTGCGGTGACCGATAAAATGCGTGCATCCCATGCGAAACTTGCGCCATGGCTTGCGAATTATCCTGCGTTGGGGCAATTCTTAGCCCCAGAACAAGCCTCGCAATTAGCCGGTGTTGGTTTAAACCAAGAAGCTTTGTGGGTTCCGGAGGCCGGTTGGTTTGATGTCGCTTCAGTGTGTGAGTTTTTGCTCGATACGCCCGGGATTACCTGGGAGCCTAATACTCATGTGACCGATCTTAAGTTTGATGAACCGATCGTTATCTTAGCAAACGGTGGTGCCGCGCATGATTTTCCAGAAACAGAGCGCTTGCCGCTCTGTATTGTTCGAGGAAAACTAACAGCCATTGCAAGTCATGCATGCTCGTCTGCACTCAAGCTTCCGCTGTGTGGCGCGGGTCATGTCTTGCCTATCGATGCCCAGGGCCATCATTGGTTCGGTGCAAGTTATGGTGAAGCGCATGCTGCTGAAGATAAAGAAAACTTAGCTAAACTTGCCAAAATTCCTGTGGATGATCAAGCACTATGGTCGAATACGGTGACGGATGCTTGGGTAGGATATCGAGCTAAAACGCTTGATCATGTGCCGCTTGTAGGATCCGTACCTCATGAGGCTAAATTTAAACAGCAATTTGCGAAACTGGCTTTAGATGGCGGGCGGTTTTTACCTCATGCAGGTGAGTATTGGCCGGGTTTATATGTGTGTGCAGGGTTTGGTTCACGTGGATTAACCAGTATTCCCTTGGCGGCTGAATATTTAGCCGCTCATATTTCTGGAGAGCCGACTGCGCTTTCGCGTTATTTAGTTCAAGCGATTGCACCTGCACGTTTTCTTGTGAAAGCCTTAAAGCGTGGGTTACACTGTGAATAAAAAAGTGAATAAAAAAGAATGTGTTATGAAAATTTATTTAGTCGGGGGCGCTGTTCGTGATCAACTGCTTCATGAGCCATTTCATGAGCGAGATTGGGTTGTGGTCGGTGGCACACCCGATGAATTATTAAAGCAAGGGTACCAGCAAGTTGGTCGCGACTTTCCTGTGTTTTTACATCCGCAAACAAAAGAAGAATATGCGCTTGCACGCACCGAGCGTAAAGCCGGTGACGGTTATTATGGATTTGTGTGTGATTTCAATCCCCGTGTGACGCTCGAAGAAGATTTAAGTCGACGGGATCTAACGATTAATGCCATGGCTATGGATATGGATAATGATGGGCAGGTGATTGATCCTTACGGTGGGCAAAGCGATCTTGCTGCCAAGCAGCTTAAACATGTATCACCTGCGTTTACTGAAGATCCGGTGCGTGTGTTACGTGTAGCACGTTTTGCAGCTCGTTATTATTATCTCGGATTTGCTGTGGCTGATACAACGTGCGCGCTCATGCAGCGTATGGCTGAACAGGGTGAACTTGCTCACTTGGTTCCTGAGCGTGTTTGGCAAGAATGGCACAAGAGTTTATGTGGCCAGCATCCTGAAATTTTTCTTGATGTATTGCAGGCTTGCGGTGCACTTATTTGTGTATTACCTGAACTTGAGGGCGTTGATATAAAGTGTTTGATTGCTGCAAGTAAGCTATCAGAAGATCCTGTGATTCGCTTTGCTTCATTATTACATGACCTTCAACCAGACAAGATAGAAGCGTTATGCCAACGCTTGCGTATCCCGAATGAATATCAGCAGCTCGCCGTATTAAGTGCAAATTTCGCGCACATAATATTAGGTTTAGCGCATTTAAGTGCCGATGATATCGTTTTAGCGCTTGAGCGCATCGATCCGTTTCGTCGTTATGCTCGATTTGAAGCCTTGTTAAGGGTATGTGAAGCGCGTACGATTGCTGAGGGTGCAGAAAATGCTGAATATATCCTGCGGTGGAAGCCGCTTTTTGAAGCATGTCATGATGTCAATCCCCGTGTGCTCGTAAACGAGGGCTATCAAGGTGATCAAATTAAACACGAGCTTCATAAGCGCCGTGTTATGGCTGTACAATCCCTCATAAATAACTGGATAACGCATGAAACATAAGCAAAATTTAATTTGGATTGATTTAGAAATGACGGGGCTTTCGCCTGAACATGACAGAATTATTGAAATTGCGACGATTGTCACGGATAAAAACTTAAATATTTTGGATGAAGGCCCCATGCTCGCCATTCATCAATCCAAAGAGCGTTTAGACGGCATGGATGACTGGAATACCAAGCAGCATAACGCGTCGGGCTTGGTTCAGCGTGTTCAAAACAGTCGTATTACCGAAGCGGATGCGGAGCAGAAAACGTTAGCATTTTTGAAAGCTTATGTGAACAAAGGCATATCGCCGATGTGTGGGAATAGCATTTGCCAAGACCGTCGTTTTTTATGCAATTATATGCCAGAACTCGCAGCATTTTTTCATTATCGTAATTTAGACGTGAGTACGTTGAAAGAGCTTGCGATGCGTTGGGCACCGGGTTTGATCAAAGGTGTTGAGAAAAAGTCGAAGCATTTAGCGCTCGATGATATTAAAGACTCTATAGATGAGTTAAAATATTACAGAAAGCATTTTATTAGAGATTTTTAGAGGTAGTATATGACCACTGAACTGAAGCGAGAGATTTTAGAATTACCGAACGGAGCAAAAAAACTATTATTGCACTCTTGCTGTGCGCCTTGCTCGGGTGAAGTGATGGAGGCCTTAACGGCATCAGGGATTGAATTTTCTATCTTTTTTTATAATCCTAATATTCATCCTGTTCAAGAATATGAAATACGCAAACAAGAAAACAAACGTTTTGCAGAAAAGCATCATATCCCGTGTATTGATGCTGATTATGATAAAGATAACTGGTTTGAGCGTGTTAAAGGGTTAGAGTGGGAGCCTGAGCGTGGCAAGCGTTGCACCGCGTGTTTTGACATGCGATTTGAACGCACCGCGTTGTATGCACATGAACATGGTTTTCCCGTGATTTGTAGTTCGCTTGGGATTTCGCGTTGGAAAGACATGAATCAAATCAACGCTTCCGGTGAACGCGCTGCTGCACGCTACGAAAATATGACCTATTGGACGTATAATTGGCGAAAAGGCGGTGGTGCTGCCCGTATGTATGAAATTGCGAAGCGTGAGGAATTTTATAAGCAAGAGTATTGCGGGTGTGTGTATTCTTTGCGGGATACCAATCGGTGGCGTAAGCAGAACGATCGCAAGCGTATTCATATCGGCGTGAATTATTACGAAACAGCTGATTCAGAGTAATGCATAAGGGGCATAAATATGAAGCTGTTTAGGTATAGTGAAGCGGGTTATGAAAAACCAGGCATGCTCGATGCTTCTGGTATATTACGTGATCTGTCACTTCATCTAATTGATTTAGATCCAAAACATCTGCCAGATGAGGCAAGCTTAAAACGCCTTCAAGCATTGGATGTCGAAACGCTTCCTGTGTTAGATCCTTCTGTACATATGACAGCATGTTTAGGTCATCCAGGAAAGCTTATTTGTGTAGGTCTTAACTCTGTATTGCATACCCAACAGTTGGGTTTGTCACTGATGCCAAAGCAAGACATGTTGCTTTTTATGAGCCTACATCAGCTATATGCGGTCCTTTCGATCCTATTTTATACACACGCATGACGAAAAAATTAGATTGGGAAGCTGAGTTGGGTATCGTGATCGGTAAGCAAGGTAAATATATTCAGCAAGAAAACGCGCGTGATTATATTTTTGGTTACACTTGTGTCAATGATTTATCTGAGCGCTTTTTGCAATTAGAATGCGGTGATTCACAATTTACCAAAGGCAAGTGCTTTGATAATGCGGCACCGATTGGTCCATATCTCGTGACCAAAGATGAGGTGGCTAATCCAAATCAATTAGATATCAAGTTATGGGTGAATGATCAATTACGCCAAGCATTTAATACGCGTGATTATATTCATGATGATGCGGCGGTCGTGAGCTATGTTAGCCAGTATTTTACGCTTTATCCGGGTGATATGATTTCGATGGGTTCAGCCCCAGGTAATGCAAAATTCTGGGGTGAAGATCAGTTTTTAAAGCCTGGAGACGAAGTGGTGTTATCCATTGAAGGCCTAGGCATTCAAAGGCAGACGGTTATTCATGAGCTTTAATTAATCACTAAGGCTTGATTTAAACCTTTTTGATAGGCCGAAAACGCGCCTGATATATCACCGAGGGCTTCTAATAATTCACCCAGTACAGCGTATGTCTCAGGAGCTTCGGCAAGCGCCAAACTTTGATCAAGGTGCGTGCGTGCTTTTCCCCATAATTTCTGAGCAATATAAAATTTTCCGAGGCAACGGTGCAGGGCAGGTGAACGTGTATGATCCTTAAGTAACGACTCAAGGGCATGAAGTTTTGCGTAAGCTGGCTTTAATTCACTGTAAGCCGAGATTAAACAATCATGATAATTTTTTTGGAACGCGCGGCGTAAGCAGGTTTCAGCTTCTTCATCTTTGTTTTGCTGCATGAGTGCACGGCTATACATGGCGATGAGTTCAGGATCATATTTTAATTTTTTGGGTAAGGTGTCGACGAGTTTGTGTAATACATCCCATTGCGATTGCTGAATATACCCACGCATACCTTCAAGATAAGCACGGTGCTGCAGCGTATTAAATTCCACTTCAGATAAGGCCTTATGGCGAGTAAGATCCGGTAAAATCTGAATCAGTTGGGGCCAGTCGGCAATGGCCTCGTAGAGGCGCGCGAGTAATTTTAATACATAAGGATGGCGAGGTGATAAATCATGGAGGTGGCGTAATGTTGCGAGTGCCTGTTCCCATTGCTGATGGGCAATTTGAAGTTGTGCTTGTGTCAGTTCAACGGCAATTTTCGCATCAGGCATCGATTGCTGTGCTTCGCGTAAATAATCATCACGTAATTTAGGGTCGTCTAACGCTTGAGCAGCGCGCGCAGCAACCAAGTAATTAATAAGCGGTGTGTCAGCATCCGGCAGTGCTTGCACTAAATGTGTTTTGGCCAACTTCCAGTGACCTTCGCTAAACTCGATTAGCCCTTGCGTTGTTTTATTGCGCGCACGTCCAGCGCGGCGCTTAAGACGCCAATGATGCCAGCTTGCGGGTAAATGGACGGTTTTTTTGTACGACGCAAAGAAAAGGTGCAGTAACGCAAAGGTAAGCATCATTGCGGCAAGTGCAACCCATACGGTGGTCTCAAGCGTCCAATGGCGAAAAACCAACAAGACATAGCCCGGATCGCCATGCAAATGAAGACCAAGCCAGGTCGAGGCAAAAAGCAAAAGTAAAATCAGAAGGATTCTCATCATGATGCGTTTGCTCCTTCAGAGGGTGCGGGGGTGTTAATCAGTTGATTAAGTGCTGTTAACGCTTGCTCAGGAATAATCATATCCGTACGTAAAGATACTTTATCGAGTTGTTTAATTTGCCCAATTAAGACTTGTGTTGAGGTCGCCTCTGATGAAAACGTGCGTTCGAGGTTTGTCATGGCTTGAGCTAGCGCTAAATGATAGACGGCATCGTTACGTTCCAAAATCGCCCATGTGGCTTCTTGAAGGTTAAGACGTACCGTTGCAGATAGCATGGCTTCATAGGCGAGTGTGGGTGTGGGCTCAAGGGCCTCGGTTGTATGGCGAATCACCACCAAATTTTTTAAAAATTTCATGATAGCACCCATGTTAGTAGATGCATCAGAGGTTTGTTCAGCTAATTTTTCTTGATCTTTAGGTAAAGCGATGACTGGAAGATGAAATGTTCTTGCTTCTATGGCGTCTAAGCGTGTAAGTAATGACGTTACATCGGTTGTGGGTGCGCCCAGTTGTTCTGTTAAGTCGTGCGCCAAGCCTTCACGAACAGATAAAAGTTTTGCGTTATGAATAGGGGCTAAAATCGCATCAGCTTCACGCAGCATCGCGATCGTTGTGTCTTTATCGGTACCCCAATGTGCGTTAAGTACCGCAAGCTCAAGCAGGTGACGAGCCTTGAGTAAGCGCCAGTCATCGGATAAATTATTGTATTCCTGACGTGTGGCTTGAAGATTATTGCTCAGGGTGTTGAGCTTTTCTTGCCAAGTTGCTTGGCTTTTTTGAATATGAAGATGTTGAGTTTCTAGGCGGGCCTCAAGATCGGCTTGTTGCTCGTTAAGTAGGCTAAGCCCGGTATCGATGTGATGTGTTTTATGTTGGATGGTTTGGGCTAGTTGCCAAGTTATAACAAGTGCTGTGATCGCGAGTAGCATCGCACCTATTGCAATCAACCAAGGGATATTTTTAGAAGCCGAAGGTTTTGTTTTTGAGGGAGTGGATGCTGTCATGACGTCATGATCCTTATGATAAAGAATAGTCTAATAGCTGATGTATGATACGGTCATATGAACTCACGATGACGGTTTGTATGCCGTGTTTATGTGCTGCTTGACGCAACCGTTCGCTGATGACAACGTAAGGTTTACTGCAAAGCCAAGCGTGTGCTTGCTTAGCAAAGAGTTCAAATAAATGCACCAGCGCTGTTTCACTGGTTATCAGTATAATATCGACGGCGTCTTCATGCCAGAGTGTTTCGATACGTTTTTTAGGATGATGCGGCAAAACACGTTGATAAACTTCACATATATCCACATCAGCGCCTCGTGCAGTTAATTCGGTCTGAATCAACGTACGTCCGTGCTGGCCTTTGATGAGCAAAATTTTTTTGGTTTGAATTTGACGGTGCTGTAACGCGTCGAGCATTAGCAGATGCTCGCTGTTGGCTTGCTTTGGGCACGTAGCTGAAGACAAACCATAATGCATGAGCGCTTGATGTGTACCTTGGCCTATGGCAAAAATTTGAATCTCATGCGGCCAAATCTGCGGTGATACGCTCGCAAAAAAACAGTGAGCAGCATTAGGGCTTGTAAAAATAGCGGCACTTATATTATTTAATTTGGTTTGTATTGGTATAGGCTTAATTTCTAGCAGAGGTAAATGAACCGAGATGCCTCCAGCCTCTTCGATTGCTTGTGTAAGTGAAGAGGCTTGTTGCTCGGGGCGTGTATTCAGTACACGCAAGTGATTGAGATTATGCATGGCGAAGTAAGGCAGCAGCGCCTTTCGAAAGTAGTGTGTTAGCGCAACGCTCTGCGAGTTGTAATATCTCTTGAGGTGTGCCCACCTGAGTATCACGTATTATGGTTGAACCATCAGCTCGGGCGACCAAAGCATCGAGCGTGAGCTTGTTTTTGTGGTGTGCTTCACGGCAATACACCGCAACCGGTGTGTGGCAGCTTCCGCCGAGCATGGCATTCACCGTACGTTCGGCTTGAACACATAAGGCTGAATGCGCATCGTGCAGTGACTCGAGTAATTGCTGTAATGTGGTATCGTTTGCTCGACATTCAATACCCAGCGCACCTTGGCCAGGTGATGGGAGCATAATCGTGCTCGGTAGCGTTTCTTGAATACGCGCTTCAAGGCCAAGGCGTTCAAGGCCTGCGGCGGCTAAGATAATCGCGTCATAATTTTCTGTATCTAATTTTTTTAAGCGTGTTCCGACATTCCCTCGAATAGGTTTTATTTTGAGATCAGGTCTTAAGGCTAATAACTGAGACTCACGCCGTAAGCTTGAGGTTCCAACCACAGCGCCTTGTGGAAGGCAAGCGAGGCTTGGGTATTGATTACTGACGAAGGCATCGGTCGGGGTTTGTCGTGCAAATATCGTGTTGAGCACGAGCCCTTCGGGAAAGATTGCAGGCACATCTTTCATCGAATGCACAGCAAGATCGGCGCGCCCGTCGAGCAGTGCTTCTTCAAGTTCTTTGACGAATAATCCTTTGCCACCGATATCCAGCAGTTTTTTGTCAGCAAAGCGATCACCTGATGTCGTCATGGGGAGTAATTCGATGGTCAGCGATGGCCAATATTCTAAGAGTTTGTCACGAGCATAGTGAGCCTGCCAGAGTGCAAGTGGACTTTCTCGTGTAGCAATACGAAGATGTTGGCAATGTTTTTGTGGCATAGGGCGTTCGTGTATGTGAGAATAAAGCGTCATCATAACATGCTTTTAAGCGGGGATAACATGCGCGTTATTGTCATAGGACTGGTATTGGTATTGTTGGGGTTACAATATAAATTATGGTTTGGTGGTGATAGCTTGCCGATGTGGCTCCGTGCCGAGAAAAAAATGAATGCACGTGTAGTTGAGAATCAAAAGCTAACAGTGCGTAATCGTGCACTTGAAGCGGATGTGACCGAGCTCAAATCAGGTGACCAAGCGTTAGAAGAGCGGGCGCGTTATGATTTAGGCATGATAAAAGAGGACGAAACGTATTATCATTTTATAAATTAATCTGGAGGAACATGTTTTATGTCAATTCAACAGCTGGATGCACACATATTAAAACAATGGATTGAGCAGGATAAGGCGCTTGTGATTGATGTTCGGGAACCTTCTGAATATGCGTCTGAGCATCTTGCCGAAGCGACGTTGATACCGCTTGCGACGATAAGTTTAAGTGCTTTGCCAACAGAACATCATGCACGTAAACTTGTTTTGCATTGTCGTTCAGGTAAACGTAGTCAGTTTGCTTGTGAGCAACTCCTGCAAGAAGATCCGTCCCTTGAAATTTATAATTTAGAAGATGGTATTCTTGGATGGATGGCATGTGGTTATCCAGTGAATGCAGCCTCGTGAGGTTCTGGCTTGTGAGTGATTGTGTATGCTGATTGCATTGGGTTTTTTTCTGTCCTGTGTTATGGGGTTACTGCTTGGTTTAATTGGTAGTGGCGGCTCGATGCTGACGGTTCCTATTTTAGTTTATTTGTTCGGAATGAAGCCCTCTATTGCAGCCGGCTATTCGCTTTTGGTGGTGGGGAGCACGGCGGCTTTTGGGGTTGTGAGTTACTGGCGACAAGGGTTAATTAAAACGCGTGATACGCTCGTTTTTGTTTTACCTTCGACGATCATGATTCTTGTGACCCGAGGTTTTATTGTGCCGGCCCTGCCTGATCCTATCTTCACGCTCTTTGGATATGCTCTATCGCGAGGCGTTTTTATCATGAGTTTATTTGCACTCTTGATGTTGCTGGCGGGTTCACTTATGCTCAAACCTGTGGTTGTACGTCCTACAGATAAGCCGCCGTATGATCCTTACGAGCATCCAATTAAACTGTGTTTAGGCAGCGGTATGGTGGGTTTGCTCGCCGGACTGGTTGGTGCTGGGGGCGGTTTTTTAATTATTCCCGTTTTAATTATGTTGTATGGTTTATCGATGAAGCAAGCCATAGGTACATCGCTTGCTGTCATTATGGTGAATTCATTGCTTGGCTTTCAAGGCGATTGGTTAATTGCCGGTATCGATATTAACTGGGCTATTTTGGGTCCATTTTTAGGGTTGGCAATTTTAGGTATGTTTGTCGGGATTAAGTTTAATCAATATGTGGATGGCGTCAAATTAAAGCGAGGTTTTGCTGTGTTTATGTTGTTGCTTGGATGCAGTATTTTACTGAAAGAAATATTTTTTAGATAAATTTAAATAATCAGCTAATAGGAACTTCAGGATGAAGTCTAATACATGTACAAAATTGGCGTTTGTATTAGCCAGCATGCTTGCGCTTGCACAGGGCCATGCAAGTGAAAAAGCCGATGTTTATCTTGGTTTACTCTATCTTCAGCCACATACCGGTAATTTAAATTACGCCGTTTTTGTATCAGGCACGCAGCCTTATTATCAAAGCTGGCACTATCAAGCTTTAAAACCAGACTATTCACCTGGCTTTGAGGTGGGCGGTCATTATCGTTTGCCTCATGAAAACTATCAGGCGTCTTTAGGCTGGATTCATTTGAATACCCGTGATACCTCATATAAACAAGCGGCACGCACAACCGATCTTTCATCGATTGAGTTTGTTTCACCACCGTTTGAACAAAGCCCACCTGTGTTTGGTATTAAACGCGCCGACAGCTCGGTGACGTTTAATTTTGATAGCATCGCACTCAATGCCGACCGTATGTTTGAATCTCATCCCAAGTTAAAAGCAAGATTATATGGCGGTCTTAACATCGTACGTATCAAGCAAAAGCTGACGACAGTTTTTAGTGATTTAGTCGGTGTACCTGCTACAGATTATAGTTATGCCTTAGCACCCGATCCGACTTTTTCTTTTCAACTTCAAAATACGTCAGATTATGTAGGCGTAGGTCCCGATCTGGGTTTTAATATTGCTTATACCGTCACGCATGGTTTAGGTTTAATCGGTGAATTTTTAGGAACGTTGACGGCAGGCAACATGAGTATCCAGGATCAATTTACGTCGACATCAACACGGCTCACGACACTGGGCATAGGCACCAGTCATCAAGAAATCACGGTGCCTGATACAACCCAAGTTGTGCCTGGTTTTGATGGAAAATTAGGGTTGTTTTACAGCTATACAGGAGTAAACATACCTAAATTTAATCTGGAATTAGGTTATCGTTTCGCCTCATATATCAACGGTATTTCAACTGTTAATCCAAGCACGTTGGTTCAACCCGGAACCTTTGTTGCGACACCTGAATTTTCTACCGGTACGATGGCGATTGTTTCTTCAGCTATTAAAAATCAAGCGTTTAATTTTAATGGGCCTTACATCAAACTCAACGTTGCCATAGCTTAGGAAAATAACATGTTTTTTAAATCAAAATTTTGTCCCAATATTATATTTTTGTATGCGATAGGTTTATCTCATCATGCTTGGGCGGGAGGTATGGCGACGGAACAGGATCTGAATCACTGGAAGCCTTTGATTGGGTTAAGTGCGGGTCCAACCTGGGCTTCGGCGAATAAAACACAGACGTTTAATTTACAACCGGATGTACAAAAGACGTATGTCGCAAACCATAATAACGCAACATTTGTGACGGCTGAATTATTTCTGGCAGGTCAAAAGCTGTTGCACCCGCGTTTGCTCACACAGCCGGTGATGGGGCAGGTGGGGCTTGTTGTGGCTTGGAGTGGAGATGCTGATTTGTCGGGAGATGTGTGGGAGGATGCAAACCCGAACTTTAATAACTTTAATTATGCTTACAAAATGAATCATACCTATGTTGCGCTTCAAGGCAGGCTTTTAGGCGCATTTGATTATATGCTTGAGCCCTATATCAGCGGAAGTTTGGGCGTTGGCTTCAACCGTGCATACAACTATTCAGAAACGCCTAAAATTCCAGAAGAAGTGCCAGCACCCAGTTTTGCAGGGCATACTAAAACAGCGTTTTCTTACACACTCGGCGTGGGGCTTCAAAAATCCATCGCGAGCCACCTTCAAGCAGCTGTAGGTTATGAGTTTTCTGACTGGGGACAAAACCAATTGGCACGTGCAGCAGGGCAAACCTTGAACCAGGGCTTATCGTCGGCGCATATGTATGCGCAACAAGTCCAGTGTTCGCTATTTTATTTTATATAAAGAGATCATGATGAAATTTAGACCTATTTTTTTATTTTTGATTGTATCAGGAGTATTGCAGGCTGGAACACAAGCTAAGTTTACAGTGGTTCCCACAGCGGGGACAGTAACGGCTGCATTATTGCCTAGTAATTTTAAGCATACGGTTCAATATCAAGTGACGAATACCACACAAATCACACGTACGTTGACCACGGTGCCGATTGCAGGCGTGAGCCAAATTACAACTGGGGCCGGGGCATGTCAGGCGCCTTTTACTTTGGCACCCCAGCAAAGTTGTTTGTTAGATTTGCAAATAAATGCAAGTCAAATGTCCACGTCCGGTATTTTGGGAGGGCCCAAAGTCTGTAAAACGCAAACAAACAGTACAAGCCCCGATCTTTTTTTGTGCTCAGAACCCAGTCCTGCGCAAAGCCTCGGGTTTTCAGCAACCACTCCGGGTCAATTTCTTTTTGTCACAAATCAAGGGGCTGGTACGCTTTCTTCTTGCCAAATTGATTCATCAAATAGGTTGTTAGGCGGTTGCTCGATTGTGGCCACTGGATTTGCAGCGCCTGAAGCCTTGGCGATAAATCCCACTGGAACGAAAATGTATATAACCAATACAAGCACAAGTGCAATGGCTGTTTGTCAGCTTGATCTTTCAACCGGAGAAGTAAGTGATTGTGTTGATGCAGGGGGAACGGGATTTAATCTTCCAAGTGGTGTTGCGGTGAGTCCTGATGGAAGCATCCTTTATGTGTCTAATGGTGGGGGTATTAACGCAGTTACTGCTTGTGATATTGATGTCGTTACCGGGGGGCTAAGCGGATGTGTGCAGAATGTAGTTCCCGGTGTTGTTACAGCATTTGATTTGACATTAAATAATACAGGCAATCGCCTTTATATTGCTGATTTTACTGGCAGTACACTATCTGTTTGCCGTGCAAATGGGACGACGGTTGATCTTTGTGATAATACTTCGGGAGGTAATTTTGATGGGCCTGAGGGCGTGACATTAAGCACATCAGGAGAATATGCATACATCGCCAATAACACCAGTAATTCAGTGACACGTTGTGTTGTTGATGTTGTTACAGGTTTACTGTCAGCATGTAACGTAACGAGTGGAAATTTTGATGGATTTGGAAACGTTGGATTAACGCTGAGTGATGACTTCGCATATGTACCTAATTTTACGTTAAACCAATTATTTCTTTGCTCTGTGCAGGCAGAAACAGGGGAATTATTTAATTGCAAAGATTCGTTGGGTTCGGGGTTTGATAGGCCAGCGGGTGTTTTGGTGAGATAATAGGTTTTTGTAATGTTATGATTCAAAAAGACTCGTGTCGCTGATGCCATGTAGCATGGTCGTTATCATCTTTTTCTTAAAAAAGAAGCTATCTCTGAGTTAAGTAACGATGGTAGATTGGTCAATAAGGAGGCGAATGATTGATTAAATAATCCCAGTCGGTTAATATTTGGCACGCTTTGTATTCATTGAGAGTTAAATATGCCAGGTAGAAATCCTTTGGATCTTCATATGGAATCTTCCTCTATATCTCCTATTATATTGCTTGGAGCGGGGGCTAGGTGCTGGGGCAGCTTCAGCTGTATCCAATGTGAGAGAATGGTGGAGTAAGCCCGCAGAATTATCCACAGAAGCATTAGAAAATTATGAGATTTTAACCCGTTTATATCGACAAGCTTTTCCTGAGGTAGAGCTTCCAGAGTTTTGGTTATTGGATGAGGAATATAGGCCAAAATTTAAAGTAAATTATATGCAAGAAGATCGATGTTTTGATAATGCAATTAAACGGTTAGATGACGATTATCGTCAAATTGCGTTACTGCAAAAGGGTATGCATGTAACGGTGAAGCAGTTTCTTCATTTATTGAGTAAAAGAAATCCGATTGTTTCCCATATTGATTCAGGGGCTGTGCGCTGTGATGGTGTGGAGTTGATGTTTGTCATGGAAATGGTGGTTTGGATGAGGGAACTTTTTAAGCCTGAATCACCTCAATCAATGCTTGAATTAAAGCAGCGCTTGAAATACATGGATCGTATTTGTAATGAGCTTACTACGAATAACCGCTTTTTATATTATTTTGATCTAGATGAAAGTCGCGCCAATTTTAAGAGTTTTTGTAACCGGCTAATGGAGCATTTTCAAGGATGTCATGATTATTTAGAGCAGAAAGCATTTAATATAAGTTTGGTTGATCATGTTAAACAAGTTAATGAGAATTTATCTGTTTTAATTTCGACGTATTGCAATATATTGTACGCGTTTATTGCTTCTCCTTCTATGGAAAATAGTCCAAGTCGCTATTTTCTTGATCTTCATTTATTTTTGAACCCTGTCTCTTCCGATCAAAAAATTTTGGGGTTAAGAAGAAAAGAACTATCGAATTGGTTGGAAAACACACTATCTGTAGCAGGTATTCGTAATAACGGCTATGTGCCTGAGCAGGCGTTAACGAAGGATAACATCCAAAAACATTTAGAAGGTAAAGTTCCAGGTGACCAACATGACGCTGCAGCTTTAGGATTATTAGATCATGCTTGGGTATAGTGGACCCCATCCGTGAGACGGTCATTATTTTTTATGCTTCGCTAAAAAGCGATCTAAATTATTTGAAAACTGCTGGGTGTGTTTGGCCCCTAGTTTTGCGGGGCCGCCGCTGAGCATGCCTGTACTTCGGAGTGATTCATTCATGTTGCGATGCGCGAGGTGCTGTTTAATATTTTGAGCGGTATAAAGCTCACCTCGAGGATTAATTACCGTACCGCCTTTGGATATGGCCGCATCAGCCAAAGGTATATCGGCGGTTATTAATAAATCGCCTGATTGCATGTGCTCAACGATATAATTATCCGCCACATCAAATCCAGAGCCGACGACGTGCTTTTTAATAAACGGGGAGGGTGGCGTTGTAAAAAAATGATTCGAAACAATCATGAGTACGATTTCTGTACGTGCTGCCGCACGGTAAAGTACCTCTTTAATTGGCTTGGGGCATGCGTCCCCATCCATCCAAATCATCATAAGGCAATCAACGCATGGGGTGTTGTCGGCGGCGCGCTTTCCCACAGGCTTAAAGCATAGCCACCTCCACCCGAACCTGTGGGCTTAATCGCGATGGCTCCGGCTTCGCGTAATGATGCGATATGGTTTTGTAATGCATGGTTGATGAGCCCCCAGCCCTCGAAGCAAGCCGCTGCTTGCTGAATCGCGTGTGCAAGTCGTGGGGTTGCAAGCAATGTTGTATCAACTAAGGCATCACGTGCTTGCAGTACACTCGCAGCCATTTGATTATCTAAGGCTTCTGCACGTGCTTTATCCTGTTGCCAAAGTGCTTGAACGTGTTGAATGCACTCGGATGTAATGCCAGGCTCGCCTGAATAGGAAAGATACCAATGGGGCTTCCAAGCGGCTTGAATTGGCGCGGTTGCACCTGATTGAAAATAAACTCCTTCAGACGGTGCTGCGGCACCTGCAATATCTAAGCCGCTACTTTGGCCATGAAAACAATCTTCGAGCATGCGTGCAAATTCAAATGATGGAATCGTTGCGTCAAACAGGGCTTTGAACCAGCGAGTCATCGCGACACATAACGCGGCTGAGGCTCCCATGCCTGCGCCAATAGGAATATGATTGATAATGTTCAGTTCGCCCCTAAGATGAGACGCCGTAAGATTGAGTGCTTGAAATCCCGTGTCGATGAGTTGCCAAATAGGTTTGTTGCAGCCTTCGCCGTAAGGACCTTCATGGGTGATATGAAGCGCTTGGTTTGATTTTTTGTAGCGCAGCGTAAGCGTTTTTTCGGTAAGGGGTAAAACCAAGGCTGGGTGCCCTCGAAGTACCGCGTGCTCGCCTGCTAAAATCCATTTGCCGTGTGTGGTGGTTTCAAAATCATAAGACATGAAGGTTGCTCAGTAAGGCTTGATGTTTAAAGGCTTTTGCTTGGGCTGCTTGATCAGGTCGATATAACAGATGGATATTTGGACCGGCATCCATGGTTACAAGCGGGCCGTCGCCTTGTAGATCCCAAGCATTTTTTAACTGATTGAGTAGGCGGTGGGTTGTTTCGGTGATGTAGCTAAACGGTGGACTGGATGCAGAAAAAAGTGCATGCATGTCTTGAAACTCACGCCAGCAAATATGATACGCTTGTTCCCATTGTTGGTTTTGTAATGCTTGCAATAGCTCAGTAAGATTCTGCTCGGCACGCAGTTTTCGAGCGGGATATTCAGGCAGTATGCTCACGCGTTTGTGGGCTTCACTCGAAGAGACTTCCTTTTCATCTTCATGAATTAAAATAACTTGATGAATAAGCTCAGGGTAAGGTAGCTGAATATGGTGAACGGTGTCATGTTCCCAAAGCGCCCATGGTTCAAAAAACGAGCGGCACGAAGAGCCTGAGCCAAGCCGGCTTAAGTTGGCTTGCTCCTGAATCGAGGGTACGGGGGTGTTGGTGCATGCGGCGCAAGCTTCGGCGGCAGCACGCGTGAGTGCTGCAAAGCTTGAGGCTGAACTTGCAAGCCCTGTTCCGTGTGGGAAATTATTGGCTGAACGAACAATAAAGTTAGCGTCGCAATGAAACTGTTTTTTCAAAAAGGCGAGATGCTTTAAAAAACGTTGTTGTGATTTTTCTGAAAAGACATGAGGAATAAAACCTGGCTTGTTTAATGCCTCCCAACGGTCCGCTTGCTCGGTGCTTGGTTCTAATTCAACGCGGGTTATCAGATGGGGTAGTGTATAGGATAGTGAAGCATTGAGCGGTAAATTTGTGGTTGGACTCGCTTTACCCATGTATTTAATCAGAGCAATATTAGCAGGAGCCTCGGCACACCATGACATACAAACTTCTCCTTTATATTTATTTTTAATGCCCGGGGGCATCGTCCCATAATATTTTATGTAATTGCAGCTGAAATCGTACAGGAAGACGGTCTTCTAAAATCCATTCGGCGAGTGTTTTAGGTTGGATTTGTTCGAAGCTTGGAGAAAATAAGACTTGCGCATGCTGGGTCAAGGCATGCTCAGTGAGCATGGTGCGGGCCCATTCATAATCGGCGCGACTGCATATAACAAATTTAATTTGGTCTGTAGGTTTTAAATACGCTAAGTTTGATAACATATTTTTACTGCTTTCACCTGAGTCCGGCGTTTTTAAATCCATGACAATCATGACGCGTGGATCAACGTCTTTTATATCACGTGCACCGCTGGTTTCAATGGAGACAGCGTGGTTTGCATCACACAAGCGTGTGAGCAAGTTGATGCAGCCAGGTTGTGCCAATGGCTCACCACCGGTGACACAAACATGTTGGCAGTCAAAGGCTTTGACTTCTGTCATGATGGTGTCAATCTCGCGCACTTTTCCGCCGTGAAAGGCATATGCGGTGTCACAATAGCCGCAACGTAACGGGCAGCCCGTTAGGCGCACAAAAACAGTCGGAAGCCCGACGGTCGTGGATTCACCTTGTAGTGAATGAAAAATTTCGGTAATACGAAGTTGGTGTGAAAAACGATTCATTAGCTGTTGATATTTTCCAATTTTCTGGCTGCAAGTTCAGCAGCATGTGTGTCGGGGTAATCTCGAATAACGTTTTGTAACTGTTGTCGAGCTACGTTTTTTTGCCCTGAAGCTAAGAGTGCGTACCCAATTTTGAGCGAACAATCTGACGTTTTGCTGGATGACGGGAATATTTTGAGTACGGTTTTAAATTGCTCAATCGCATCAGGATAGGCTTTTTTAACCATGTATAACTCACCGAGCCAGTAATGGGCATTAGCGGTATAACCACCGCGAGGATATTGGCGAATAAAACTGTTCATAGCCATCACGGCTTTGTCAAATTCTTTGTTCTTAATGAGTTCGTAAGCGGCAAGGTAGCTAATTTGCTCATCCGCAGGATTGCCACGTGGGGCCGAATTTTCTGTTGCTAAAAGGGGCGAAGATTTTTCGGTTTCTTGATCATCTTGCAATTGTTCGGTGATTGGATGCGCTGTTTGCGAAAGGCTGTTTGATGCCGTTGTGTTGGGATCGCGTAAACGCGCATCGAGATCTTTATAAAAATCGAGCTGTTGTTGCTTTAATACTTGAATTTCGTGGGTTTGGACTTCGAGCTGACCGCGTAAATTGTTGACTTCTTGTTGCATGCTTTGCAGCTTATCAAACAGGGTTGCATCATCGTCTTCGGGTATTTCGTTACGCGGAGTGTCATCAAAAGCAAGTGCAATACGTTCTTCTTCATGTACAGTTTGCGCTTGGGCGAGAGGAAAATCTGGCTGCTCAGTTGCAGCCAGTTGTTCATCAAAGAGCGCGTAGTTTTCGCTCTCATCCACCACGGGAGCTTCAGCAAACGTAGGTAACGCAAGAAAGCAACTTAATCCCATGGCAACGACGATGTGATGAACGGATGGTTTCATTATTTTGCCTCGTACGTTAATTCTACACGTCGATTTTGAGCATGTGACTCGGCATCATGGCCTAAGTTAATGGGTTTTTCTTTGCCATAGCTCACCACACGCATTTGGCGTTTATCAACACCGGCCACGCGTAACATTTGAGCGACCGATTTTGCACGACGCTCACCTAACGCGACGTTATATTCACGACTACCACGTTCATCGGTGTTTCCTGCTAAAAGAACACGTGCGTTATGATGTGATTTGAGATAATTTGCTTGGGCATGAATCGAATTAACATATTTTGATGCAACGCCACTGTTGTCATAAGCAAATAAATAAATTTGGTTATGCGGCGCTTGCGTTGTGTACATTTCACCGGCTTCTTGGCCCGCAAAATGCGTCAGTCGACCTAAGCCATTCGAAGAAAATCCAGCACTATCTAAAAGATCGTTTGTTTTAGAACACGAAGCTATCAAAAGTGAACCTGCCGCAAGAGCTCCCATTTTCAGTAAGAATTTTGTGCTCATCTGTAAGTATCCTTTTGTTAAAATAAGTTTATTATTTTTATTTCTCATGAGATCTTAATTGTACAAAGATTTTCATGGCTTGACTATGGAGGATGTTAAGTTTTTTTGTGCGTAATATCTCGTTGAACCTGTGTAACTGCAAAATCAAGCGTATCTTTTGCGAAAGCCGAGCTTGCCTGATTGGCCGCAATCACACCACCTAAAGGTGTGTTGCTCGAGCAAGGTATGCGTTTGACAATTAGCCGTGATGCAAGCACATGGTTATCAGCTACACGTGTGATTGCGATTTTAGCGGTAAAATTTAACGTGCTCTGCTTACTTAAAAAGTTTTGATTGAGCGTAAGCAATTGCGTGTCTAATCGATAGTCTGTTTTGTCAGCAAATGGGCTTGAGGTAATTGCACGAAATACATGGCTGCCTTGTATATGTTGGACGAGTATTGGGTAGAGCATGGCGGCAGGTGGGCTAGCCCAAGCATTTTTGGCAAAAGGTTCAAGGGTAAAAGGTTTTTGGACATAAAGCATTTGTTCGGTTTGATAACCTGCCATGGCTTCGGGTTTTGAAATAAGCAATGAATAATTAAGACGTTGATGTGATGATTTTTTATGAGCGGGTATATCTAATGTGTATTGATGGGTAACGGGTGTTTTGATAGGGGAGCAGCCTGCCAGTACGGCAAAGCTGAGTAACAAGCCGATGGATGTAGGTTTATTTACGAGGTTCATGGACGCTCTCCTGGGCCAAGTTTAGGTGGGGCACTTCCACGTAAAACAACGGATGGATCTTGCCGCATGGCCGCACTCATTTTTTCAAGGTTTGCCGCAATATCATTGAGGCGTCTTAACAACAGGGTCGCTGGCGGAAGTGTTTGTTGTGAAATTTGATCGATGCTATTTTTCCCAGCTTTCATGGTGGTTGTAAATTGTCTTCCTGAGACGGAGATGTCATCAGCCATCACATCAAATTTTTGAGCGCTTACTTTGAGGCCTTTAATCAATTTGGGTAATTCTTTAAGGCTTTCATCAATGCTGGAGTCGTTGTTGGAAAATACCGCCGAGAGCTTTTCTAAATGTTCAAGTGTTAGCCGGATATTCTCGGTATTTTCTTTATCAAAAACACGGTTAACTTGCTGGGTTAATTTATCAATATTTTTTTCAAGCTGATAAAAAAACGAAGGCTTTGATGGAATAATCGGGTAGGGACTGCCGGGTGTTTTCTTCAACGGTTTAAGCGATGGTGAGGTTGATGAAAGGCCCAAATAAGTTGTGCCTGTGATGCCTTGAGAGATAAGGGTTGCTTGCGTGCCTTCTGTAATAGGAATATCTTCATCAATTTTTAAAACTAAAATCACTTGTTGAGGATTATTTTGATTAAGTTCAATCGAGTTAACAAGCCCAACAAGCACGCCATTATATTTGACCATCGAATCTTCGGTGAGGCTACCTGCGGGTTCGTTTAGGTAAACTAAATAATTGCGGTAGTTTTTATTATCAAACCCAATAGAAAGCCACAGACTCGCGGAAAGTAAGCTTACGGCAAGGAGTAAGACGGCGATTCCAACATGGGTGTAATGAGTTTTTGCTTCCAAGCTATGAAGTCTCCAAATTTAACAAATTAATAATTATTAATTAATTTAGTTTATGTTTTTACTAAAATATTTACTAATTAAAGGGTGTTTATTTTTCATCAATTTGTCAATAGGATCGATTGCAAGAATTTCACCTTCGCCGACAAAAGCAACACGATCTGCGGTTCGGCTAAGCGAGTCAATGTCGTGGCTTACGATAACAACCGTTAAGTTGAGTGCGCGTCGTAAAAATAAAATCAATTCATCAAATTGTTTAGCACCTAACGGATCAAGGCCTGATGTTGGTTCATCTAAAAATAATAGCTCAGGATCCATCGCAATCGCACGCGCAGCAGCCGCACGTCGCTGCATACCACCACTGAGTTCGGATGGTAATTTATAAGCTGCATGGGTCGGTAAACCTACGAGAACAAGCTTAATCAGTGCAAGCTGTTTAATAAATTTTTCAGGTAAATTCGCAAGCTCTTGCATGGGGAACATGATGTTTTCTAAGACGCTCATGCCAGAAAACAGAGCGCTATGTTGATATAAAACACCCCAGCGCTTGTACAGTTGTTCTGCATCATGTTGGTCAATATTCTCTAAGGCTTGCCCAAACACATGAATGGAGCCAGCTGTTGGCTTTAAAAGCATCAGAATGCTACGCAGAATCGTTGTTTTACCGCTACCACTTCCACCAATAATACCGAAGATCTCGCCTTGATTGACGGATAGGTTCACGTCGGTATGCACCCACTGATCGCCAAGGTAATTTTTTAAGCCAGAAATTTCAATAATGGGCGTTTTGATTTGAGTCATTAAAGATCCAACCAGCTGTAGATTACAGAGTAAGCGGCATCTGTAATAATAATCAGAAAGAGGGCTTGCACAACACTTTTTGTGGTTTGGCTGCCAATGCTATCGGCATTGGTTTGGACACGAAAACCTTGAAAACAACCTACTAAGGCAATGAGTAGGGCAAAGGCAGGTGCTTTGTATAAACCAAGCATCAGTTGCTGGGTACCCACTTCAAGTTTTAAGCGAGTCAAAAATTCGTAATAACTGACATGGAGCATGAATTTAGACATCACCATCGAGCCTAATATACTGAACACATCGGCCCAAAAAACAACAAGTGGAAGCACAAATAATAAACCTAAGACCTTGGGTAAAACGAGTAGTTCCGTTGGCGAGAGACCCATGGTGGTTAAAGCATCGATTTCTTCGTTGATTTTCATACTACCGATTTGTGCGGTAAAGGCCGAACTGGTTCGGCCGGCAACAATAATCGCAGTAATCAGTGGTGCAAATTCTCGAAAAATAGCCATCCCAGATAGGTAAGCAATAAAAGCATTAGCACCGTAGGTTTCAAGCTGTAAACCCATTTGATAAGCAAGCACAACACCAATTAAGAAAGACAAAAGCGCAATAATGGGAAGGGCTTTGATTCCGGTGCTATTGATATTGGATACGATGCTTGGGAACTGAAATCGACGCCAATGACCAAAGGCTAGAACAATTTTATTGGTTAGATCGCCGACTAAAATTAACAGCCCATCGCATTGGTGAAATTTAGATACAGCTTCGCGGCCCAGTGTTTCAAAAAAATCTTCACCGGTATGAGGCTTAGGTGGCGGCGCAGGAGGATGTTCATCTAATGTGTGTTGTTTATCTTGCACAAGATGCAAGAGTTCGTTTTGACCGTCGTTGAAATGCGTAAGCTTTATGTCATAACCTACTTGCTTCAGTGTCTCAATGAATTGGAGTAAAGCAAGCGCACCGGCACTGTCAAACGTTTCTAGGCGCTCGGCGCTGATCGTTAAGGTTGGTTTTGAGCTTGATGAGCTTGGAGATGGGGGCTCAAATTCTGCGGTTATATCACCGAGATAAAGTGTTGACCAGTGCCCTTCGCACAGGTAGCGATGGTTTTTAGCATCGAATAAAAAACGTGCACTTTTTGTGGCACTATCCGGTGTTTGGGCTAACGTTGCAGTCGCGTCATTCATCCTTGCCATGGTTACCATACCTATCGAGCATAGCTTAGGATAATACGAAATTGGCTTTAAATACAAAGGGTGGATGATATGCGTGTTATTGAGTGGTTGAATGTAAGGTAAGTATGATAGAATTTGCTTCATTTGGTGCATAGCCACGTTGGGAGAGGCATGTCAGACGATTACACCCAATTTGAGAAGCGAAAACAAGATCATATTGAACTCGCATTAATGCAGGCCAATCAAGCCTATGAACTGAATGGGCTTGATGCGGTGCAATTGATGCACGAAGCTTTGCCTGATCTTGATTTTGATGTGCTGAATATATCCAGTACACGACTCGGTATGCCGGTTGAAAAGCCCTTCATGGTGGCTTCGATGACTGCAGGTCATGCTAAGGCTGAGCATGTGAATCGTCATTTGATGGAGGCCTGTGCAGAATCCGGTTGGGCGATGGGGGTAGGATCGCAGCGTCGTGAATTAACCGATCCAGATGCACGCTTAGCTTGGAAACCGCTTCGTAAGGCCTATCCTCAGGTGGAATTGTATAGCAATTTAGGCATTGCTCAGCTGATTACAACGCCTATGGATGATATTTTACGTTTGACCGAAGCACTGGATGCACGTGCGCTCATGATTCATTGCAATCCATTGCAAGAATGCATTCAACCTGAAGGTACGCCACAATTTAAAGGCTGTTGGGATGCACTCGCAGCGTTGGTTAAACATTTAGGTTTGCCCGTTGTGGTCAAAGAAACAGGCTGTGGTTTTTCAACGCCAACTTTAGTACGTTTATATAATATCGGTGTTGCCGCCGTCGATGTGAGTGGGTTAGGTGGTACACACTGGGGGCGTATTGAAGGGCATCGTGCTTCGCATGCGCCCATGCGTCAACAAGCAGCGCAAACGTTTCGAAATTGGGGTATTGATACCGTCCAAAGTGTACGATCAGGTCAAGATGTTGCTTCTGATTTTGAAATTTGGGGTTCGGGTGGTGTACGGCATGGCCTGGATGCCGCAAAACTTTTTGCACTCGGTGCACGTACCGTTGCGTTTGCAAAACCCATGTTAGAAGCCGCGATACAGTCAACTGATGAAGTGATTCATGTGATGCAAACCATTGAATATGAACTACGTGTTGCTTTATTCTGCACAGGCAGTCGTCATTTAAGTGAGCTAAGGGAGAAAGTCCGTTGTTAAATAAAAACGCCCACGTTGGTTTTGAAGGCTTTTCTAAATTATCACGTACCGAACGCTTCGAGCGCCTGATCGATATGGGGGCTTTGAGTCAAGATGATGTGTCGTATTTGTGTGAAGGTGGCGTTCGTAAACTTGATTTAGGTGATAAACTCATCGAAAATGTCATTGGTTATTTCCAGTTACCTCTTGGGGTTGCAACTAATTTTTGCATCGATGGTGACGATTATGTGATTCCGATGGCCGTTGAAGAAACCTCGATTGTGGCGGCTTTGTCTAAAACCGCCAAGTGGATTCGTAAGCAAGGCAGCATCACCACAGATGTTTTAGGTGATTGCATTTTAGGCCAAATACAAATTCCCCGGGTTAAAAATTTTGAGCGCTTAGAAGCGTGTTTTGCAGATCATCGTGTAGCGCTCATAGATAAAGCCAACCAAGACGTTGCTGCCACCATGGTGCAGCGAGGTGGGGGTGTTATGGATATGGTCTTGCGTCGCCTATCCCGTCCTGATGGGGATGATATGGCGGTGATTCATTTAAGTATGAACAGTTGTGATGCCATGGGCGCGAATATTATTAATCAGGTGCTTGAATATTTAAAAGAGCCTATTGAAACGCTCACCCATGAAAAAGTTGGATTATGTATTTTATCCAATTTAAACGATCAAAAACTTGCACGTGCACGGGTTGTGATTAACAACATCGAACAAGACTTGGGAGAACGCATTCAAGAAGCCTCGTTATTTGCTGAAATCGATCCTTATCGTGCAGCAACGCATAACAAAGGCGTGATGAATGGCATTGATCCTATTTTGATTGCAACAGGAAATGATTGGCGTGCAGTCGAAGCCGGTGTTCATGCTTATGCATCTCGCTCGGGTGCTTATCAAGCGATTTCACACTGGCGTTATCAAGATGGTGTCTTAACGGGCGAGTTAACCGCGCCTTTGGTGGTGGGTACCGTCGGTGGGGTCACGGCCCTGCACCCCACGGCGCAGCTTTGTTTAAAGATGCTGGGTGTTACTTCGGCGTCGCACTTATCACGTGTACTGGCGGCTGTAGGCTTGGTTCAAAATTTAGGTGCCATTAATGCTTTGTGTACGGAAGGTATTATCCAGGGCCACATGAAATTACATATCGATAACTTGCTCTTAGTGGCAGGAGCGAACGACGACGAGCTTCCTGTGCTCAAAAAACGCTTGCAACATTGGCTTACATTGCACCGTCGGGTGAGTCTAAAACAAGCCATCACGCTTTTAGCGGAGTTGCGACACGCGGCACCTGTTCGTTTATGACGTGGATGATTCCAGCAAAAACTTTTTTATTGGGTGAGTACGCGGCATTGCGTGGTGGCCCTGCGATCATACTCACCACCACGCCATGTTTTGAAGTGGGGCTTTCGCGTGAGCATACAAAACCCGCTATTCATCCTGATTCACCCGCCGGGTTATTTTGGGCCAAGGCAGGTGCCGCGATAGATTCAGAGCTCACATGGCATGATCCTTATCAAGGCATCGGTGGGCTTGGTGCATCCAGCGCGCAATTTCTCGGCGCATATTGGGCTGCAGGATTACAACCACACACGAATCATGCCGCACTGTTAGAAGCTTATTGGGCATGCAGTTGGCAAACAGGACAGGGCGTTCGCCCCAGTGGCTATGATGTATTAGCACAAGCTTCATCAGGATGTGTGGCTATTCATCATCATACAATATTCGCTTCATATGCTTGGCCATTTACAGATATGGCGTTTATTTTATTGCACACGGGTGACAAGCTTCCAACACATCACCATCTTCAAGATATATGCTTGATGGATGCTATGACTGCATTGAGTGCTATTGTATTGTCAGGGCAGGAGGCTTTTCTGAACGCAGACAGTCAGCAATTGATCGATGCCGTGAAAGCCTATCATCAGGCATTAACTGCACTTAATTTAGTGGCTGAAAGAACACAGGAACAGCTTGCCCACTTAATTCAAGATCAGGATGTTTTAGCATGCAAAGGTTGTGGGGCGATGGGAGCGGATGTTTTGTTTGTACTGGTTCCGAGCCATCGATTATTAACCTGCAAAAAACGCTTTGATTTAGCAGGTTGGACTGTTTTGGCGACATCAAATGATCTTTATGATATAAATAATGAAAAGAATCCAAATGGAATGCCATTTACCTCTTGATATTTTCGTGTGATCCGGTATGATCTCTTCGTCTTTGGGGCCGTTAGCTCAGTTGGTAGAGCAGAAGACTTTTAATCTTTTGGTCATAGGTTCAAATCCTATACGGCCCACCATTCCCAAGCTTAATAAAGACAAGATTATATATAAGGGCCGTTAGCTCAGTTGGTAGAGCAGAAGACTTTTAATCTTTTGGTCATAGGTTCAAATCCTATACGGCCCACCATATATTATACACCCATTTTTATGCGCTCGTAGCTCAGTTGGATAGAGTACTTGGCTTCGAACCAAGGTGTCGGGAGTTCGAATCTCTCCGAGCGCACCATTAAAATCCAGTAAAATCAAAGAGTTAGACATTACTTAGTCCGAAACGTGCCGTAAAAACCAAGTTATAGTGACGAAAACGTGCCAGAATTTTTTGTAATTCTTTCGGCTGCCGCCTTCAAATGGTCACTTGAAAGGTGCGCATAACGTAATACCATTTCATAGTCTGACCATCCACCTAATTGCTGTAATTCTTGCAATGAGGTACCATTTTGCACGTGCCAACTTGCCCAAGTATGGCGTAAATCATGCCAGCGAAAATCTTTGATTCCTGCTCGAACCAATGCTTTTTGCCAAGCATGATTATTACACCGTGTAACAGGCTTACCAAAATAGGTAAATACAAAGAGGGGATGTAAGCCCTTTTGTTTTTCTATGATGGCGATTGCTTCAGAGTTTAAAGGAACCGGGATCGCTTTCTTTGTTTTCGATTGATCAGGATGAATGAGGGCGTGTTTTCTAATTAAATCCACTTCATTCCACTGCAATTGAGTCACATTAGATTGCCGTAAACCCGTTGCCAAAGTAAACGCTGCCATATCTTTCAAATGACTTGGCAGCTGTTGAAGCAATGTGTCAGCCTGTTTTTTGCTCAACCAACGTATACGCTTATTTTCAACTTTTCTCATTCTGAATAATGGCATGGTGTTTATCCACTGCCATTCTTTATGAGCTTTGTTCAAAATAGCACGTATAATTTCCAACATTCGGTTGACCGTCGTTGGTGTAACGTTGGTTTGCTCTTTTTCTTGCGCAATAAACTCAATAAGTTCCGAGTTAATTTCATTTAACATTTTCTGGCCAAGATAAGGATCTAAAAAGGCTAAATGATATTTATCCGTCACTAAACTTCGCTTATGCGCTGATTCTTCTAACCATCGCACAACAGCATCTACCCACGATTTTTGCTGGGGTGATTTGGTGTGCTTGTTATTCCATAGATCTTGTAGAAAATTATCATGGAATATTTGAGCCTGTTGTTTTACTTTAGTCCTAGTGCTTCTGCGTATACGCTGGTCACCAAATGTGATGTCGATCCACCAGAAGCCATTTTTTTTCGTGAGGGCCATGTGTTATCTCCTGTATCGACACCCCACGATGCATCGCAAGTAGAGTACTTGTTTCGCATATACATCGCAAGATCTTGTTCAATAAAACGCCAAGCTCGACCGATCTTAACGCCAGGGAGATCACCTGATACGACAAGACGACGAACTGTTTCTTTATGTGCACCAAGAAATTCAGCAGCTTGTTGAATGTTGAGTGTTTTCATGTTTGCGTTCCTTAGCTAAGTAACTCAAATTGCTTCCTTGTTTGAAATTTAATTCAATAACCATTTGGTACAGCTGCACGAGATGCTTTTCGGATGATGAAAAATTTGCTGGCAGTTCATCACCATGATAAATGGTGCAAATATTTTTAATGGACGCGTTTGATAAGGCGGCTATATTTTTTAAGTCATAGCCGGTCGAGTCCAGTAGATACTGGATCATGCCTTGATAAATTTGTAATTTAGGGTGATTGATCATGTTATCTCCTTTGATCCTTATTTGTTATTTTTTACTCATTATTTGAAGCATTTACTACCCTGTCACGGAATGAAATTTTATTTTAAGTTGCATTTAAAATCAACTTAAAGTTGATATAAACTTAACTTTAAGTTGTATGATATTTTTTGTTTGTAAAATTTTGAATTTATTGAACACAATAAACAATGAAGATATACTGTTATCCTATATTGAAGAGGAGACTCAATTGGAACGAGAACATTTTGTTCGTGGATTTGCTCGGAGGCTTACAGCTCTCATGCAACAAGCCGATTTAGCGTCATCCAAATCCAAAGCAGGCGTGAAGATCAGTAAACTGGCTGAAGTGAGTGGTTGTTCACATCAAATGGCAAGGCGTTATGCTTTGGGTGATGCTCTACCCGATGTTGATATCACCTATAAAATTGCAAAATGGCTGAAAGTATCTCCTGGTTGGCTTTTGTATGGGGAGGAAGGGGATATACCCAACAACCTTGGTCAGAAAAATCTCATTCAGATAGAACCCGACTTACTTGAGTATATTCTTTCAAAGTGCGCGGATCTTTTTGATATCACAAAAAATAAACAAGAGCTTATCAGCTATATTCTGGATATTATTCATGACGCGACCCATATTGAGGCCGATTCGAAAGAAATTTTGAAAGTCATTGATATGTCGATCAACTCCATTATGCGTTTCCATGGAATTAACGATGATGTACGAGTCAAAAAAGCTTGAATGTTTGTCCACTCAAAAACAAGCAATCACGTTACACCCTGAAGTTATTGAGATTTTATTTGAAAATCGTCCGTATGTTAAAAAGGTGTTTTCAAACCTCCGAGGGTTACATGGTATTACGCACATGGCGATGGCCTGTATCGACCCATCTGATGAGTTGATGGTATTTTCTAGCACACCTACGATTGAATATAATCTGATTCATCAAAATTTATGGGTACATGATCATGCGTTTTTTCCTGAGGCCGAACTTAAAAATGCTTTATTATGGTGGGATTATTCGCATGATAAACTTGAAAAAATTAAACTGAAGCATCATCACTTAACAGTAGGTATGACGATTTGCCGACCCATCGGTGATTTTCGCCTGGTGTATTCGTTTGCTACCGACGAAAAATATAAAAATTTACGTCAGTACTACACAGAAAACCTGTTTGGCTTAATTGATATGGGCGATTACTTTTATAAATCATTGAGAGAGCGGTACAATGTCTATGCGACGAAACATACACCGCCTAATTTAAGTGAATTCAGTTCCAAAGCCTCAGGTCTGAGTATTAAACCTTTTCTGCGTGTGGTGCAGAATACAAACAAAGGTAAATGAAAAATGATGGAACACAATAAAATTGTTCTTTTAGGTAACCCATCGTTACGCCAACCGTCCGATGCGATTTTGGATGAAGAGTTTGGCTCACCTGAACTTAAACAATTAGAAGCTACGTTGTTTGAAATGATGCAGGCTGAAAACGGCCTGGGTTTAGCCGCACCACAAATTGGTATCAACAAACGAGCGATTGTGTTTGGCATGGAACAACACCCTGTGCATACGCATCTGCCAAGCATTCCCATGACTGTTTTATTTAATCCAACGTATGAGCCACTATCAGATGAATGTGTAGAAGACTATGAGGGCTGTTTAAGTGTTGGCATGCTACGCGGAAAAGTTTCACGCTTTAAGTCTATTCGTTATCGCGGTTATGATGCGGATGGTGTTCTGATAGAACGTGAAGTATCTGATCTTCATGCACGTGTTTTGCAGCATGAATATGATCACTTAGATGGTGTAATTTTTTTGGATAAAGTTACAGACGTTAACTCACTTGGTTTTCATGATGAATTAGTACGTGTTGGTGAGCTTAAAATTAAAAACGAAGCTTAAAAAAATATGTTTAAAAAAACATCCAAAAAAATCATTATCAGCGGTGCTATTGGTAATCTACTCGAGATGTACGATTATATGATCTGGGGGTTATTTTCTGTTTTTTTATCCAAAGCGTTTTTACCTCCTGGCTCTAAGCTTTCTGATATGTTTTTTTTATTTTTACTGACCTACATATTAAGGCCATTGAGCGGTTTTGTTGGAGGTATGCTTGCTGATCAAATCGGTAGGAAGCGCATGTTAACGTTAAGCATTATTTTGATGGGAATGTGTACGGCATTGGTTGGTATTTTACCGTCTTATAATCAGGTTGGTGTCATTTCTGTCTTGCTTTTGTTATTTATTCGACTCGTTCAGGTCTTTTCTGCTGGTAGTGAGTACATTAGCTCGGTATCGTTGCTGATTGAAAGCAGTGAAAAAAATGAGAAAGGTTATTTTGGTTCTTGGGCTGCTTTTGGCGTGAATACGGGCATGCTGGTGGCCTCTCTCACGGGCGCCTTGGTTTTATATTTAATTGATCTTCACGTACTCCCTGTCTGGGGTTGGCGTTTGGTGTTTCTTCTTGCTTTTATCACGATGCTTTTTGGCTTATGGATACGCCGCTCTATTCCTGAAAGTAAGGAATTTATTGAGACGCATGCACGAAGTGAAATCCGATCATTAAGCCATATTTTTGTGAATACCATGAGGTTATTAAAGCGGCAGTTGTTTGATTCATGTGTTGTTTTTTCGTTGGTCTTAATTGGTGCTGCCACAACCGTCATGATGTTTGTGTATGCACCTATTCATCTTGTCACCGTTAATACGTTGTCAAATACACAGGCTTTATTTATGAATTCATGTGGTTTGGCTGTGGTGACGGTGTTAATTCCTGTGATGGGAATATTGTCAGATATATACGGACGTGTTCGTATTCTATTAACGGGGATTACGGTAATCTTGTTATTTTCCGTGCCGTATTTTATGTGTTTAACTTCAGGCTCATGGGTTTACGTGTTGTTTTGCGAATGTTTAATTGCCGTGCCCTGTGCGGCCATTTTTGCAGTTACCCCTGTTTTTATTACCGAAATTTTCCCGCTTTCACTAAGATGCTCGATTGTTAATTTGATCTATTCTCTCGCTGCCTGCCTTGGTGGAGGCGTTACGCCTATCATTGCAATCAAGCTCGGGGCGCGCCACGATGCTTCACCGAGTTATATTTTACTTGTGTTTGGTATGATGAGTTTGATTGGGCTTCTGCTGTATACAAAAAAAACTAACCAGCAAACACATCAGTTGCTACTCGTTGATTAGGTACTAAACTAAAACTATAGATCGCTCTTGTTGGAAACCTGCTTGTATACAAATGCTGATAAAATTATTTATTCCCCCTCAGATTTAGGAGATTAGAAAAAATAACTTAGTCTTTTATCAATAATCATGTATAATTACTTTCATGAGAAAAGGGCCT
>JAACPN010000021.1 GCA_009995425.1 Legionella sp. | reverse complement strand
CTTAAAAATGAAACATCCATACCTTGGATGGGAGGCTTAAAAATTAATTTCAGTGGCGGTAGCGTTACCTGATTTATCTTAATGAAAATCCATGATGGATTGTAGTTTTATGGAAAAAGTTGATTTTCCACTTCCAGGACGTCCCATGATCATAATGCGTTGGGGAGTTGTTTGATTCAACGCATCAAGAAAATTAATATCGCTTTCTAATTTCATTGATTACTCTGGCTAATACCATTGACGCCCATTGTTTTAAATGGCTTCTATTTTGCTCACAAGTATAGGGTAGAAAACTCATGTGATGGCAAAAAGCATGAAACAGCAAGAGATTGATTGTTTCGTTGTCTACATCACCATAAGCATTCAAAAATGTTTGAAATGTTTTTTCTGTAAAAATCATACCTACAGCTAAATCAATTCCAGGATGACCAATATGTGTATCTCCCCAATCAATTAACCCTGATGGAGCAAAGGTTAAAGAGTTCATAACAACATGCCTACTATACAAATCCGCATGTAAGTAGGATTTTTTATCTTCTTTGAAGGTTAAATGAGGTAATGATGCTATTACTTCAAGCAAAATTTCCTTATCAAAACCTAATTCTAAGAAATAATTTTCATAGTTCTTAAGATTTTCCTTGCAACGCAACATCCTATGGTTAACATCATATCGCCAGCCCTGTTCGCCTTTAATCAATGACGCATAGGGCTCTGTGACAGGGATAGCGTGTAATTCGGAAAGCCATGAGGCGAGTGTTATAGCAAAATTATTATCTGCAATTAATGACTGAGCAATATCTGAAACGGGTTTGCCTGGAATCATCGGATAGCCCGCAAAGGGATATGGATATAAATCTGACGGTTTTCCAATCCACTGCGGTGCTGAGAGTGGGAATGATACTTGGCTTGCAATATAGGGCAGCAAGGCTATTTCGTTTTCCATACAAGCTAACCCAAAATCTCTACGAGGAAATCGAAAAATGTAGGTTTCATTGACAAGATAAACTAGATTGTCCCACCCCTCATCCAATAGATGAATTGTTTTAACGATAAGAGAGTGTTGTGACTCAATAAGCTGTTTGGCTTTCTGTTCATTGATATCAATGGATTGATTCCAAGCGTGGGTCATAAATAACTACCTGAATTGAGAATTGGCGACATTATACAATAAAATTTGCTTAACAAATTGGGCGCAGGAACGTTTAGAGGAACGTTTTTGGAAATTTTGGTTTGATAATTTCGAGCTAGGACGCCACAACCCTTATGTGGTATGGCTCCCCGGGACGGGCTCGAACCGCCGACCTAATGATTAACAGTTATAAAATAAACGTTTCTACCCACTTCTATATTATCCTAAAAAACCCCATTAAACCTATACATATAGGGGGTTGGCGCTTATAATTACCACTTAATTATTCTAAGTGATTCTACATAATCTTTCTACATTGCTTCTACATGTAGAAAGGGGGCGTTCCATGAAACTGACCAAAAAAAATGTTGATAATGCGCAATTACCCGTTGAAAAGGGCCAAATTTTTTATCGTGATGAGCAATTGAAAGGTTTTGCACTGCGTGTTACTGCCAGTGGTACCAAAAGCTTTGTCGTTGAGAAAAATATCGGCAATAAAGTACGTAGGATTACATTAGGTAAGTACGGGGCCTTAACCGTTGAGCAAGCCCGTAAAGAAGCACAGAAAATCATTGGCCAAATTGCCACAGGGGTTGACCCCATTGCTGAGAAACAAGCGCTTAAGATGAGTATCATCACCTTGGAGCAAGTATTTAAGGATTACAAGCAAGCCAGGAAGTCGTTAAAACCTAACACACTTTATAATTACGAGCGCGTGCTCAATCTGGGCTTTGCTGGCTGGAAGGGCAAGCCGCTTTTGTCGATTACCAAAGACAAAGTTGCGAAGCATCATGAGAAGCTTGGTAAAGAGAACGGCGAAGCCTATGCTAATTTGGCGATGCGATTGCTTCGTGCTCTATTTAATTTTGCAGCCGGCCAGTATGAAGACTCGCAAGGTCAATCAATCATCACTGAGAATCCAGTCAAGCGGCTCTCACAGACGCGCGCATGGTATCGTGTTGAACGTCGCCAAACATTCATCAAAGCCCATGAATTAGCGCCCTGGTATGCTGGTGTGCAACAGCTTCAAAATGAAACATTACAAGATTATCTTGTATTGCTTATCCTTACTGGATTGCGTCGACAAGAGGCGGCAACGCTCAAATGGGAGCAAATTGATCTTGTCGCCAAAACATTAACCGTGCTTGATACAAAAAATCATGCACCCCACACGCTACCTCTTTCTACTTACCTCTATGAATTGCTATTATTGCGCAGCCAAAGAAAAACAAATGATTACGTTTTTCCTGGTTCGGGCGCTGCTGGTTATATCATCGAACCACGTAAACAAATGGCGAATGTGACCAAATTTTCAGGCATTCATTTTACGGTTCATGATTTAAGACGCACGTTCATCACAATAGCTGAAGGCTTGGACATTTCAGCTTACGCGTTGAAACGGTTAATGAACCACAAGATGAATGGCGACATCACCGCCGGATATATCGTTACCGACGTTGAGCGCTTAAGAAAACCCATGCAACAAATTACGGATTATTTTTTGAAATGCATGGGGGTGGAACCGTCCGCCACTGTATTAACAATCCAACCAAAACAAGGAGCAGTTTATGAGTAAAAACATTAAAGCCCAAGATGGTTCGTTGCATTTGGATAAAGAGTACATGGAGTTTTTCAGCGGCATTAAGACCCGCTTAAAAACGTCCCAGATACGTGCTGCTCTTGCCGCCAATAGCGAATTAATTAGATTTTACTGGGAGTTGGGTACAGATTTAATTGAAAAACAAAAAAAACATCAATGGGGATCACATTTTTTAGAGCAGTTTTCACATGATATGCGGCAAGCCTTCCCTGAAATGCAGGGCTTTTCTGTTACGAACCTTAAAAGAATGCGGCTGTTTGCTCAAGCTTACCCTGATTTTGAAATTAGGGCACAAGCTGTGCCCCAATTACCGTGGGGGCATATTGTTCGTTTAATGCAGATGATTAAAGATGGGGCGCAACGCGAATGGTACGCTAACCAGACCATTAAAAACGGCTGGTCGCGCGCTGTGCTAGAAATGCAGGTTGAAGGTGGCCTGTATGAGCGTCAAGCCGAGTCGAGTAAGAAAATTACCAATTTTGACAAACACTTGCCGGCTCTACAGTCTGATTTAGCCAACGAAATTTTGAAAGACCCTTACAACTTTGACTTCCTGACCATTCAAGGCAAGGCGCATGAACGAGCCATTGAAGATGCGTTGGTTACGCACATACGCGACTTTCTTATTGAGCTTGGGCAAGGCTTCGCTTTTGTTGGCTCACAAGTACCCTTGACGTTTGATGATCAGGAATTTTTTGTTGATTTGCTTTTTTATCACTTGCACTTGCGCGCGTTCGTCGTTATTGAGCTCAAGGCCACTAAATTTAAACCGGAACATACGGGCCAGCTTGGTTTCTATATGACAGCCGTTGATGAGCTGATGTGCAAAGAGGGTGATAATAAAACCCTCGGTATTTTGCTCTGCAAATCGAAAAATAAAGTAGTGGCGGAGTATGCATTACGCAATATGAACGCACCTATTGGCATCTCAGAATATACCCTTGCTAAAGCGCTACCTAAAGAACTTAAAACCAGCTTGCCAACAGTGGCAGAAATTGAAGCGGAGTTAAATGATGGGAAAGAAAGCTGAATACAAGAATAAACGTCGTTATTTTTCAACACCCGAAAACGCACCATTCATGCGCGATTTTTTCTCGCATGATGATATTACCAGTGCTAGTTCTATATTATTTGATGATAAGGAGGGTATTGTAAACCAAGGCATAGAATGTACGCAGTTAACTGCAATGCTTAACAATGTGTTAAGACGAGGCGCTTGTTTTTATCCACACATCGATACGGTTTCTCCCAGTAGAGCGGATGAAAAAGAATTACTACAAAGCATTTCAACTTCCGCGGACCGTATTCGAGAAGATATGATAATATTACTGCAAAAATATGGCTATCTCACCTATCAATATTTAAACCATGATATTGAACAACTACAGAGCTTCTCTGATTTAGCTGACAAAATGCATCGCGCAACCAAGGGTGCAATTGAGCGTATAGATGGTCGTTTGGCGCGTATCATTTATTCGTCGCCGACATCCGATGATAAGAAAAAAGTAACCCAACAACAAGAAGTTTTGATCATTTACGATGCAGATGAGCAAACATTCAAAGTAGGGTATTGCGCTATGTATGATCAATGCGCTCAAAGTTCATATCGAGAATATTCTATAACGGATAACAACTTGTTAACGCAATATCGCACTGATTATTTTGATGAAAAAAAGAGCCTCGTTAAAAATTCGGATCACATCAACAAATTGAATATCATTCTCGAAAAGCTAGATTGTCCTGCACTTATTATCACTCCATCAGAAAAAAAGAGAGGTGATAATACGTTTAATGCGGCAAAATATCTTATTGATTCATTGATAAAAATATATGAAAAATTTACAGGAAGGAAGGTAAAGGATAACTTTAAGCAGCCTAAAGTACATGCACAAGGCGCCACATATCAAGGTCAATTTTATGATTTTTGTCATGCTGTATTTAAAGCAATTGATTGCAACTATGAAAAACGTTGCACACAACAACCGCAACCTACAGACACACATCTATTCTATATTGATCTCGATAAAAAACATGCTCTTGGCAAACAAATTCTCGCCGTTATACGCAAAAGTTCAACTGAATAGATAAAATCATCCAACCAACTTTATCCGCATTTTAGCACCTAAAGCCGGTTGATTGTTTTATTAGCTAATAGTCTTTTATGTGCGCTACTATTTTCTCTTAGACATTACTTTTGAGAGAAATATCAATGAAAATAACTTTATCGAACTTGGATTCTGCGTTGCCAGTACCATGTCACCGTAAAAAAAGAATGGCCAAAATAAAAAAAACTGAAGCTGAACTTATTCAATTTTTTTGGGATGCATCAGTTGAGGCATTTTTTGGTCAAGAAACCATAGCTCCGGTTACAAATAAAAGTATTAAAACATTAGAGTCTGATCGTTGGAGAGGGAGAGGTATACCCTACCGCAAGGTAAGCGGTCGTGTTTTATATCAAAAACGCGATGTTATTAATTGGCTAGAAAGTCACGCGTTGGTCACCTCCACAAGTGAATATAAGCAGGTGGATCAACATGCCTAATCATTCGGTCGGACCTCAATGTAGTAATAAACGTATTGAAAAAATTGTTAAACCTAAAATTCCATTAGTAATGGCTGTTTTTGTAAAACGATTATTGGGGAGGCTGGTTGCGTTTGAAATAGTGTCGTTGAAATTGGCGGAACGTATTAGCCGTCGGTGGGGGCTGCGCAATGTTTGATTGTATGGATCAATTTAGTGAAGTTATTCGATCAGCAGGTATAATTCCCCCTGAAATAATCAACGCGGATGGTCAGTTGTATCGCTTTTCTAGTAATGGAAAACATAATGATCGAGCTGGCTGGTATGTGTTACATGGTGATGGTATTCCCGCAGGATGTTTTGGTGATTGGCGCACTGGGATAAATCAAAATTGGCACGCTAATATTGGACGTTCTCTATCTCCTATTGAGGAGGAAAAACATCGGGATAGAGTAAAAAAAATGCAGATGAAACGTCAAGCAGAAGAGATTTCAATTAAAGCCGAAGCTCAAGCTAAAGCACTGTCGATTTGGAAAAAAGCAAGTACCGCGAATACACACTTATATTTGGAAAAGAAGCAGATTAAAGCCCATGGTGCAAAAATCATTAAAGACATATTAATCATCCCCTTATGGGACGAAAATAGGAAGTTGCATTCGCTTCAATATATATACCCAAGTGGTGAAAAACGCTTCTTAACAGGTGGGCGAGTGTCTGGTTGCTATTTTAGTATCGGATCTATTCAAGACGCTAAAGTTCTTTGCATTGTTGAGGGTTTTTCTACTGGCGCAACTGTTCATGAGGCAACCGATTATCCAATTGCGGTAGCATTTAATGCCGGTAATTTATTAGCCGTCGCAGCAATCATGCGTGAAAAATTTCCTGAATTGACTCTTATTCTTTGTGCGGATGATGATTTTAAGGTAGATGGTAACCCGGGTTTAAGTAGGGCAACTGACGCTGCACTCCATATCAATGGATTGTTAGCAGTGCCAATATTTGATGCTAACAGAGCAGATAATAAAACAGATTTTAATGACATGGCTGCGTTATATGGTCTTAAATCTGTGCAAAAGGCTATAGCCCATGCAAACAAACCTATAGACGATGACAACTTAAAGAATAATGAGTCTAATATTTGGCTTGATCCACTGCCAATAGCGTCGAGCATCGCAGCGGAACCATACCCTTTAGATGCATTACCAAAAACCATAAGAGAAGCTGTCATTGAAGTGCAGAGCTTCACAAAAGCACCTCTTCCACTTGTTGCAGCATCAGCAATTACTGCGCTCTCATTGGTTGGGCAAACTTATGTTGATATAAAACGTGCTGAAAAACTGTCAGGGCCTACAGGACTGTTTTTAATCACGATTGCTGATTCAGGAGAAAGAAAATCAACTTGCGATGGTTTCTTTACGCGCGCAATTCATGATTATGTGAAAAACAAGGAAGATGCTGCTAAACCATTAATCAAAGAATATAACGCAAAATTGGCGGCTTGGCAGTCTAAAGTAGAGGGCGTTAAAACTAAAATACGGCAATTAGCTGGCAAAGGTAACGATACTGCCATCCAAGAAACGGAGCTCCTCAAGCTTGAATTGATTAAACCAAAGTTGCCTAAAGTACCCAAACTTTGTTATAGCGATATTACACCAGAAGCATTAAAACGTAATTTAGGCACGATTTGGCCAGCTGCAGGCATTGTATCAAGCGAGGGTGGTATTGTATTTGGTGCTCATGGCATGAACAAAGACTCCGTAATGAGAAATCTTGCAACCTATAACCAATGCTGGGATGGTAAAAGTGTTCCAACTGATCGCATATCCTCTGAGTCATTAGGCATACAAGAAGTACGCCTGACTATGGGTGTTCAGGTTCAGGAATCAACGATTAGAGAATTTACATCGCAATTAGGCAGTTTGGCTCGAGGTACGGGGTTCTTTGCCCGGGTGTTATTCTCTCGGCCCGAATCAACCCAAGGCAGCCGATTCTATACTGATCCGCCAGATAAATGGTCATGTTTGGAGGCGTTTAATCAGAGCATATCCCAGATATTAAATACATCGCCTCCCATTGATAGTGAGGGCATTTTAACGCCTAAATTAATGACATTAGCATCTTTAGCAAAATTAGCATGGGTGAGATTTCATGACGGGCTTGAAAGTGAGTTACACAAAGGAGGGGAATTATATGATGTTCGTGATGTAGCAAGTAAAGCTGCCGATAATGCTGCACGGTTGGCGTGTCTATTTCATTTGATTGAGCATGGGATTAATGGGGAAGTAGGGAGCGATTCTTTTGACAGTGCAAGCCTGATTATATTATGGCACTTAGGAGAAGCTCAACGATTCTTTGCGGAATTGGTGTTGCCTCCTGAGCTAGCTAATGCGTTACTCCTCGAGGAGTGGTTAATTGCTTATTGCCAAAAAGAAAAGCTCAAGCAAGCTCCGTTTTCTAAAGTACTACAATTTGGGCCTAAACGTCTTAGAAAATCATCAATACTTAAAGTGGCATTGGAAGAGCTTGAACATCTTAACCGTGCCAGATTATTAAGTAATAAAAATACTAAATGCATTGAAATAAATCCAGCACTGCTTGCCGGTGGGGGTAAAAATGACGATTGCTAATCTAAGAAAAGAAATCAGAGCACGAACTGCTACTGCTACCACTGCTAAAGTTGCTAATGAATATATAGTAACCTCCGAGCTATTAGCAACTTTAGCAGTAGCCCCACCTCTTGAGCCAATACTGAAAATAAGACCACAGAATTCAGTTTCGATTGGAGAACAACCCAATTTTAAAATAGTAACTTGCAATACTTGTGAACTATTTACACCCGATGAAATTGGTGATGGCGCGGGCATTGGTGACTGTGCATTAGGCATAAAATGGACACAAGAGTACAATGGACGTAGGCCTTTATTTCGTTATGCTGAAAGGCATTGCGTACAATTCAGTAAATTAATGGATTAGGTTTTAACTCAAAAAGGAGTATAAAATGATTGAAGTGTCAGCAAAAAAAGGTAGGCCAACGAAATATACTGATGCTCTAGCAAAAGAGATCTGCGATAAAATTGCATCATCAAGCAAAGGCACAAAAAAGTTATGTGCTGAGCATTCCCATTGGCCATGCCAAGATACCTTATTCACTTGGTTAAAAACATATTCTGAGTTTTCCGAGCAGTACGCGCAAGCAAAAATATCTCAAATAGAGCTTCTTGTTGATGAAATACTGGAAATTTCTGATGACACGTCTCAAGATCAGTATGTGAATGAGCAGGGGGCATTAATCCCTAATCCGCCAGCCATAAACAGAGCGCGCTTAAAAGTTGATACACGTAAATGGTTAGCATGTAAATTAGTTCCAAAGGTGTATGGTAATAAAATAGACATTGAAAGCGATACCCGTATGTCAGAGGAGTTACGACAGTTAAGCGCTGATCTTGAAACTAAATATGCTCGTGATTATTAACCAAAGCCGCTTTACAGGAAATATTCGATTAACGACCAGGTGCTTGATGGTTAATCATATGTGCTATATATTGACGCTTCGCTTAATTACAGGAGCATGCAATGCCTTTATGGTTTGTCATAGGAACGCTAGTCATCATTCTTGAGTTGTATCTCGCAAGAAACGACTAAGGAAGAAAGCGCCCACCTATTATTTTCAGAATAGAGAACGTGAATTTTACAATTAATTTAAAAGGAATTAACTGTTTTTAAATACGTGAATTAATGGAAAAAGATCACCAACTTCTACGTTCAGTGCTTGTGCGATTTTAATTAAATTAAGAGCAGCAATGTTTCTTTCTCCCCGCTCTACGCTACCCATATAGCTTCGGTCTACCCCTGATTCTGAGGCGATCGCTTCTTGCGAAAAACCATGCGCCTTGCGCACCTCTCGGATTTTGTTACCTAATTTTAATAGCTGAGGGTCTTTTTTCATGTTTGATAACTTAAGATAAAAGTGATAATGTCACCACGGACTATAAGCACCATTTTGTGTGCGGGTCGGACGGTGAAGGCTTAAGTTATCGCTTCGTCTCAAATTTTTAGGGATTCAAATAAATACCTCACAGGATGTGACTTAACCATTCATTGGTTATAGTGAGGCCAGTTATATATCAAAAGCCTTCAATTGGTTTGATTAACTACCAAGTGAAGCATGAAAATAAATTCATTAGCAAGTAAAGCCCCTCATTTAAGCGAAGAGTGGCATAAAAGCAAAAACTCCCTTACCTCTCATGAGGTTTCATATTCTTCAAATAAGAAGTTTTGGTGGATTTGTAAAAAAGGTCATGAATGGCAGGCCGTCGTTGGGAATCGCTATCGAGGGACAGGGTGTCCGATTTGTAGTGGCCGAAGATTATCACAAGAAAACAATTTAGCAGTTAAATGCCCTCACTTACTCAAAGAGTGGCATCCAACTAAAAATGCTGATTTAAGCCCATTTGATGTAACGCCTAGAGGAAAGGATATAATTTGGTGGCAATGTAAGAAAGGTCATGAATGGCAAGCTAAAACCGGCAATAGATATATGGGGACGGGCTGTCCTTATTGCGCTGGAAAGATCGTCAGCCCTGAATACAATCTTGCCATAAAAAGCCCACGACTGGCTCAAGAATGGCATCCTGAGAAAAATAACCCATTAACACCTTTTGAAATTACGCCAAAAACGCCTAAAATAATATGGTGGTTGTGTGAAAAAGGCCATGAATGGCAAGCTTGTGTTGGCGATAGATTTAAGGGAAGTGATTGTCCTTATTGTGCAGAAAAAAAAGCGTCCTCAGAATATAATCTTGCAATAAAACACCCTCATTTAATTTCTGAATGGCATACAGAAAAAAATAAACCCCTTACTCCTGAAAGCGTGACCCCAGGTTCCAAAAAACGAGTATGGTGGCAATGTAGGTGGAACCATGAATGGGAAGCGGCTGTTTATACGAGAGCAGCTGGCCATAATTGTCCAAAATGTAATATAAGAACCTCTCGTCTTGAAATTAGAATTTATTGTGAGTTGAAACGCATCTTTGACGATGCACTATGGCAAGAAAAGGTGCATAAAAAAGAAGTCGATGTGTATATTCCTCGGCTTGCATTGGGGATTGAGATCGATGGTTTTTATTGGCATCAGAGCGATGGAAGAAAGCAAGCTGATAAAGCCAAGCAAACCACGCTTGCTGCTAATGGCGTCACTTTAATTCGTGTTGTAGATGACCGATTGGAGGTCAATGAAAGCAATTCTATTCCTTATGTAAATGGTGAGGAGCATCTTAATGTTGTTCTTCGTCTTTTAGCCTTTATAAGGCTGAAGTTGAAGTTAACTGAGACTGATAGACAAAAAATTGATGAGTATATATGTGCAAATGAATATACAAATAAGGAGGAGTACGGTGCAATAGTGTCCGCTCTCCCCGCCCCATTAATGAAGCGGTCTATTGCAGGGCATCCAGGTTTGTTAAAAGAATGGCATCCTAGTAAAAATGTTTACCAGCCAGCGCAGTTATCATATGGGTCAAGAATTAAAGTATGGTGGTTGTGTGGAAAAGGGCATGAATGGGAAGCAACACCAAACAGTAGAACGCGGCCACAAGGTACAGGATGCCCATATTGCAGCGGGAAACAAGCAACTCATGATAATAACTTAGCGGTTAAAAGCCCTGAGTTAGTTAAGGAATGGCATCCGGATAAAAATAACGAGCTTATGCCAGAGATGTTTTTACCCAGGAGCAATAAGAAAGTTTGGTGGTTATGTGGAAAAGGGCATGAATGGCAGGCTTCAATTGATAATAGATTCAATGGTACTAACTGCCCTCTTTGTTGGAGTGCTAAAGAATAAGTTAGGCTCCTAATCAATGTCATAGAGGCGTGCTTTTACGGAAGTCTTAAGAGGGGGTGGGGATCCACCACAGAGACCACCCCTTTGCTCGGTCTGGAGTCCCTCTTCATTAAGGGCTAGAGCATTTTTTATAATGGAGGTAATTTTAGATTCTGAGATATTTACAAGTATTGGCTGAGATAAAGAACTAAGAATGCTCGTACTGTGCTTTAGAAGTTTTTAAAAACGAGCATCCAGACAATTTTCCTCATAAAGGGTAGCATCAAAGCCAGCTTTTTTTACATCAGCGATAGCACTCGCTATGGCTTTTTCCAAAGATCTATCTTCTCTGAAAAAGTCCAAATAAACTCCAGTCACATCTGAATTAAATAATGCGTCATCGCACCCTGCCTCATATAAAATATTGGCAACATCTTCATCGAAACTCATCGTATTTAGTTTTAAAGTAAATTCAAAGAATTTTTGGTTGGTGCATGCATTTTTTAACATAACTTAATATCCTTCTTGCAATTGCTGATGGATTCCTTGGGGTACCATAAATAATAATCTGCTTACACCATTCGTTAAAAGGTCTATTCAATTTAGCAGGGCATGTTAACAATCCCCATGCATGAGAATGACCGCCCATACCTAATTTTTTAAAATCCCAATTAGTTTGCAAGGCTTCTGTAATTGCTTTTCTAATATCCTTATCAGGATGAGCCGGTACAGTCATTCAAATTTCTCCTGAAGCGCATGATGTAAGTATAGCACTTATGACTTAAAATCAATTTGTATGGCGTAAATGAAACAATGGTGCTTGTTGTTTTTACTTTCACAAAGCGAAAATTTAACTAAATAGCTAATTTTTTATTTTCTTAAATTTTGAATTTGATTTTAATTGAGAATCTTTTGGTAAAAAACTCTTAATAATCCGATCCTTAGTGGTCGCATCCAAATTTGAGGACATGACAGCTTTTTTAACACTACCACCTTGCTCTGCAATATAAATATATAGCCCATCCATCCTATTTGTCATAACTTTTAAATTATCTTCCAATAGGAGTAACTTGCCATTTATATTTCCAATATAGAGAACGGCAGTTATTAAAAGACCAATCGCTGTAAAAATAGCGACTATCCAACCCGTGATAACATTATGATTCATTATGATTATCTACCCTGTATACGCTATGAGCGAGTTGTCGGCTGAAGTATATGAATGTTTAGAGCGATTTAAAGCTGATTGAAAAGATAGACTCTTCTATTCATTCATATCTTTTCAAATTTATGATAATCTTCAACGTTGGTCTATAGTGGGCGGAAAATTAAGATAAATTTAAAAAATCTTTTTGAATCTTAGAGCCCATACCTATTGAATAGGTTTTTTCTATTTGTTTTGCTTTTTTATTGAACAGAAAACCGTTTGGTAGGCAAGAGGAAGCCACCGTTGGTTCAACCCCAGCTAAACTTAAATAATTATTTTCTACCCATTTTAAAATTATTTTATGAAACGAATAATAAGCTCTGTTATTTCTGCTTTTTTCCCCTAGTTTTAATCCCATGATATTTAATAAATATCCTAATATTCTAGCTCCTTTGTAGTTGGGGTACGTTTCAAGGTGCTTTATTTCGTTGTATAACAGACGTCTTAATCTATTATGAATAATTTTCCAGGCATATCTTTGGTTTTGATGCGATTTAAAAAATGCACACCAAACAATGTTATGTTGTATCATCCAGCAATTAAAATTTGGACAGTTAATATAGGCTGCAGAATGTATAATTTCAAAAAGGTGATTGGTAAAATAATCGTATATATCCTCATATGAATGGCTGTTATTTCTTCGTTTGAGCTTGGCAGGTGGTGTATTTTCTTGTTGACTTAGGTAATTAATAGCCTCTTTGAAAAATTCCACAGTAATGTTCAAACAGTTATAACTAGTGTGCTTGGATAAGTCATCACCAGCTTCATTAAGCCTATAGATATTTCCACACGAATTTCTTATATTTTCAAATGCACGACATAAAGAAAATAATTTTTCATTCCAATTAGCAGTATCAATGTAATTTTTGAAACTGAGCATGACACATCTGCAGTATGTATTTAATTGTGCTGCATCCCAGAAAGATTTAATTTCAATATGGATATCAAGAGGTGAAGCATGATGAATGCCGAGCTCTTCAACTAAGTGATGATTGCCGTATACAACGCGGCTAAAAGGCTTTATATAACCAATTAATCCTGATTTATAGCCCTCATCCTCATGATACAGGATAGAGTTTTTATTAAGTATTGCTTCCGTAGTAATGTTTTTTGCGAATTGTTCTATAGGAATATTATATTTTTTAGTTTTTGCAATTGACTCAAAAAGAATAATTGCTGTGACGGGGGCGTTTGAAACAACATGCTGGCAAAACTTCCTGTTACCAATGAGCGATAAAACTTCATAGGCGTAATCCCTCGCTTTGGGCGTGCTGATCTTTTCATTGGGGATATTCTCTTTAGTTAACCTGACAAGAAGCTCCGCTGAGAATTTTAGTTCATCTGAGATGACAGAAAGCTCAGTATCCGCTCCTTTTAGAATCAGCAGATATAAATGTTGTGTGAATTTTTTAGCGTTGCATTTGGAAAATTTAGATGGTTTGAAAATAAATAAAATCCAGATAAAGATTAGGCATAGGAAAATTAAGCCAAGCACAGCTTGCCAACGATCTTGATGCTCTAAAAATTTAGTCCAACCTTCAATCGCTCCTGTATCCAAGACTAAAGTACTCAACCCTAGTAGAGCTATTGATGCCAAACTAATTTTAAATAGAGGGAATGGTGCTACAGCAACTCGGAAACGATAACGAATGTCTATTATAGTGAATACTATAAGGAATAATGATAATGCTGAAATAAAAGTAGAAAAATTGAATATGGATACATTTGACATGGGCGAAGATTGCTCCATTTTAGCATCATCTAACTTTACTTAATCTCGCTATCTTTCTACATTGCTTCTACATGAGAATTTCATAACTTCGGTGGGTGTTGCCACAACCTAGAGTTGGTGTGGCTCCCCGGGACGGGCTCGAACCGCCGACCTAATGATTAACAGTCATCCGCTCTACCGACTGAGCTACCGGGGAATATGCGGGCAATGTTAAAGGGATTTTATGCCTTGGTCAAGGGGATATTTGCAGAAGCATAGGAAAAAATGCTTCTGCAAGTAAAACTAAGCCTGAATAAACTGCTCTAAACGATCCATCGCTTGTTTGAGTGTATTTAAATCAGTAGCAAACGATAGGCGAATGCATCCGGGTGTTCCAAATGCTGTACCAGGAACCAGAGCGATACCCGCTTTATCTAACAAGGCTTCAGCAAATGCCACGTCGTCTGCAAGACCGAGGCGTGTGATGACCTCTTGTACATTGGGGAAGAGATAAAACGTGCCATCGGCAGGCAGTACTTGAATACCAGGCATGGCACTTAAGCGTTTGATGAGGTAATTATGGCGTTCATGAAAAGCTTTGAGCATTGTGCTAATCACGTCCTGAGGCCCATTGAGAGCTGCAACAGCAGCCTTTTGAGCAATGGAGCAGGGGTTGGATGTGGATTGAGATTGGATGATCTTCATGCCTTGAATCAAGTCAGTGGGTCCTCCGGCATAGCCAATGCGCCAGCCGGTCATGGCGTAGGCTTTTGATACACCGTTTAAGACCACGGTACGGCTGTAAAGTTCGGGGCAGGCATCTAAAATATTAATAAACGGCCCTGACCATAGGATATGCTCATAAATATCATCGCTTGCAATGATAATATTAGGGTGTTTGAGTAAGATCTTACTCAGAGCCAGAAGTTCGGCGTGGGTGTAGGCCATGCCGGAGGGGTTCGATGGACTGTTTAAGAACAGTAATTTCGTTTGGGGCGTGATGGTGGCTTCGAGTTGCTCGGCTGTGATTTTATAGTGTTGCTCGGTTGTCGTGCTGATAAACACAGGTTTTGCGCCAGCGAGTAAGACCATATCGGGGTAAGACACCCAGTAGGGTGCTGGAATAATCACGTCATCGCCTGGATTTAATAAAGCCTGACATAAGTTATAACAGCTTTGTTTAGCGCCGACTGAGACTAAGATTTGGTTGGGTTGATAATCTAGCCCGTTGTCACGTTTAAATTTTGCAATAATCGCTTCTTTGAGTTCAGGTATACCGTCGACGGGGGTATATTTAGTAAAGCCTGCCTCAATGGCTTTGATGGCTGCTTGCTTGACGTGGTCTGGGGTGTCAAAATCGGGTTCACCTGTGCCTAGCCCAATAATATCTCGGCCGGCTTTTTTGAGGGCTGCGGCTTTGGCTGCAACGGCGAGCGTTGGCGATGGTTTGACGGGATCAAGGCGTTGTGCGAGTGTTATCATGGCATGGTTTCTCAAAATATAAAAAAATAGGCCTTATTTAACCTGATTTTTATGATAATTGCATGGGATTTTTTATGAGTCAGCGTTTTCGTTTGTGTTCTATGTTTGAGCCTAAAGGCGATCAGCCTTCGGCCATTGCTGGATTGGTGGAAGGATTAGAGGATGGCTTGGCACGTCAAGTGCTTTTAGGTGTCACTGGATCGGGTAAGACGTACAGCATTGCCAACGTGATTCAAAAGGTTCAACGTCCAGCGCTGATTATGGCGCCGAATAAAACCCTAGCGGCTCAGCTTTATGGCGAATTTAAAGCGTTTTTTCCAGAGAACGCGGTTGAGTATTTTGTCTCGTATTATGACTATTATCAGCCGGAGGCGTATGTCCCGTCGTCCGATATGTTTATTGAAAAAGATGCTTCGATCAATGAGCATATTGAACAAATGCGATTATCAGCCACCAAAGCGTTGCTTGAGCGCGAAGACGTGATTGTGGTGGCTTCTGTTTCCGCGATTTATGGTTTGGGTGATCCGGTTGCGTACTTGAATATGATCTTGCATGTCTCCTGTGGCGAAAAGCTGAATCAGCGCGATATTTTAAAGCGGCTCGCCGAGATGCAATACACACGTACCCCTTTGGATTTATCGCGTGGCCAATTTCGTGTGAATGGCGATGTGATTGATATTTTTCCAGCCGACATGGAAAAAGACGCGGTGCGTGTGCAATTATTTGATGACGAAGTTGAAAGCATTGCCATGTTTGATCCACTGACAGGTGAAATATTAAAGCGCTTGCAACGCGTTACGATCTTTCCGAAAACACATTATGTGACACCACGAGAACGTTTACTTGCCGCGATGGATTTAATCAAGCCGGAGCTTGAAGCGCGATTAGAAGTCTTTAAGGCTGAAAATAAACTGGTGGAGCTGCAACGTTTGGAGCAGCGTACGCGGTTTGATCTCGAAATGATGATGGAGCTTGGTTATTGCTCGGGTATTGAAAATTATTCACGGCATTTGTCAGGTCGAGGTGAGGGAGAACCACCGCCAACCCTCTTTGATTATTTACCCGATGATGCTTTGCTTGTGATTGATGAGTCGCATGTCACGGTTCCGCAAATTGGTGGCATGTATAAAGGTGATAGAGCACGTAAAGAAACACTCGTCAATTATGGCTTTCGCCTACCTTCGGCCTTGGATAACAGGCCGCTGCGGTTTGAAGAATTTGAGGCGCGTTCACCGCAAACGATTTATGTATCAGCAACACCGGGTCCTCGTGAATTGGCAGAAGCCGACCGCGTGGTCGAGCAAGTGGTACGGCCTACGGGTTTGGTTGATCCAACGGTTATGATAAGACCTGTGACGAATCAAGTGGATGATTTATTGTCAGAGATTCGCCTTAATATTGCCAAAAAAGAACGTGTTTTAATCACCACGCTAACCAAGCGTATGGCTGAAAATTTGACCGAATATTATCAAGGGCACGGGATTAAAGTTCGTTATTTGCATTCAGATATTGATACCTTGGAGCGCATGGAGATTATTCGTGATTTACGGCGTGGTGTGTTTGATGTGTTGGTCGGGATTAATTTATTGCGTGAAGGTTTGGATATGCCAGAAGTTTCGCTGGTGGCTATTTTAGATGCCGATAAAGAAGGATTTTTACGTTCAGATCGGGCTTTAATTCAAACGATTGGGCGTGCCGCAAGGCATTTAGAAGGCCGTGCTATCTTATATGCCGATAAGATAACGGGCTCGATGCAGCGTGCGTTAGACGAAACCGAGCGTCGTCGTGAAAAGCAGCAAGCTTTTAATCAAGCGCACGGCATTGTTCCTCAGGGAATAAAAAAATTGGTGGTGGATGTGTTGGAGCGGGCAGTACCTGATGCGCCAGAAGCTTCTGCATTACCCATTGAACCAGAAAAAGAAGCTGTGTCAGCCGCCGTGTTAACCAAGCGTATCCATCAGTTAGAAAACAAAATGCAAGAGCATGTAAAAAACTTGGCGTTTGAAGAAGCCGCGGTGGTGCGCGATCGCATTTTAGCGCTTAAGCATCAGCTGCTTGAACCCTCGCCAAGTTTAAAAAGATGATTACGGTGTGTTTTGCTCGCCTGTACTCGACTCTAACGGGCGGTGTGTACCGTTTAAAATAGCATCCTCCCCAGAACCTGTCATGATATCACCTAGCAAGCCTTCTTTGAGTGCTTCAAGCTGTGCATCCGTCGGGAGCTTGTGAGCAACCTTATCGTTCAGGCCTTGGTTGACTTCTTGATAGGTTAAGGATTGATTGGCATGGCTCGTGAAAAATTGCACCAAGTTTGCTTCTGATGAGGTTTGGATGCGTACGGCTCTTGATTTTCCTTCATAATCAATATAATAAAGCACGTTTGTGGAATCGTTGTTACCAATGAGTAAGTAGCTATTCTTATGATTCGCGCTCAGCTCGGTTTCATCAGGTATCTGATCTAAACACTGAAGTTTTACTAAGCATTGATCTGGATGGGTATGGGATAATAATGCATAATTTGCGGCATTCAGTTTTGTTTCTTTGGATTGAACAAAGGCTTCACCAAACAACCAGTTTAAAGCGGTCATGATGTGTAAAAAATCCCAGTGAAAGCTGTATTCTTCTTTGCGCGTCTCAATATATTTTTCAAGTTTGGATGTCAAACTACCAACATTGATTTTCTCAGCTCTTGGGGTAGCAAAAAAGCCTTGTTTGGAGCCTTGCAAGGCTGTTTTGATCTTTTGATCAACGTCATGATCTTGAGTCATCATGTGGGGTAACTTTCCTTTCATGATGTTAAGTATACGCGTGGATGGTTCGTCTGCGAGATCTTGCAGGACCTTCTTGAGATCATCTCCGTTTTGAATGATTTCAGGAAGTTTATCTTGTAAGATCTCAATCATCGCTTGCTCATCGAATGCTTTTAAAAGCGTGTTCAGTTGCTCTGCGTTGAGTTGTATGTTGGTGTGTGATAATAAAATAGGGTGTGCTTCTGGAGGCGTTAGTACAAGAAAATTTTGAAATGAATCAAAATCAGTGTAATGTTGATTGAGGTACGCTTTAGGATTTCTATCATCCTCACGCAAGAAATGAGCGATCATGATCTGAGGCGGTAACGTGCAAAGCCATCTTAAATCCGTAGCATTTTCGATCGCGATCGCGCAGTTTAAATCACCCAGTATCTTTGGGGTAAAGGCTGATTGAATCTCTTGGAGTGCTTCCGTAGGGTTTTCTAAATTTAAACGCCTGGCAATATCATTTAACAAGTTTGTGGCGGGTGATTCACTTATATAACCAAAATTATTCCAATGTTGCTCTAAGTAAAGGTTTAAAGCCTGTTTTAACTGAGAATAGGAATCAGGATTATTTTGCAAAATGCGCGTGAGATTTTGTTTGACGTGCTCGGTATATTTTTCATGAAATTTTTTAATAAATACTTTCTTTTTTGTCACGACGAGCTCGTCTCCGCCTTCTTCCATGGTTTCGTTTGTTGCTATAAGTTGTTCACGAACGACAGCATCCGCCGGCCTAATCAGTCGATTGTTAACCTCATTCAGCGTAAGCAATTCGCTGGGTGCGCGTTTTGATTCTTGATAGGATGTTGTTATGTTCTGGAGTGCTTGTTGTGAATAATCAAAGTTTATATTTATATTATGGGGGATGACTTGCCGTTTGCTATTGTCCAGGTAACGCCAGAATTCTGGCTTAGTAGAAGTCTGTGCATTCCACTCCACGCGAACAATCCTTTGATCAGAATCCATTCCGATCCAAAACACTTTTTTACCTTCAGAATCATAGCAGTCATAAAACTTAACTTCATCAAGAGTTATATTAGACCTATCGTTAACGCCAATGATTTGATTTGATTGCTTATCAAATTCCACTTCTTTCCACGTGCCATCTTGATTCAGAGAAAATTTAAGTGGTAGCGTATAAATAGGCGTCTGTTTTAAATTTGTCATGGTGTCAGATACTCCGGTCAGATACTCCGGTCAGATACTCCGGTTGTCGCGATCATATTACTATAGTAGCATATTTTTGCCACAATGTAAAAATGTCTGCTTGTGAGGCATGTCTTTTGCTTAAGCATTGAGGCAGAAGCATTTCTTGGTGATTTGTGGGGTTTAAAGACGCGTCTTTTTTTTAAAATACGCACGCACATATTGGTCGGAGTAATTTTTGTAGCCTTTGAAATATTTGCGCGCAATGATGTTGAGCAGAGGATTACTGATTCCATTGAGAAAAGCATAATGCGTATTATCATGGACATGATGCAGGCGGTGATGTTTTAAAGAAAGCAGTAGATGATATTTTTGTAAAAAACGAATCACGCGATGATTGGTGGTGGGTTGATGGCACCAATAATGGGATAGCTCTGCGACAGAAGATAAAATACCAAAAGCAACCAGGCCGAGATCAAAATTGCACGGCAAGATACGGGCATGTTGCAAGCAAACCAAGAGCAATAAATAAAAAGCCAACCAAACTTTATAGCCTGATTCGGTAAAATAGATTTTGATGGGGTGCTTTTGTTGATAGCTTAATTTGTAGTGATGTAGATGAAAGTCCGCGATTAACGGGCCAAAGCATGAAGTGTAATGCGTGTTGTTATCCATGAACATATGCACAAAACCATTGATGAAATCGGCGGCTACATAAGCGCATACAAGTGTGATGATAAAACTCGCGAAGCTGAGTGCCGTGTAGGTTTGCACTAAATAGATTAAGCTTAATATTTGCGTGCAGACGACCACCCATGAAAGTAGGGTTTGAATGTGTTTGTACCAGGATATCGTTTGATATTTTTCGAGTGCAGATTCAAATTGATGAAATTTATGGTTCATGCTGCTTGTTTTTTGTCTTGCATGTCACGGAGCATACGCTAAATCAGGTATGCTCCGATAGTGTTTTACAACCAATAAACAAAAATAAACAAGAACAACCAAACAACATCCACAAAATGCCAATACCAAGCGACGGCTTCAAATGCGAAATGGCGTTCTGGTGTGAAATGTCCTCGAATTGAGCGCACAAGAATGGTGATGAGCATGATGGTACCCAGTGTCACGTGCAGGCCATGAAAGCCGGTGAGCATGAAGAACGTGGTACCATAAATACCCGCATCCAGCGTTAAATTCATTTCAGTGTAGGCTTCATGATACTCATAGGCTTGCAAGGTTAAAAAGAGCACCCCAAGCGCCACCGTGAGGGCTAAGCCCATGACTAACTGCTTACGTTTGTTATATTTTAAAGCCCAGTGTGCCCACGTGATGGTGAGGCCTGAGGTAAGCAAAATAACGGTGTTGATCGCCGCTAAACCCCAAGCGCCCATGGCTTCATAAGCACCCACGAAGGTCTGGTTATCCGGGTTTTTTAAAAGCGGCCATGCATTTTTAAATTCAGGCCACAGGGTAATATGCGTCATCGGATGGAGCGATAAATCACCGCCAAGCATGGGCAGACTCCAATAACGAGAATAAAACAGAGCACCAAAAAAAGCCCCAAAAAAACAAACTTCCGAGAAAATAAACCAACACATACCCCAACGAAACGAGCGATCGACTTGTATGTCGTACAGGTTTTTTTGGTTTTCATACACCACTTGGCCAAACCAGCCAAACAGCATCATGGTCATGAGGACAAGGCCTAGCGTAAAAATGTAGGGCCCGTACCAGTCGGCATGAAGCCAAGACGCAGCACCAACCAAAGTTGTGGTGAGCGCTGTGGATGCAACCAGCGGCCAATGGCTGGGGCTTGGAATGTAATAGGTGCTTTGATGTGCGCCCATGCTTTGATTCTCCTAATTGCTGACGCGATCGGTCACGTCAAATAAAGTGTATGCTAAAGTAATGGTTTTAACTTTTTGAGGAAGGTCCGTATCCAGGTGAAATAAAAGCGGCATATTCATACCTTCATGGCCTTCTAATGTCTGTTGCTCAAAACAAAAGCATTCCGTTTTTTTTAAGTATTTCGCTGCAATCCCAGGCGTGATGCTCGGTATGGCCTGCACCGTCATGCGATGGTTGGTTTTATTTTCTGCGTAAAACGCCAAGCGCGCAATTTCTCCTGGATGTACTTTGAGTTTCGTGACTTTAGGATAAAATTCCCAAGGTACTCCTGCATTATTGGTCGCGACAAATTCCACCAGCACTTCACGGTTGTGATTCACGGTAGATTTCGATGCATCAAAAGCTACCGGGGTTAAATCAACTTTACCGTTGATACCTAGGTTTTTGCATAGGCTGTTATAAATAGGAACCAACGCAAAGCCAAAAGCAAACATCGCGACTGCGATGCCTGCTAAAAGTAGTGGAAGGTTGCGTGCTCGCTTTTTCATCTCATCCTACCTACCTTCCATTAGTGAATACTTGGCGGTGTCGTAAATGAGTGATAGGGCGGAGGCGATGACAAGGTCCATTCAAGGGTTGTTGCACCTTCCCAAACTTGGCCATCCACTTTCTTGCCTTTGCGAATGGTGTAAATAATGTTTGCAAGAAAAAGCAATTGCGAAAAACCAAAGATGAACGCACCGACCGTGACCACGACGTTAAAGTTTGTAAACTGAAGGGCATAGTCAGGAATTCGACGTGGCATACCGGCAAGGCCTAAAAAGTGCATGGGGAAAAATGCAATGTTGACCGAGATGACCGAAAGCCAAAAGTGCCATTTACCCATGGTTTCGCTATACATATGTCCGGTCCATTTAGGGAGCCAGTAATAAGCGCCAGCAAAGAGCGAGAAAACCACGCCAGGTACAAGTACATAATGAAAGTGGCCGACAACAAAATACGTGTCTTGGTATTGAAAATCGGCCGGTGCTAAAGCAAGCATAAGCCCTGTAAAGCCGCCAATGGTAAATAAAAACACAAAAGCAACGGCAAATAACATCGGTGTTTCAAAGGTCATTGCCCCGCGAAACATGGTGCTTACCCAGTTGAAGACTTTGACACCCGTGGGTACTGCAATCAACATGGTGGTGTACATGAAGAACAGCTCCGCACCCAGCGGTACACCACTCGTAAACATATGATGCACCCAAACAATAAACGATAAGAGTGCGATGCTGACGGTTGCATAAACCATGAAGTGATATCCAAAGAGTGGCTTGCGGCTAAACGTTGGAATGACCTCAGAGATAACACCAAATGCTGGTAAGACTAAGACATAGACTTCAGGGTGTCCAAAGAACCAAAACAGATGTTGGAATAAAATAGGATCGCCACCGCCTGCAGCTTCAAAAAAACTGGTGCCAAAATGCCTGTCGGTCAACATCATGGTGACGGTTCCAGCCAAGACGGGCATAATGGCAATCAACAAAAATGCGGTAATAAGCCACGTCCATACAAACATCGGCATCTTCATCAGGGTCATGCCAGGTGCACGTAAATTTAAGATGGTTGCGATAATATTGATGGAGCCCATGATGGACGAAATCCCCATCATATGAATAGCAAAAATCATGAAGTCTGTGCTAGGAGGGGCATAGTGCGTTGAAAGCGGCGCATACATGGTCCAACCAAAGTTTGGTCCGCCTCCAGCATGAAACATGGTCGATAAAAGCAAGCTAAAAGCAAAAGGAAGAATCCAAAAACTCCAGTTATTCAGACGTGGCAAGGCCATATCAGGCGCGCCAATCATCAACGGAATTTGCCAATTCGCCATGCCGGTGAAGGCGGGCATGATCACACCAAAGAGCATCACAAGCCCGTGCATGGTGGTCAGTTGGTTGAACAAATTCGGATCGACCAAACGATGACCCGGTTGAAAAAGCTCAACACGAATCAAGAGCGCCATCGCACCTGCTAAGAAAAAGCTGAGTAGTGAAATCAACAGATAGAGGGTGCCGATGTCTTTATGGTTGGTCGTAAAAACCCAACGCTTAATAAAGCCAATCACGCCTCGGTATTGTTGGGGGCCATGATCGTGATGATCATCGTGGGATGATTCAGGTGACATTGTGTGACTCATTGTAAACCTCCGGCATGTGCTTGTTTCACCCGTATTGCTGGCTGTTCAAGTTCTTTACGAACTTGTGCTACATCACTGGGTTGTATGTCTTCATCAGTGTTATTACCCCACGCATTACGTTCATACGTGACAATCGCTGCAATTTCCTGATCGGTGAGTTGGTCTCGATACGCTTGCATGGCTGTTCCTGGGATACCATCGAGAATCAGATCGATATGCCTGGAAATAGGATGTCCTACCGCAACGGAGCTGCCTTTGAGGGCCGGATACAGCGGGGGAATGCCGGAGCCATCCACTTGGTGACAAGCCGAGCACACCATGTCATATTTTTGTTTGCCCAGCGCCATCAGAGCATCACGCGTCATGGTGTTTTGTTCTGTGGGCGCGGCCGCAGCTTTTGATTGCGTTGCTACCCATTGTTCGAATGCTTGCTCAGTCACGGCTTCAACCACAATCGGCATAAACGCATGATTGACGCCGCATAATTCAGCGCACTGCCCTCGGTAGGTGCCAGGTTCTTCGATACGTGCCCAGGCCTCGTGCATAAATCCAGGGATCGCATCACGTTTAATGCCTAATTCAGGAACCCACCACGAGTGAATCACGTCATTGGACGTGACCAAAAAGCGAATTTTTTTATTCACGGGCAGTACCAGGGGTTTGTCGACCTCAAGTAAATACCAGGCATTTTTTTCTTGACTGTTTTGGAGTTGCGCATAGGGCGTTGATAAATTACTAAAGAAGCTTATGCCTTGATCAAGGTATTGATATTGCCATTTCCATTGATATCCGACAATTTTGATGGTGATATCGGCTTCAGAGCTATCGTCCATGCGCGCTAAGATATGTGTGGCCGGAATGGCCAGGCCGACTAAAATCACAAAAGGAATAATGGACCAAATAATTTCAAGACGGGTGTTATCATGAAACGAGGCCGGTTTGTACCCTTTTGATTTACGATGATGAATGAGCGAGTAAATCATGACACCAAAGACGACCACACCGATGGCGGCACAAACCCATATGGCCACCATATGCAGCCAGTAAATATCATGGCTTATCGGTGTGACACCTTTGTACATGTTCATTTGCCATTGGTCAGGCGCTGTAGCAGCACAGACAGGTCCCAAACATATTGCCAGTAGGCAACTTAAGAGCAGTTGTTTAACGGTGTTGAGTTGTTTTAACATCCCCGTTCCTTTCGTTGTTTCTATTAATTTATGTAGATAATGATTTACCACAGCTTATAATTTCCTTCAGCTTGGGCCTCGCCCAGCATGTATTTGACTGCCTCGATAATGTCATGCGTAGAGCATGTCGTGCAGGCGCCGTTTTTAGGATGGCGCTCACCGTTCATCGTGTCTTGCACAATCACATCGAGATTTTTAGCTGAAATATTTTTCCAGGCCTGGCTGTCATCAAGCTTAGGAGCCCCTGAATTATCTTTCGCGTGGCACTGGCTGCAGTTTGTCTCATAAAGCGCTTTTCCGGTCAAGGGTGTGGCTTCAAGTTGACTTGCTTTGGCATCCAGCCATTGTGAGCGCGAAAGGGATTCGTTTAAGATGTAATCCACGGCCGACATGATGTCGTTGTCGGAGCAGGTCACGCAGGCACCTTTGGGTGGCATGCTGTTATAGCCATTTATCGCATTTTTATAGAGCGTTGTAAGGCCGCCATCTTTTAGGCGCATCGCCCAATTGGCCCCTTTGCCAATGCGCGGTGCGGTCATTTCACCGTTTTGATGGCAAATGGTACAGGCTTTTAAATACACTTCGCGTCCGCGCTCAAGACTGGGTGGCTCGTTGGATGGCGCAAGACCAAGTGGCTCCTCGCTGGTCACGGTTCTCAGGTACGTCGCTATCGCAAGATGATCTTCGCGCGTTAAGTACCTTAAGCTGTTATGGTTAACCTCAGCCATGGGGCCTGCAACGGGACCGGCATGGTTGATGAGTTCATTTTTAACAAATACATCGATCAATTCTTGGTTAGTCGCGGTTTCAATGCCTAATTTTGTAATATTAGGTGCCCAATAACCGTCAATAAAGCCTCCGGTTAAATAATATTGTTTTTTAGGCGCTCCGAGTGGATTCAGTGGGGTATGGCACATGCTGCAATGTCCGGGGCCATCGACGATATAACGTCCACGATTCCATTCATCTGATTGTTTAGGGTCTTCTTTCAAGCGTTCTTCTGGGTAAAAGAAAAGCATCTTCCAGCCCCATAAAGAAAGGCGTGACCCAGGGACGTTAAAAGGAAAAGGAAGCGGCGTGTTTTTGCGCTCAACCGCTGGAATGCTCATAAAATAGGTGTATAAATCACCAGCATCTTTATCGGAGATATTAGCAAAATAAACGTACGGAAAAACGGGGAAGTAGTTTTGTCCTTTAGGGTTACGTCCTTCTTTTAGCGCACGAATAAAATCCTCTTGGGTCCATGAACCAATCCCTGTTTCAACATCGGGCGTGATATTCGGGCTATAAAACGTACCGAACGGCGTTGCAATGCTAAGACCACCAGCAAACGTTTGACCGCCGTTTGCAGCGTCGGTATGGCATGCAAGGCAATCACCCATTTTAGCAAGGTATTCACCGCGCTTGATTTGTTCAGCCTTGTCACCTTCCGCTGGTGTTGTGGGTGGATATTTTACATAATAGCCGTCAATCAGCTCAGGTTTGTCGGCATGCACAGGCGTGATATACGTGCATGCTGTGATGAACAATAATAAAAGAACGAGATTTTTTTTAAACTCGGTTGCTTGTATCCATGCCATTGCATGCGTCCTTCTTCTTGTTGAAAAATAAGATGTAGGTCGCGATCATAGCAGTGACAGCAGGATTCTGCCAGTAGAAAGTTACGAGAAATCCGTGATCGTCGCCGTTCAATTTGCTTGCGCTTGGCCGTGACTTCCTCTATGTTAGTTAAATCTATGCATGAAGGTGATTGTTTATGTTGGCGCGTTACATTTCGTTGATGAGTTTTATCTGGCTTATCGGGAGTTATACGACCTCGCTTGCCACGCCACCTCCTGTTCAAATTAAAAATGAAGTGCGCAGTGTACCGTCGTTTACACAGGTGTATATTGAGGGGCCCTTTAATGTTCGTCTGCATACGAATCGAAAGCAAAAGCCGAGCTTAAGTATTCGCGGTGATGTGATGGATCTTGGCCGCATTCAAACACGCGTGGTTCATCACGTTCTCTACATTAAAGTCTATCAAAAACGTGAACGTTTTGGCGGTAAACCTCGGTTGCGCATGGGGTCAGCCGATTTAGATATTAATATGCCTAAACTCTATCGCTTTGCTTATCAAGGACAGGGCACCATCACGGCACACAATATTCATGCAAGCCCACTGGATATATCCATTGAAAACACGAAAAACACCACATGGAGTGGGCGTCTTGGTTTACGTTATTTAACGCTTCGAGGGCCAGGAAGCACCCATATTACTGGCATTCATAGTCCGAACCTAAACGTAAAATTAGAAGGAAGCCCGCATGTTATCTTGCGAGGTGAGGCAAGCCTTCGAAACCTTTATACCGAGGGAGACGGTTGGTTAAATTTATATTGGGTCAAAGGCGGCAGGGTTGTGGTACGTTCGGTTGGATCAACGCGTGTGTCGCTCGCGGGTTCTGTTGACTTGCTTGAGGGTTGTTTTTCAGGAAAAACCCGTTTTGATGGGCATTATTTACGTGCGAAAGAGACGTTTATTAAAACGCATGATGAAGCTATTGCTGAGATTTCTTCTGTCAACGATCAGCATACACTTGCGCAGGGTGCGAGTGATATTTATTATTACAACCGGCCAGCGCGCCGAACCGATTATATGCGCGACGTTGGGGCGGTACTCGACATGCGATCCGAAGAATTAAAGCTTATCCAGCCAAGTCAGATGTATGATCATTAATACACGTTACGATTTCTTCTAGATCACCATCGAGCGGTAAGGCATGTGCTGAGTTTTCTAGCCAGTGTATGGTGCAGTTTGGATTGGATTTAAATTGCTTAGCAATCGATGCTGAATGCACAACTTCATCATGTCTTCCCAAAAATAAATCAATAGGACAGACTATTTTTGTATATTTATGCTGATGAATGAGCTGAAATAACTCAATAAGCGTACGAACGGGAAGTTTACGATAGGTTAACTCATCATGTTTTTTTGTATATAAATTGCCTGCTCGGTTGGTGATATGTTTTAAGCCGCACGTATGCAAAATGCGGGCCAGCGCGGTCGCGCCGGTTAAATTAAACGTTAATTTGAAGGCTGGAGCCAAGAGGTAAAGATGGTTGATGGTGTATTTGTTGGCAAGATGATAGGCAAGCAACCCACCTAAAGACAAGCCAACCACGTCGACCGTGTCGTATTTGTGGATAAGCGCCTCGCAAGCATTTTCTGCAGCAGCAACCCACTCGGATGCGTTAACACTGGTGAAGGCTGCCAGGTTTTCGGCATGTCCTGGCAAGGCCGGACACACCAAGGCATCATAATGTTTTATCGCTGGAATCATGGCGCGGTATATAGCAGGCGATGATGAAAATCCATGCAGTAGCAGTAGCGCGCGGCGGTGTTTATTACCGTAACTATGCACGGGTTTGAGCAGTTCAATTTCAGATTCAGGTAAAGGACGTGTTGGTTTGCCGCGCCACATGTAATGAAAATCATCTTGGTTTATCATAAATTCTCCTCATGAATATTGACAGCCATGTTTCAGTTGTGCGATAGTGCCTGTGCGAGGTTGGACTTGCTATGTGTCATTCCACTGGGTCAATTGGCGACACACTGATTGGCCCTTTCTATTTTTATTCTAGTTTAATTTGCTCTTAATTGTTTTTTCGATGGCTCGACGAAGTCTTGAACCCGTGGTTATGGGTAAGAACTGCTGAAGCACACGCCTATCTCGATCGACCAAAATCTTCGTAAAATTCCATGGTACAAAAATCCAAGGCTTTTTCTCAATATGTTTGGCTAAATAAGCATAAAGCGGCGATTGCTTGGCGCCTTTAACATTTAATTTTTCAAACAACGGAAACGTCACGCGAAAACACGATGTTGCAAATTGTTTAATCGCTTCGCTATCTCCCGGCTCTTGGTTTAAAAACTGATTACAAGGAAACCCCAATACGCGTAAGCCTTGTTTAGAATAGGCTTGATGTAACGCTTCCAAATCTTGATATTGCCGCGTAAAGCCACACCGGCTCGCCACGTTGACAATCAGTAAAATATTGCCCCGATACGGGGCAAGTGTGGTTGTTTCACCATCGATGGTTTGAATGGGTATGGTATAAAGTTCGTTGGTTGTGTTCATGCGTTTATACCGTGATGTCGAAGAAAGGCATCGGGTGTGGCGTCTCGTCCGCGAAAGTTTTTAAAAAAATCACGTGCTGTTTGAGAACTTCCCACCGCCAAGATGCAATCTCGAAATTCACGTCCTGTTTCGGCGTTAAATACCCCGTCTTCTTCAAATCGTGCGAACGCATCACTCGAAAGCATTTCGGCCCAAAGGTAGCTGTAATAGCCGGCGGCATAACCACCCGCAAAAATATGAGAAAAGCTCTGTGGAGAGCGATTATAAGATGCCTGTGGCAGAACTTGTGTTGTTTTGCGTACTTGATTCAGGGCTTCCGTGAGCCAGTTGTCTTGCTCGCCTGGATAGTCTGCGTGAAGTAAAAAATCAAACCATGCAAATTCAAGTTGTCGGATGAGATGCAAGCCGGCCTGAAATTGTTTTGAGGCAAGCAGGGCGTTAAACAAGTCATCCGGCAAAGGCTCACCGGTTTCGACATGCGCCGATAATTGTTTGAGCGCTATCGGATCCCAGCAAAAATTTTCAAAAAATTGGCTGGGAAGCTCAACGGCGTCCCATTCAACGCCGTGAATACCTGACGCGCCCAAATAATCTACCTGAGTTAAAAGATGATGCAAACAATGCCCCATTTCATGGAACAGGGTCACCACTTCATCGTGCGATAACGTCGGTACAGGATAGGTCTCAGATTTTGCAAAATTACACGTTAAAAAAGCAATGGGTAGTTGGATGTCACCGTCCGCAAGCTTTCGACGACTTTGTGCGTCATCCATCCAGGCTCCGCCACGCTTGTTGGGGCGTGCGAATAAGTCCATGTATATATAACCACGAAGCTGTTGTGTTTCATCGCGTAGCGCGTAGACATGCACGTCGGGGTGCCACGTATCCGCTCTGGCCGTGATATTTTCGAAATATATGCCATAAAGTTTTTGAATAATATCAAACATGCCGTTGATAACGTGTGGTAATGGAAAGTAGGGGCGAAGCGCTTCGTCGTTTAACGCATATTCAGCTTCTTTTTTCTTTTGAGAGACGTAGCTCACATCCCAAGGTTCAAGTGATTCAAGGCTGCAGTGTTCGTGCGCAAACTGTTTGAGTGATTCGACTTCGCGCTTGGCCTCGGGTAAGACACGTGCTACAAGATTCGAGATAAAATCAAATACCTGTGCGGGTGTTTCGGCCATTTTCGTCGCCAGTGAACGTTCAGCATAATCGTTAAAGCCTAAAAGCTGAGATTTTTCATGCCGTAACGCTAAAATTTCGTAAATAATGGCGGTGTTATCAAATTGTGTCGCGTTGGGGCCTAAGTCTGAAGCGCGTGTGGCATAGGCCTCATGCATGGTCTGACGAAGCTTGCGGTTGTCTGCATAGGTGATCACGGCTAAATAACAGGGAATCTCAAGGTTGAGTAACCAACCATCGAGCTTTTTATCTTTTGCAGAGGCCGCTGCACGTTGTATGGCATGCAGAGGTAGGCCCGCGAGCTCAGCTTTATCTGTGATATGCAGTGAATAAGCTGCCACAGCGTCTAATACGTTATTATCAAATTGATTCGAAAGTTCGGCTAAACGGGTGTTGATCGCCTCGAAACGTGTTTGCTTATCATGAGGCAAAGCGACACCGGCGAGTTCAAAGTCGCGTAAGGTATCGGTGATAATTTTTTGTTGGGTAGCGTCAAGTAAGTTGGTATCGAGGGCCTTGATGGCTTGAAATAAGGCTTGGTTATGATGAATGGCTGATTCATACGCGCTTAATTCAGGAAGGCAGGCTTGATAGGCTTCGCGTAATTCAGGTGAATGCATCACCGCGTTTAAGTGCGCGAGCGGAGACCAAGCTTTTGATAGCGCGTCATCAAGGTCATCTAAAGGATGCATCAGGCTATCCCAGGAGGGTGATAGGTTGTTGGTTTTAAGCAAAGCATCGATCGCATCTAAATTATGTTTAAGTAATGATTTAAATTGCTCAGGAAAACGTGTCGGATCAAATTTTGAAAAATTAGGAAGTTTGTTCATAATGTATGCATGCCTGCGTGAAGAGAAACGTATGCACTCAGCATACAATAAGATGGTGTGGCGATCTATTGTAATGATCCCTGTTAGCATATTATTAATAAATGAAAAGCGCCTTTTCAGATCTTAAGTGCAACAGTAGCGGCTGAAAGAGACCTAAAAGTTGCATTCTTAAGGTTTGTTTTTGAACTATAACACTTAAACAAAGATTTTCACAACAAAATGATCAAAACAATATCAATCAAGGTGTATTTATATCAAAAACCATCGATTCACTTATGCACAAGTCAATAGGCTAGTAGCACCCCTCAAATTAGTGCGAATAAGCCTGTTGGCCCTGTGTATAAGTGAACACCTATTGGATTTTAACCATCTCTAATAACAACGGTGTTTGTGTGTTGGCTACTAGCCATGAAAACCTCCATGGGTGTTTGATACCCCAGGCTTTTTCGTGGCCGATGATTGAGTTTATCTGCGATGGCCTGGACAGTTTCATCACTGACTTCACGTAGGTTTGTTCCTTTGGGTAGGTATTGGCGCACCAAACCGTTGGTGTGTTCGTTGAGGCCTCGCTCCCACGAATGATAGGGTTTTGCAAAATAACATGCTGCATCAAGTGTGCTGCTAATTTTCATATGCTCAGCAAATTCCTTGCCGTTGTCATAGGTTATCGTAAGCACGGGAAGACCATTGAGCTTTTCCAGTGTACCCTGAGTCACTAAATTTGATGTCTTTCGATCAACTTGTTTCAGTACAACAAATTTCGAGCGCCGATCGACATAAGACACAATAGCGCCCTGGTGTTGCGCACCCACAATGGTGTCGCCTTCCCAGTCACCTATACGAGACTTTTCTTCAACTACCTCAGGGCGTTCATCGATATCCACACGGTTAGGAATTAAACCTCGACCAGCTGTTTTAGCTGAGCCACGTTTGTTATATTTCTTACCCCGATGTCGTAGATTCTTATACAACACGCCACCTGCGAGCCTATCTTTTCGAATGTGCTTGTAGATGGTTTCGACACTGATGACAGCAACACCTTGGCGCTCCAAACGGCCTGAAATTTGTTCAGGGCTCCAATCATCGTCTAATAGATGAGATTCAATGCGGGCTACCAATGTTGGGGTCATTTTTTTAGGGACGCTACTGGCTGCAGTTCGTCGTTCTACAGCTTTTGCGTTTGCTTGCTTATAGCGATAACCTCGACCACCTGTATTTTTCGATATTTCTCGACTGATGTTCGAGACGTGATAGCCAACAATGTCGGCTATACTGCGCAATGATGATCCTATTGCCTTTAGCGCGTAAATCTGAGAGTCGAGTAACCGCCCTCCATTACTGGAGGGAAGTCCTCTGAGAACGCAGCATGCGAGTTTCACCGCACTGCGCTCAAGCCTTTTCAAGGCCAACTTCAGTTGACCCAGCTATCATGTATCGTTTGGGGTTGGTTCGGTTTTAGTAGATTGTTTTCGTTTTGGGCTGCTCCTTTTTGTACGACGTTCTCGTTTACTGAAGTATTCGGTAAACCGTGGATCGTACGGTGTGGCTTCGGCTTTGATTTTAATATGCCGTTTGATAGCGACCGAGCTTGCTTTGAATAAATCTACATAATTATCCGTGCAGCCATCTTTGCCAGTTTTAGCGAAGAAAATCCAATTTCTTAGTCCTTGACTACGGTAATACTTTCTCTTTATCCATGAGACGCTTTTTCTTGGATGACGGCGACAAGACCAATTCCACAATGCTTTATAGATTTGGCAGTCTATAAAGCTGAACGTCCTCTTCGCGCAACTATAACGAAAATGGTTGGCCCATCCGCGAATTTTTGGATTCAGTAGATGGATCAGATTTTCAGTTTTAGCAGTTGGGTTTGATTTGATAGTATCTCTGATATCCGTTAAAAAGTTTTTCACACTCTTTTTTGAAGGCTTGATAATACATTTGCCTTTATATTTGCGGACGTTTGCGCCGAGAAAGTCAAACCCTTCATCAATGTGCGTGATCTTTGTTTTCTCCTGCGAGAGCTCTAAACCACGCTCTTTCAGAAATGACTCTACCACCGGCTTCACTTTTGATTCTAGTACCTCTTTAGATGAACCCGTTATGATAAAATCGTCAGCGTAGATACTGAGATTGACTTTATCTGGTCGTCTATTGATTGCGGCGCGTACTGCTTGTTCCAATCCGCTTAGGGTTAGAACCAGAAGTGTCGGACTCGCGAGTCCGCCTTGTGGAGTGCCAAACTCTGTTTGATGGAGGATGCCATCGTCGATATAGCCAGCTGACAGCCATTTTCTCAAAATTTCTTTATCCATCGGGATGTTTTCCCGTAGCCAATCATGGGAAATTTTGTCAAAACAGGATTTAATGTCAGCCTCGAAGATCCATTGAGGCGAGTGTTTTCTTGCTAGAGCAATGAAACAGGCTCCGAGTGCGTCGGCAGTGGAGCGCTTTGGGCGAAACCCGTAGCTATTTTTATCCGCGTAAAATTCCGCTATTGGATCCAGAGCTAACAAGTATAGACCTTGCATTGCCCTGCATTTCATAGTTGGAATTGAAAGCGGCCTCTGCCGTCCATCCTTTTTGGGAATATAAATCCGTTTGAGCGGTTGGGTCTGGTAACCTTTCCGGGTCAATGAATGTGCTGCCTCTATCTTTTGTTGTGGTGTTTTCCAAACGATTTTATCAACGCCGGGAGTTTTACTCCCTTTGTTTTGTACAACTCGTTTTACCGCCAATAGCTTGGCATGTAATGAGTGCGTCAGTAGCCATTGCAATGATTTAACCTTGCCATGACGACCTTCGCTAACAGCTTTCGCGATACGCATTTGTAGTCGATGTACTTCAGCATCGATGTTTTTCCAGTTGATGGAATTCCATTTGACTGAAGTTGAGGATGCACCAGTCAGCGGTACTGCTGCTGCCGTCATTTGCTTTTCCTCATGCTATTGATTCTCCAAATTATCTCGCGCTTAAAGACCAGTCAGGCGTGGGCTCACTTTCGTGTTTGATGATGTTTCAATCAATATCCTTGCCATTACAGCAGGGCATTCGCTTCTCCTGACCTCCTGTTCCCGCACAACCTTAGGTGAATCTTGCGATGCACTGTCCCTGCAAGCAGGGAGTCATACGGGGTTGCCACGTTCCACTTAACAAACAGAGTAGGTTAGGTTCTTTCTTTTCGCCGGCAATTACAATATCCGTGAAAGCAGGAATACGAAGCCTGTTTTCTTGAATTGCGGTACCATTTTGGTTGGAGCTTATCAGCACATTTAGCTCCCCTCAAGTCACGGCGTTTAACAAAAGTTCACATTATATTAACCGTACCACTCATCTCTAGCTCCTCTCCGCTTCTGTGCTAGCAGATTCGGTTCGTCCTCACGGATTTACCTACGGGTTACCGCGGCTACATTGTCTCTGAAGCTTCACACCAACAAATTACTCTGATAGCATGTTCAGATAGAGAACTACTGACGGAACAGTAGGTTGCGTACAGGTGGCTATCTGTCACAACAGTTTGTATAGCGACCTCGTGTCGCACCCGTATGTCTTGAGTCATGTGATGGTACCCTTTGGGCATGTTAATCTCCTGGTTGCTTGTAGGCTACCTTAAGATTAGCACCTTTA
>JAACPN010000020.1 GCA_009995425.1 Legionella sp. | reverse complement strand
ATTGCAAGAAATATGTTGGACCAAGGCCTTCCAATAGAAATAGTGGTAGCAAGCACAGGCCTAACGCGCGAAGACGTAGAAAAATTTTAGTTGGTTGTAATCGGAAATTCAGACGCTTTTTTTCCTTCGGGAGGCGTATTCGTCAGGACAGGTTCTATCTCGCCTTCAGCTTCGTCAACATACAGGTCGCCCGGTGTGATTGCTTGTTCACCATCAATCAAATAATGACGGTGTTGAAGATAAGCATCACGCATGAAGGCGTAAGGGTCTGGCGCTGCCGAAATAAATTTATCGGTATCAAACATGCGCGATCGTAAGTCGACGTAACGAAAACCTAACACACTTTCAATCATATAATCTTGATGAATGTAAGGATAAGGCGTAAAAAATGTGTAATCAAACATCAAACCAAAACCATCACGAATGGTACTGGGCCCAAGAAACGGAATTATAATATAAGGTGAGTGTTTATCACCCCATTTGGCAAACGTAATGCCCAGATCGTTTTCATGTGGCGGCAGCTGACACAAGCTTGCGACATCAAAAATGCCTGCAATACCCATACTTGAATTAATAATAAAACGCCAGGTATCTAAAATGGCTTGTTGAAAATCAGCTTGTAAAAGATCATTAGCAACCGTCGGAAACATATTAATATTGTTATACACATTATTAACGCCGGCACGAACAGGTGCAGGCACAGCAAAAGCGTAGAATTTTGCGGGTGGCTTTAAAATATATTCATCAAATACAGCGTTAAAGCTGTAAATTTTTCGGTTGATTTTTTCGTAAGGATCGTCTGGATTAGGGCCAACCGCGACACAGCCGGATAACAGCAACATACCTAAACCGAGTACGGGTTTAAGTAAAGAATATCGGTCAGTATATCGGGAAATCAAGTGCATGATGATTTTATTCTAAAAAACACATACTCATAGTAGAACAGAATTGGGTGTAGGTGTGAAGAGGAGTTCAGTGTAGAATAGAGAGCAATTAAAAATTTGTATCTGGAGGTATGGTTTTGGATGAAGTGAGTTTGATGGGTTTGAATGAGCGTCAACGCGACGCGGTGACAGCACCGATGGGGCATGTTTTAGTTTTAGCCGGTGCTGGGAGCGGAAAAACACGTGTCTTAGTAAGCCGTGTGGTTTGGTTGATTTCAAAACATGATTTGTCACCTCACGCGATTTTAGCCGTAACGTTTACCAATAAAGCGGCCGGTGAAATGCGTGCACGTTTGAATACGATGCTTCATCAGGGAACACAAGGTCTTTGGGTGGGTACGTTTCATGGCTTATGCCATCGCTTGTTGCGCCAACATCATGAATGTGCAGGTTTGCCTGAGCAGTTTCAAATTTTAGACAGTGATGATCAATTGCGTATGATAAAACGTGTGATGGCCGCGATGAATTTAGATACTGATCAATGGCCGCCTAAACAAGCTCAAGCGTTTATCAATGCACGTAAAGACGAAGGGCAGAGGCCGTCGCATGTTAACGTACCGTCGTATGGACCCGGTCGTACATGGCTTGCTGTGTATCAAGCGTATGAAAAAGCATGCCAGGTAGCTGGCGTGATTGATTTTGCTGAGCTCTTGCTACGTTGTCACGAAATGCTGCGTGATAATGCCGAGTTACTTGCCCACTATCAAGCGCGTTTTAAAGTGATTTTGGTGGATGAGTTTCAAGATACAAATACCGTCCAATATGCTTGGATTCGTTTATTAGCCGGCCCTGATACAGCGGTGATGGCTGTGGGGGATGACGATCAATCGATTTATGGATGGCGTGGAGCTAAAGTCGAGAATATCCAGCGCTTTTCCGATGATTTTAAAAACAGTAATGTGGTACGGCTTGAGCAAAATTATCGTTCGACGGGGACGATTTTAGAAGCGGCGAATGGGTTGATTCACCATAATACAGGTCGACTCGGTAAAGCTTTGTGGACCGATGGTCATGCCGGCGAAAAAATTACAGTGTACGGTGCTTTAAACGAATTGGATGAAGCTCGTTTTGTCGCTGAGCGTATTTCGATGGCGATTGATGCCGGTCGTTCCCCTGATGATATTGCTATTTTGTATCGCTCAAATGCTCAATCGCGTGTGCTTGAGGAAGCCTTGCTCCGCAATAATCTTGCGTATCATATTCATGGCGGCGTTCGCTTTTTTGAACGCGCCGAAATTAAAGATGCGCTGGCGTATTTACGTCTTGTGGCCAATGTTGAAGATGATGTGGCATTTGAGCGTGTTGTTAATTTCCCAACGCGAGGGATCGGAGAAAAAACAATCGAGACCCTACGTGTTGCCGCACGTGAGCAAAGTATCTCGCTTTGGCGGACGGCGCAAGCTCAGCTTCTGGCCGGTATTTTTTCACCTCGTGCAGCGAATGCGCTCGAAGGCTTTATTAAGCTCATTCAAAAACTGCAAGGTGATTTGGCGGCAGAGGCATTAGAAGACCAAGTCAAAGGTGTGATCGAAACCAGTGGCCTGCATCAACATTTTGCGACCATGAAAGGTGAGCGCGCTGAAGGCAAGCGCGAAAACTTAGAAGAGCTGATTCATGCGGCTCGTCAGTATCAAGAAGAACAAGATGAAGAAGTCACCGAAATTCTAAGCGACTTTTTAGCGCATGCATCGCTTGAGGGGGGGGAGCGGCAAGCCGATGACAGCGTGCCTCATGTGCACCTCATGACATTACATGCAGCTAAAGGCTTGGAGTTTCCACAGGTATTTTTAGTCGGGATGGAAGAGGGGCTGTTTCCTGGGCGGCAAGCGATGGAAGATGAAGCGCGCATGGAAGAAGAGCGACGGCTGTGTTACGTCGGTGTGACACGTGCGATGCAAAAACTGATTATTTCGTATGCTGAAATTCGTAGGCAATATGGACGTGAAGAATATCATAAGCCTTCCCGTTTTTTAAAAGAATTGCCTGAGCATTTATTAGAAGAAATTAAGATGAAACAGAAGGCCTATGCACCTAAACCAGGAACCACGGGTGTTGGTTCCAATAAGCCGGTAAGGTTTTACGAAGACGATGCGCCGGGTGGCTTTCGTTTGGGGCAAGCGGTTCAGCATGCTAAATTTGGTGCCGGTGTGGTGCTTGCGCTTGAAGGAAGCGGTGCACATACACGGGTTCAAGTGAACTTTAAAACACATGGAAGCAAGTGGCTGGTTGCGGCGTACGCGAACTTATGCTAGCTTCTGTTTCGTAGCAAATCAACGTGTTTTAAATGCGACATTAAATGCGACATAAGGAGAAAGGTGTGAAATTGAAATCTACATTAACCGCACAAACAGCCTTGGTAGCGGGTATGCTGCTCTGTGGTGGCATGGCAACAGCGGCAGAAAGCACGATGCCAGCGGTTCAAAAACAGCAAGTGGAGCAGGTGGTTCATGATTATTTAGTCACGCATCCTGAAGTGTTGCTTGAAGCTTCGCAAGCGCTTCAAAAAAAACAACAAGATGAAGCACAACAAATTGCGAAGTCAGCGATTTCAAAGCACGCCGATCAGTTATTTAACGTCAAAAAAGACGGCGCTGTCACCGGTAATCCTAAAGGTGCTGTGACTGTGGTGGAATTTTTTGACTATCAATGCGTCCACTGCAAGCGTATGAAGCCGGTTATCAGTGAAGTATCTAAGAATAATGCCAACGTACGTGTGATTTATAAAGAATTGCCTATTTTTGGTAAGCGTTCAGAAACAGCCTCACGTGCAGCTTTAGCTGCAGCGAAACAAGGCAAGTACGAAGCCATGCAAGCCGCTTTACTTAAAATTGAAAAACGTCTTGATGACGCTTTGGTTTTATCAACCGCGGAATCCATTGGCTTGGATATGGCGAAGCTTAAACAAGATATGCAAAACAAGGCCATCGATGACGAGCTTGCAGCCAATCATCAACTTGCAGAGAACTTAAACCTCATGGGGACCCCAGCATTTATTGTGGCATCCACACCGAACGGTGAGTTTAATGCAAAATATGAGCCTAATTTTATTCCAGGTGCCGTCACGGTTGAAGCCTTGCAAGACTTGGTTGAACAAGCAGGAAAATCAGCATCATCATGAGTAAACCATCCACATTTCAGGAGATGATCCTGACACTACAAAACTTTTGGGCAGCTGAAGGATGCATTATTCTTCAGCCGCTTGATATGCAAGTGGGCGCGGGAACATTTCATCCCGCAACTTTTTTACGAGCCACAGGTCCTGAGCCTTGGAATGCGGCGTATGTTCAGCCCTCGAGACGACCGACGGATGGTCGTTATGGTGAGAATCCAAACCGTTTGCAGCATTATTATCAGTTTCAAGTGGTGTTAAAGCCTTCACCGTTGGATATTCAAGAAAAGTATTTGGATTCGTTACGCGCTTTAGGCGTTGATCCGTTATTAGATGACATACGTTTTGTTGAAGATAACTGGGAGTCACCGACGCTGGGGGCTTGGGGTTTAGGCTGGGAAGTTTGGCAAAACGGCATGGAAGTGTCGCAGTTTACCTATTTTCAACAAGTGGGCGGAAGAGCGTGTAGCCCCGTAACGGGCGAGCTGACGTATGGTTTAGAGCGTCTCGCGATGTCGATTTTGAACCTCGACAACGTGTATGATTTACCGTGGTGTGTTACTGCGGGAAAAACCATCACCTATGGCGATGTGTTTCATCAACAAGAAGTGGAAATGTCGACGTATCATTTTGAGTTGGCTAATATTGACTGGCTGTTTAAACAATTTGATATGTGCGAAAAAGAAGCGGCGGAATTAGCCGATCGTGGACTATCGATTCCGGCTTACGAAATGGTCATGCAGGCCTCGCATGTCTTTAATATCTTGGATGCACGTCATGCGCTCTCCGTCACCGAACGTCAGCGTTATATTTTACGTGTACGCCAATTGTCTCGTGCTGTAACGGAAGCTTATTATCATGCGCGTGAAGCGCTCGGTTTTCCAATGAAGGTGGATTGATGTCACACGATTTATTATTTGAATTGGGAACAGAAGAGTTACCTTCTGGTTCTGTTTTTCCCTTAGCAGAAGCTTTGGCTGAACGCATCACAGCAGGCTTGGCTAAGGCGCGATTAATGCATGGTGCAGTTCATGCGTTTTCAACACCACGTCGGTTGGCCGTGCGCATTCATGATGTGCAGCGAGAGCAAGCGAGTCATGCCGTTGAGCGTCTTGGTCCACGCGAAGATGCGGGGCTTCAGGCCGATGGCACGCCCTCAAAAGCCTTGCTTGGTTTTGCGCGATCATGCCAAGTTGATGTGAATGATCTGGTGGTGCTTGATACACCCAAAGGCCGTCGTTTTGCGTATCACGTGATGATGCCTGCTGTGCTGACTACGGAACTTTTGCCCGATATTATACATGATGCCGTGATGGGCTTACCGATAGCTAAACCTATGCGCTGGGGAAGCGGAAGCCTGGCTTTTGTTCGGCCAGTACATTGGGCTATGCTTTTGTTTGGCGAAGATGTTGTTAAACTTGAAATATTTGGGTGCGAGGCGAGCAATCTAAGTTATGGTCATCGCTACCATCACCCAGAAGCCATTAAAATTCATCAGCCGAAAGATTATGAAGCATGCCTTCGAGGCGCCTCAGTGATGGTTGATTTTAAAGCCCGACGTGATGCCATCATTCAATCGGTAACAGACGTGCTTGTGCCGATTGATGCAGAAGCCGTCATGCCCGAAGCATTGTTGGATGAAGTGGCATCCATTGTCGAATGGCCAACCGCGCTGCTTGTAAAATTTGAGCCTAAATTTCTTGAAATTCCACCTGAAGTCTTGATTGAATCGATGCAATCTCATCAAAAATGTTTTGCTGTTCGAGATCAACAAGGTGCTTTACTGCCTTATTTTGTGACGGTGTCGAATATTCAAAGCACATCGCCCGAGCATGTAATTCAAGGCAACGAAACGGTGATGAAAGCGCGTTTGAGTGATGCTGAATTTTTCTTCGCTGAAGATCAAAAACAATCACTGCATGATCGCGTTAAAGCCACTGAGAACGTGGTATTTCAAGCTAAGCTCGGCAGTTTACGTGATAAAACCGCACGAATCGAAGCCATCATGAGTCATTTGGTCGAGCCGTTGGCCCTAGATGCAGCGGATGCTTCACGAGCTGCTTTATTATGTAAATGTGATTTACTGACGGGAATGGTCGGTGAGTTTCCTGAATTACAAGGTACGATGGGGTATTATTACGCTCAACGTGATGGTGAAACATCGGCCGTAGCGACGGCCTTGCAAGAACACTATTTACCTCGATTCTCTTCAGATGACTTACCAAAATCACCGTTGAGTATGGCTTTGTCTCTTGCTGATCGCGTCGATACACTGGTCGGTACATTTGCCATTGGTCTAAAGCCCACTGGCGAGAACGATCCGTTTAAATTACGTCGGCATGCTTTAGCCATCGTGCGTTTATTGGGGGCCTTGCCGGTGTCTGTTGGGCTTGGTTCGTTACTCAATGCGGCACGTTGTGCCTATGGCACGCGGTTTTTAGCTGATGAAACGCTCTTACCTGCGGTCAAAGCGTTTATATTAGGTCGCCTACCAGCATTTTATCATACGGTGAGCCATGTGGCTGAATTGGTGAATGCGGCACTTGCCAAGCAATCGGATTGCTTACGTGATTTGAATACACGTATTTTAGCCTTAGAACGCTTTATGCAGCAGCCTGAGGCTAAAATTTTAGCGGCGGCGTGCAAGCGTGTGAACAAGCTTTTAAATCATGAATCCGTCATACAAGACGATACCCAGCTTGTGGATGAATCGTTATTTCAAGATGCGCCCGAGCGCGCGTTGTTTATACGCATTAGTCAACTGGAGGTGGTGGTTGCCGAGCTCTATACCCAGGCGCACTACGGTGATATTTTAGTAGAACTGACGTCGTTACGTGAGCCCGTGAACGCGTTTTTTGAACACGTGATGGTGATGGTCGAAGATGCGACTATTCAAACAAATCGATTGCGTTTATTAGCGCGCTTGCAGGCTTTATTGCAATGTGTAGCTGATATGTCACTTTTACCGCAGGTGCTATGAATAAACTTATTATTCTAGACAGAGATGGTGTCATTAATCAGGATTCGATGGCGTATATTAAATCGCCTGATGAATTTTTATTTTTGCCAGGAAGCATTCAAGCCATCGTCCGTTTGAATCAAGCAGGTTATACCGTGGCTGTGGCCACCAATCAATCGGGCATTTCGCGTGGCTTGTATGATGAGGCCATACTTGCGGCCATTCATGACAAAATGGTTCGGCATGTTGAAGCCGCAGGGGGCGATATTGCTTTTACGGCGTATTGTCCTCATATGCCAGATGCTGGTTGCGCATGTCGCAAGCCTCAGCCGGGTATGTTGTACACGATTTCAAAAAAGTTAGGGCTAAGCCTCCAGCACGCGATGATGGTCGGCGATCGTATTACGGATATTTTAGCGGCGAAGGCCGCGGGTGTTCGCCCTATGCTCGTGCATTCGCCTATGACGAATCATACACAGCTGGAGAACTTTTCGGATGTTCCTCGGTTCGCCTCGCTTGCGGATTGCGTGGATGAAATTTTGATGCCTGTATGTCAAACGTCCGCAATCTAGAGCCACGCCTTGAATTAACACCATTAGGGCTTGCGTTGTGTATGCCTGATTTTTCACCTATCTCTGTTGATTTTGAAGATGTGATTTCAAAACGATGTCGGCCAGGTGTAAAAAAACCAGAAGTATTACGTGCTTGTAAATTAAAGCCTAACATGCGCGTGATTGACGCAACGGCCGGGTGGGGGCGCGATGCGGCAGTACTCGCGTCAACGGGTGCCGAGGTGCTTATGCTGGAGCGAGAACCCATGCTCGCGGCATTACTTCAAGATGGCTTGGCTCGCCTGCATGCTCATCAAAACATGGCTTTAAATTTAAAATTACAGGGTTGTGAAGCACAAAGCTATCTTTTGTCACTGGCAGAAGAAGATTATCCTGATGTGATTTATTTAGATCCCATGCATCCGGCGCGTAATAAACGTGCCAAAGTTAAAAAAGATTTATATGCGTTGCAAGCACTACTCGGTCCCGATGATGATGCACTGAGCTTACTTGAAATCGCACAGACAAGAACACGGCGGCGTGTGGTGGTTAAATGGCCCGCTCGCCTTTCTGCGCTACTTAAACCTGATTATGCAATTTCAGGTAAAACGGTTCGGTTTGATGTGTATCTGGTTAATTAATACACTTTAAGCGCTTTATTACCATGACTTTTTAAAGTACAATGTGTTTTTTTGTTTGAATTTTACTTTTCGGTGATGGTAATGATTTATTATTGGAGTGGGGCCTCAGGATCTGAGTTGTTATTGGAGAATCATGCAGAAACGATTCAAGCTTTATTGACGGGTGATTATAACCCACATGATTTAGAAAAACTTCGAGGCCAATCGTCGCCGATTATTTATAGCTATCGCTTAACTCAAAAAGCTCGCTTATTATTTACAACGCACAAAGGCTCGTTACATGTTCTTGAGCACCTTCCAAATCATGAATATAAAACGGCACGTTTTTTAAAGACAGGCGTTTTGAAAGATTATCTTGAGCACGTAGACGAATCAACGTTATTTATACCGATAGAAAATTCGAACGAACAACCCTCGTTTTGTCCGGAACCCGTAGGGCCTGTACAATCGATTAGACTGGATTATTACAACCGTCAGTTTATTCATTTTACGGAAACCCAAGATGCGATTGTTCATCAAAGACAATTACCACTGATTTTAAACGGAGCGGCAGGCTCAGGTAAAACGTATGTGGGGCTGGGTATGATTAAAGCATGGCTTCAAGCACAATCCCATGATGCATCGTTTCGTTGTTTATACGTGACTGAAGAGCGATCACTGGTTGATGTCATGCGGCATAATTGGAACAACTATTTTTCACCGGATGCGCCTGATGCAGTTGAGTTTAAAACGTATGCAGATGTTTTTTCTGATCTTCATCAAGATGAAAAAGCGACGGTTACCCAAGCTTTTTTTGAGGCCTGGTGGTTAAATTTGAAAAAAAATGACGCGATTTTTTTGCAAACGGCGGATGCCTATTATCAAGAATTTCGAATCTGTTCAGGTTTATCACGCGAAGCTTATGCTCATTTAGGTGAGCGTCAGTCCTCGATTCCTCGCGGCTCTGCTCGAGATGCCTTATACACGAGCTATTTACGTTATTTAAACTATTTACAGCCAAGGCATGTTGATCTTGCTTTGTCGCCTTGGCGTGCTGATTTTCCTGATGAGGCGCGTTATGATTTTATCATGGTGGATGAAGGGCAGCGTTTTTCGTTGCTACAAAATAAATTACTGACGGCGTTGGTTAAAAATAATGCTATTTTATATTGTATGGATGCGCATCAAAATCTTGTTGATCAATATTCATCACGTGTTTTACTTGAGCTTGAATTAAGAGACATAGGCATTCAAACGTGTACGTTGGATAAAACATATCGTTGTAAACCTAAAATTGCCGAGGTGTTAACGCAAATACTTGAAAATAATCGATGCATTCTTGGAGGAAAAGTTGATAAATATGAAGCTTCGGCGATCACGACGATGAACGATACGGAAGGAGGCCAATTTTATAGATTATCACCCAAGGATGTTTCAGGTGCCGACTGGCTTTTGTCGCGTGCGGAAGGGGTGCATTTAGCCGTTGTGACCCATCAAGCCTATGTGGACGAAGCACGACGTGTATTTAATACACCGCTTGTTTTTACACCGGAAGAAATTCAAGGTCAGGAATTTCATACCGTGGTTGTGTATAAGCTTTTAGCGGATGAGGTATCTCAGCGTAGGATAAAACAAGTGTCGTCTCAATTGAGTGATAAGGCTTCATCGAGCAACCAGCATCGCTCAAAAAATAAGTCAGGTCATCAGGATGCGCCTTGGGTCCACCGTATCTTTACCGCGTGTTCACGAGCACAAGATACCTTGGTGGTTGTTGATGCACCCAATGCGTATTGGGGCACGATGCCGGGAGATAAAGTTGAAAAAATTGTGCCCATTGAGTCTTTTCCGACAACATCGCAAGAAGATAGGGAGGCGATGGCAAGAACACAAGCGTTGCACGGAAATCATGCGATTGCTGAACGTCTTCGCGCACAGATGCAGGTACAACGTGAAGTACGGACACCGAACTACGAAGCACTATCCCTTAAAAAGAAATCACTGTCTAAGAAATCACCGCCTAAGCAGATAGCGATAGCTCCTTCTCGGGTTGTTTTTGATAGGTCGCGAGGCGATGAGTTACTGAAATGCATCATACACAAAAAAAGTTTTAACCTAATAAAATCGTTGATAAACAATCCACGCGTTGATTTAAATCAAAAATATAGCACGGGTTTTACTCCCTTGATGCTTGCCATATCGTATCATGATATAGCACTGGTTACTGAATTGCTCAAGATGGGCGATCGTGTTGATTTGAATGCTGTGCATGCTCAGGGTACGACGGCGTTGCATCTTGCAGCAAGCATAGGTAACTTAGATATTTTTAGAGAATTGCTTTCTATGGGAGATCGGATAGATCTCAATGTTTCAGATAATGATGGTTTTACAGTCGCAATGATTGTCGCTCAAAAAGGTCATCTAGATATGCTGAACATGTTGCTTCACATGGGTGATCGTGTTGATTTAAATTATGTCGATCACCAAGGTTTTACTGCAATCGCCTGTGCGGCCCAGGAGGGCCGTGTTGACTGTGTTCGTGCATTATTGAACGCAGGACGACCTCTTAATTTAGAGTACGTAGCTGTGGATCATACGACGGTGTTGACGTCTGCGATCATCAATAATCATAGAGAGATTGTTCGCATGTTACTTGATGAAACCCATGAACCGCATATGCAATTTGATCCAAATGGAATTTTTTTTGATCGTGTTGTATTTGATCAGGTGGTTAATACATTTTCCACACATAAAGATATGTTGAGTATGTTATTAGATCATCGTCATGTTTTAACGCATTTTGTTAGAAATGAATTTCTTGGTGTGAGTGAGTTGCTAAATAATTCACCAGGATTAATGTCGTTATGCATTCAGCGTCGAAGCGAGGTATGGGATGTATTAAAAAGCTTGAAGAAAAATGCTTCAATCAGCGACGCGGCTCAGCGGTTTTTTTGTTTATTATTTGCAAACACACCTGAGACAAAATATTACGGTTTAAACCAGGTTTTATTGAAGCGTGTACCTGAGAAAAGTATATTTTTTGCGCATCTAAATAAGAAGGCTGACGAAATTCAGAAAGCGTTAAAAGAAGAAATAACAGATATGGTCTTAGCCAAAACGATAGAAAAAAAAGAGGGTTTCAATAAAAGCGTTTAAATTATGCTATGCTTGCTTATATATTGTGACTCATTTGAAGGAGAGATGTATGCCGAATAATTTGTTAACACAGGAAGAGTTAAATAACCTTATACGCGAACCAGACGTAGCCTATCAAGATCAGCTTTTAGAAAACAATCAGGAGAATATAGTATTCAATATTAATAGAATTTTTCAAAAAGAATGCAGCGAAAAGTACGTAGACTACGTAAAGAGCGAACTGGGCAAAATACTTGTTGCATCAAACGATCAGCATGATGATGTGCTAAAAACGGCGTTGATTGACTACCTGAAGAAGCATTGGGAAATTTTTGGCCAAACAAGCCTGTCGTACACGGCATTACCGAATCACCCTGTTACCCAGTTATTGGTTAATCTTGCGGAGCGTTTAAGTGAAAGGGATAAAGCACCTGCGATAGGTTATTTACTACCGGGAGTCTACACCCAACATTTTACCGAAGAAGATCAAAATCTTGATAACCAAGACTTACAGACTGTATTAGCCACCCACATCATCGATGAAAGTGGCCAGTATCTTATTCCTGCAAAAATGGTTTTAGATGATGCAAAGGTGATTGAAGCTCCAACTGAGGATGAAATTAACTATAAAACAGTGAATGGACTTTTTAATCCATATTACAATACATCAGATACAGAACAGAAGCATAAATTTGTGTCAAAGCCAGATTTGATGCGTTTGTATGATTATTCTCCCGAGTCACGCCTCTTGTACAATGCTTATCAACGCTATTGGGCTGCCGCAACGGATAAAGCCACGTTGTTAGGGCAACTCAATACGCTCATACCTGTTTTGAAAACCAATGATGCGCATGGTGGATTCGGCAAAGAGACGGATGTTGGTGAGGCAGCGTATACAGCTATTCCGACATTTATTGATTATTATCGTCGTTTAAATCCGATGAGTATACAGTACGCAGAGGGTAAGCCCACGTCTGATACTCTTGACCAAATAATGGGTGAGGAACGTAAGCTTGGTTATGTCATCGTCACTACAGGTGCTGATGCGGGGCTGTATTGTGTGAACCGCTACGAAGAAGGTGAAAAAAATATAAAAAAATTGTGTAATGATCAAACACCCGCGCGTTATCCTTTAACACTCTTGCGGCAACGAAGTTTTGATGAAGCGAAAGCTTTGGATCATAAGCAAGAGGGGCAACCCATGCTGGTTCATGCAGATGACCAGTATCACCTCTATGGTCGCCAAGATGATGGTACATGGCGTTTTGTTACCATACAAATCGCAGCAAGGATTCGTCTCTCAGAACAAGACAATGCGCCCAGCAATTTAGCTTTAGGCAATGTACCGGTTGCCATCTATGAAGCCATTGATCAAGCTAAGGCACATATTGAAGAAAAAACGATGCTCAGTGCACTGATTGAAGCATGCCAAGCGACAATAACGTGCTCCAATGAACAGCTTAATATTATCCATGCACATACAGGCCATATGGATTTGACCGAGTTCAGTAATGTACCAGAATCTGTTAGGATCCCCATTGCTGACGCCTGGGATTTTATCCAAAATCCAGCAAGAAATTTAACGGCGACAGAAACAACAGAAACCTGCATAGGTACGATTCGTGAGCATTTGGAAACTGCTGTTCAGCAACATACGGATGTTCTTGATACCATTCAATGGTCTGAAGTTGATAAAAAATACAATCTACAGGCGTGTAAAGAGAAATTAGCAGAGGCACGTCGTGCATTTGACCAATCAAATATCCAAGGTCAAGACTTTTTACTACCTACACCTCAGATGTTAACCACAATCAATCATCCTCTCCATATTCGAACTGATGATAAGTTTGAGTGGTTTTGTCACTTTCCGTCAGATGTCATGCAGGCTTTCTTCAAGAACGAGAACGAAGATAGTCCTAAAAAATATTTTCAACAGCATTATTTAGATTTTCAAAAATTTGGTCAATTGCTACTCAAAGTTCCTGCGTCAGCTTTTCCTGTGTTACTGGATAATCGAGTTCCTCCGCTATCCAATTCTAACTGGGGTCAGCTCATGCAGTTTATGACAGATGAAGCTAAAAAAGACGCTTTGCTTGATTGGAGATTGCTGAAGCAACCCGAAAATGTCTTCGATTTTACCGGTGTGATTGAGTATTCACCAACCCCGCTGTTGCGAGAAATTGCTTTTAATACTTGGAAGGGGGATCTCCCAGCTCTGATCCGTTCAGCAGGTGACTTGTCGCATGTTTTGGGCTGCTTAGAATTAAATGACTCGCAGAAAGAGTTTGTTTTTGAACAAGTGAAAAATCGATTGACAGACATGATCTCAAATAGCAGAGCGGCTCTGGCAATAATCGAACCTTTGAATGCATCACAGCGCAACGTTGTTTTTGACATTGTGATAAATAACGTTGATAGGAATATATCATTGATTCTCGAGTGTCTCGATCGAGATCCCGAGCTCAAGGAGACAAAAAATGGGCAAGACGTTATTGCCAGAATAGATGATTGCGCGCAATTGGGCAATGTCTTGACGTATTTTGATGAAAATCAACGTGATGTTCTCTTTAATAAAATAATGGAGAGTAAAGTACCATGCTCGATATTTGTTTATTCTATACATACCTTCGTGGGTTGGCTAAGGTCTTTAAACGACGAGCAGCGTGGCGTTGTTTTGACGGCTGTGGGGGTGAAGAGATTACTAAAACTCCTTGGCAATGAATACCCATATTATTACTTACTCGGCATACTTAAAGTTTTAAATAACACTCAGTGCGTATGGGTGCTTAATGATTTGGGAGATAATCTTCCGAATATAATCAAAGATACCCAACAGCTTGGCTTCATTTTGAATTTATTGGATGAACCATCAAAGTACGGTATTTTGCTTGAGGCATTGGAAAATAATTTGCCAACATTTTTTCAAGATGAGAATGCATGCCGCAACATGATGAGCATGATAAAAGATGAGTCGAAGAAGGTGGCTACTTTTGAAGCATTGAAACCCTATCTTCAAAATATAATTAAAAATAACGATGCATTTTTGGGATTTTTTGATTCCCTACCAAGCTCGACGAGAGAAGATTTTATTAAAGGTTTACAAGGTTCTCTTTCGGAATACATTGATACGTCGGAAGAGTTAGGAGAGGTCCTTCAACATTTAAGTAATGATAGAATATCTTCTGTTTTATTAACCTTGAAGGATAAATTACCAGATATCGTCAAAAATGGGAAAGATTTGGGCAATGTTCTTAAATTTATCAGTCACAATAAACAGCCGGAGTGCAACACGATTCTTGAAGCTTTTGAGGAGCGTCTCCCAGAGATAATTAAGACTTCGGAGAATTTGGTGGAGGTTCTATGTGAGCAAAATGAAGGTAAGTTGTTTGTTTTTAACGCGCTAAGGGAGCAGGTATTAAGGGTCATTAGGACGCCTTATGATTTAGCTAAATTGATCAACTCTCGATACATCCCCAAAGATGCAATTTTTAAGTTGTTAGGGGATAAACTTCCCATAATTCTTGCAACGCAGCAGGATTTAAACCTCTTGAATGAATTCTTACTCTCGAGTGTGATATCAGGTACTAATTTACAATTAATTAAGAATGAGATGAACTTCATCCGTGCTCAATGGAAGCGTATTCCTGAACCTTCACAGATTCATGAACCGCCACCTATAAATAAGCATGAAGTACGCTCGCAAAGAACAGAAAAAATGGAAAAAATGGAAAAAATGGAAAAAATAGATGAAAAATTGACAAGTTATATTGAAACACGCCAAGGCCAATATACGTTTCACTGGGATTTTTTGGGCGTGATGGCTTTCGTGCATTGGCTCGTGGGTGGGGCATGGATTAAATCGAAAGACACAAAAATAGCCGCAGCAACGTATGCGCGCCATGCTCATCAAAACAGCGCGGAATCGTTGGTTACTTTGAAGGAATTTAAAAAGGAGCCAACAAAAGAGCAGCTCAATCAAAATCATCAGAACACCTACCTACTCATCGGTCAGCATGCAGAGCGGACGTTATATTATGTTGATTACAGCGGGGAAAAAACAGCGGTTGGTATTAAAAATATGGATGATGTGATCAAATATTTTAACCATAGCGACTATGGACGACAGTTCACGTATGATGAAATTCACCAGGGGTTGAGCAAGCATATCCACGGTATGCTTCCTACAGATGCTCAACTTAAAGCGCTTCAAGATGGTTCGCTTGGTGAGATTGTAAGGCAAAAAGGTTTAGACGAGACCATTTTGTCCGGGACAAAGCGTATCGACGAAACTAACCCTGGCCCAACCCAAGGCTTTTCATAAATATAAATGAATAGAATCGTCGGGTTCTTGTGTATTGATGTTTTTCATTGTATGTTTATTTGAGAAATATTTTTAACACATAAGGATGTGGTCGATGATTTTTCCAAAAACAAACCAACAAAAACAGGTTGTGGTATCGTCCTTGTTGTATGCTCTGTTAGGACTGTACTGCCAAAACGTCATGTCCATGTCCGTTCATGACGGTCACCTTGTCTTGCAAGCAGGGGGATTCTGGAGTGATGCAGGTCGTGAACAATTGATTGAAATGAATGGCATAATTGGAGACCGCCTGACGGTATCAAATAGCGACAAAAGCAATGGCTTGTTTGGTGTTGGGTATTTTTTAGATGCCGAAACCAACGATAAATATCGTCTGAGTTATGGACTCAACGCGTTCTTTTTGGGCAAGACGTCTATCGGTGGTTCAGTTTTTCAAGAAAATGAATTTGAAAATTTAACCTATGCGTATAATATCACAAATTTTCCGCTTTATGCGGTCGTAAAATCCAACATCAATCTACCCTCTGTTAAGCCTCACCTCGTTGTGGATGCAGGCATTGGTCCTAATTTTATGCGAACCACGTCGTTTAGAGAGCAGAATATTCCAGGAGGTGGTGCAGTATCGATCCCCAATGATTTTTTTGCAAACAAAACCAACACGGTTTTTAGTGCAACCGCAGGCGCGAGCTTGAGCTTTGATCATGTTTTTGGCGATGCACCACTTGAATGTGGTTATCGATTCTTTTACTTAGGTCAGGGTAGTTTTAATGTGACGAATGATCAAGTACACAACACGTTGAAAACAGGCACGGTTTATGCCAATGCTGTCATGTGTTCAATTGTGATTTAATTTGAAAATAAATATCTAAGGATTCAATATGAAATGGATGTCACCTCAATTAAAATTAGGGTTCGTGATAGCGCTGGGTGTTTGTGCTTGGGCCGCTCAGACCGCTCAGGCCGCGCGCCCACTTTTGCGAGCGGTCTTTCAACGCTCAAGTAATACAGAGGGCCAATTGTCCATTGCATCGAATATACCTAATCAAACCTATCCTTATGCGGGCATAAAACTTCTTGATTCAAGAGATACGATTCCAGGGTGTAATTTAAATCCAAAAAATGGTTATTGTATGTTTTCTATCAATGGCCAGGGCTCGATATTTGTACCGATTCGACCTCACCCTTTTCCGCGTAGTTCGGGAAAGATGCATTTTCAATTGGCTTTAAATGCGCTAGGATCGCAACCGATTTCACAACAAAACTTCACCACATTAGCATCGCCTGGTCGAATGATTGGTTATGTGTATGGATGGGAAGATGCGCTTCCAGCAGATCAACTTGCCGCGGCAGGTTATACACATATTCTTATTGCATTTGGCCTTTTTACAGAGACCGGTGGAAGTGTAAGTCTGGGGGCTTTAAGTGGCAGTGGGTATGGTTCAAATGATTTACTATCCTATATAAAATCGTTGCAGGCGTATGGCATCAAAGTTTTACTTTCATTAGGTGGTGCATCGACGAATGTTCCTGGCACAACGGTGAGTTTATACACCGCTGAATTTGGTGTAGGAGCATCTCCTGATTATGATCCGGCGCAGTTTCAAACAAATTTTAATACCGCGTTAAAAAATTTATCAGACACCTATGGGTTTGATGGGTTTGATTTTGATCTTGAGTCCGGTGTATTTGCAGCAAATTATTATAATGATCCACCGAAAGATTTCGTCGATCCTGGTGCGGGTTGTTCTTTGAGTGCTCCGCTCTCCTCGCCATGCACATCTTATTATCTTATTAGCATCATTAATGATTTATATCATAATTATTACGCGTGGTCAGGGGAGCGCTTCCTGATTTCGTTAACACCGCAGTTGCCTCAAATATCAGCCACGTCAACGTATGACAGTACGTTTGGACTGTATTCTGCCATCGTGATGCAAACCTATGGCTCGCTCGCGTGGGTTGCTTGGCAAAATTATAATTCCGGATGTGCTTTTGGTATTAATGGAGTTTGTTATCCTGTCGATGGTACCACGCTGACGTCATCACCGGATTCAGCGGTTGCATTTGCAACGACGTTGCTAGCTGATTGGCCTCAAGGTACAGGTAACTCATTTTTGCCTTATACGAGTTATTTAACACCTTCGCAGGTCGCGATTGGTTATGTGGTTAATAATTCATCGGGTCAGAGTGATGGTTCGCCTGCTGTTGATACGAACGTAGCTAAGCAGGCTATCCAATGTTTACGTGATCATACAAGTTGTGGCACGTACATACCGCCGACAACGTATCCTGATATCGGAGGGGTATTCGGTTGGAGCGCTAATTATGATGCAACAACAAATTATCAATTTGCGAAGACTTTGTTTCCTTGCGTGGTGGGTGGTAATTGTAGTTAATATCTGTACGTAATAAAAAAGCCACTCAAATTGGTTAAGATTTGAGTGGCTTTTTTATTTATTCTAAATATTTTTCGGCATCTAATGCAGCCATGCAACCAAAACCAGCCGAAGTTATGGCTTGGCGGTATACGCTATCAGCAACATCACCGCATGCAAAAACGCCAGAAATATTCGTGGATGTGGCCATACCTTCGAGGCCTGTTTTAATTTGAATATAACCATCACGCATATCCAGCTGGCCTTTAAATAGCTCCGTATTCGGGGTGTGGCCAATCGCAATAAATATACCATCAAAAGCCAGTGTTTGTTGTTTTTTGGTTTGGGTATGCTGTACCCGTGCACCGGTGACTTTACGTTCGTCGCCGAGTACTTCTTCTAAGGTATGATCCCACAACAGTGTAATATTGCCGTTTTTTGCACGATCAAATAATTTATCTTGTAATATTTTTTCGCTACGAAGTGTGTCGCGTCGATGAATTAACGTGACTGAAGCGGCAATGTTGGATAAATACAACGCTTCTTCAACGGCTGTGTTACCACCGCCGATGACACATACATTTTTATTGCGGTAGAAAAAACCATCGCAGGTTGCGCAGGCTGAAACGCCACGGCCTTGATAGGCGCTTTCAGAAGGTAGGCCTAAATAGCGTGCAGATGCACCGGTCGAAATAATCAGAGCGTCACACGTATAGGTCTCGCTATCACCTTTGAGTACAAACGGGGTTTGCTTAAGATCGGCATGCGTGATGTGATCCATAATAATATTGGTATCAAAACGTTTGGCATGTGCTTGCATGCGATCCATAAGCGCCGGACCTTGCAACCCTTCAACGTCGCCAGGCCAGTTATCAACGTCCGTTGTGGTCGTGAGTTGGCCGCCAACTTCCATGCCTGTAATAAGCGTTGGGTTGAGATTTGCACGTGCTGCATAAACAGCAGCGGTGTATCCTGCGGGGCCTGAACCTAAAATAATTAAACGATGATGGTTATTTGTATGCATGAGCTTATCTTCCTAGCGATTTATTATGTTAATATCGGTCATGGTATGCCAAATTGAATAGCTTTAAAATACTTATGGATAAACAGCAAAAGGATCACGTGCCTTCTTCTTTGCAAACGTCTTCGGTGCCGCTATGGCTGAAGCGGCTGTGTGAAGGAGGCTTTATTTTAATTTTTACAGCAGCGTTGTTTGTGTTTTTAGCACTTGCAACGTATCACACACGTGATCCTGGCTGGTTTCATGCTACTCAATCAAGTCGTGTTGTGGTTAATGGTGGTGGGCGTGTTGGAGCTTATACAGCAGATTTTTTGTATGCAATTTTTGGATATCTTGCTTACGCGCTTCCGATTGGACTCGCTTTTTTATCGTGGGTTATTTTAAACGATCATCGAACGCTCGGTGTTTTTAGTAAGCCGATGCTTATTTTGCGAAGTGTCGGGTTAGGTTTGGTTTTACTCTCAGGATGTGGTTTGCTTGTTTTTTGGGCGAATGGCGGAGCGTTATTGCGCCATCAACCCGGTGGTATGCTCGGCCATGCGGTGGCGAAGTTTTTTTATCAAACATTAAATCCCGAAGGTGCTCTATTATTGCTGATGGCCATGCTCTTAGTGGGTGTGACCTGGTTGATAGGGATCTCATGGGGGCCTGTGCTTGAACGACTTGGGCGATATGTTTGGAAAAGCATACGAGCAAGTCTCACTTCGGTTCGTATCGCGCTGCATAGAACACGTCAATTTGTCGAACGCTTGAAGCCTTTACTACGACCGAAACCTCGAAAATTAGCAACAACGGTCACAACGCTCGAGCCCGTACTGCTTCGACAAAATCCTGTGCTCAAAAGTACAGAAACAAAAGAAGCGGCACCGGCGCCTTCTCGGCGTAAATTTATTTCTGAGAAAATTATGGCGCGTTCGGCATCCAGAGTAGAGGCAACATCGTCTGAGGCAGCACCTGAGGCCACACCTCAGCAAATGAAATCCCCTGCGCTTGGCGGGTTACCCCCGCTTGATTTATTAGCACTGGCTGCTGAAAGTTCAAAACATGTTGAGGGGTATTCTCATGAAGCCTTAGAAATGCTCTCGCGAGACGTAGAACAGCATTTGCTCGATTTTGGTATTCAAGCCGATGTGGTTGCAGCGCATCCAGGTCCTGTGATTACACGTTTTGAGTTGCAGCTTGCTGCCGGTGTTAAAGTGAGTAAGCTTTCAGCGCTTGCCAAAGATCTTGCGCGGTCGCTTTCTGTCACGAGTGTTCGAGTCGTTGAAATTATTCCCGGAAAAACCGTGGTTGGGCTTGAATTACCGAACCCCAATCGTGCTATGGTGGTGCTGTCCGAAGTGCTTACGTCAGAAGTTTATCAACAAGCACATTCACCGTTAACGCTTGCTTTAGGGGTTGATATTGCAGGGCATCCGATGATTGTCGATTTGGCCAAAATGCCGCATTTACTGGTGGCCGGTACCACGGGTTCAGGAAAATCTGTGGGGATTAATGCCATGATTTTAAGTTTGTTATTTAAATCAACGCCAGAGCAAGTGCGCTTAATTTTAATCGATCCTAAAATGCTTGAGCTTTCGGTATATGATGGGATCCCACATTTGTTAACCCCGGTTGTGGTTGATATGAAAGAAGCTGCGAGTGCTCTGCGTTGGTGCGTACAAGAAATGGAGCGACGCTATCGTTTAATGGCGGCACTTGGCGTGCGGAATCTTGCCGGTTTTAATACAAAAGTTAACGAAGCGGCAGCTGCGGGCACTCCCTTGACCGATCCGTTATGGAAGCCAACGCAAAGTATGGATGAAAAACCACCTGAATTGGATGCTTTGCCGTATGTTGTCGTGGTGATTGATGAGCTTGCGGACATGATGATGGTGGTCGGAAAAAAAGTGGAGCAATTGATTGCACGTATTGCACAAAAAGCACGTGCAGCAGGCATACATCTAATTTTAGCAACACAGCGTCCATCGGTTGATGTGTTGACCGGTTTGATTAAATCGAATATTCCGACCCGTATTTCTTTTCAAGTGTCATCGAAAATTGATTCACGTACGATTTTAGATCAACAAGGTGCTGATCAATTATTAGGTCACGGTGATATGCTGTTTCTTGCGCCAGGAACCGGCGCGCCTTTGCGTGTACACGGCGCATTTGTTGACGATCAAGAAGTGCATCGTGTTGCGGATGATTGGCGTGCTCGCGGGGAACCTGAATATATTGATGGGATTACAGAAGAGATGAGTGAGTTCGGTGATTCTGGTATGGGTGATGATGTTGAAGAAGCCGATGCGCTTTACGATGAAGCGGTTCAATTTGTTGTGAGCGCACGAAAAGCAAGTACATCATCGGTGCAACGACGTTTTAAAATTGGTTATAATCGTGCAGCACGCTTGATTGATGAAATGGAGCGCGTGGGGATCATTGGACCGATGGAAGGTGGCATGCGTGATGTGCTTGTGCCATCGTCAGATGGAGACGCGTGATGAAGCGAATAATCTTAGGCTTGTTTTATTTCTTGATGCTTCAGAACGCTTATGCAGATGAGATAAGTGATATTTTATGGGATAAATTAAGCCATATCCGGGCGATGAAAGCTTCTTTTTCACAACAAATTTATGCAAAACAACGGGTACTTACACAAAGTTCAGGTAAAATGGCTTTTGTCAGGCCTCGTCAGTTTAGGTGGGAAACAACACAACCGATGGAACAGCTTCTGATTGCCGATGGAAAAAAAATATGGATGTATGATGTCGATCTTGAACAGGTCACGGTTAAACCACAAACCGAATCTATGGGCGCCGCAGCGGGTTTGTTCTTAAGTGAAAATAAAGTGAACCTGACTTCTGATTTTTCAGTAAAATCTGAACGTGAGGGTAAGCAAGAGGTTTTTACGTTAAAAGCCCGTGGAAAACAAGCCAACATACAACGCATGATCCTTCGCTTTGCAGGGGATGCTTTAGAAAGTATGGAGTTATACGATCAATTAGGACAACGTACAGCCGTACGTTTTAATCAGGCTAAAATAAACGTTATCTTACCAGAGCACTTATTTCAATTTACGCCTCCAGAAGGCGTTGATGTGGTGCAACAATGAGAGCATGGGATAGCATTGCCCAAGTATTATCTGAACGTATGCCTGTGAGAATCGTCTTATGGCTCAAACGCATCTGGATGACGTGTGCGATTGCGCTGGTAATTTTTGCCATTGTTGTGAGTGTTTTTAGAGCCTTAACACCCTGGGCTGCACAATATAAAAGCCAGTTAGAAACCCGCTTAACCGAGCTTTTGGGTGCGCCAGTATCCATTCAAGATATGAAAACCAGTTGGTATTGGTTTGAACCGGTTTTAAAATTAGATGGTGTCCTTGTTGCGCAACAAGACGCATCATCACCATCTTCTTCTCCACTACTTGAGCTTAAAGCGTTATTGGTGGGGATTGATTTAATGCGCTCACTCTTGCACTGGCGCATTCAACCGGGTGTTTTGTTTATCGAAGATGGTCGCTTTAATTTAAAACAAGGTGATGAGCATTGGATGTTAGAAGGCAGTGTGGTTGATGGCGGTCTTAAAGCCAATGCATCGACAGATTTTCATGATCTATTAGCTTGGTTACTTGCGCATCAAAAAATTGTGATGAAGCGTGTTGGCTTTACACTGCATTGGCAAGATGGTCGTGTGACACCGATTAAGCCGTTAACGATTGTGGCGTCGAATCATGATGGGCATTATCGTGTCAAAGGGCATGCAAGCCTTGAAGGTGAGCAGCCCAGTGTTGTGTCTCTGTTGGCTGATCTGGATATGTCCGGTGGGTTTTCATCCGATGCTCGTGGCAGTGTATATTTATCAGCTGAGCGTGTGGACTTTTCAGAGTGGCGTTCTTTTTTTAAACCGCTGCCTTACCACATGACTGAAGGTCGAGGTGAGGTCCAGCTTTGGCTGGATTTGAGTCATGCACGGCTGACTTCAGCACAGGCCGTTGTACGGTTGCGTGATTTAGTTTGGGAAGACCGTGCGCAAAAATATACCCAAAAAATTGATCGTTTGAGTGCAAATATGGTTTGGGAGGCATCTTCTGATGGCTGGCGATGGCGTGCCGATCATGTTCGATTGAAAGCCGGTAACACCACTTGGCCTGAAAATGCGATGACGTTGGATTATAAAGCTGAAGAACAGCGTTATCGTATGTTTATTAAAACCATTTTGCTTGAGCCCACACGTGGGTTATTACAGCATGGGCCGGAAGCAATACAGCCGTTGCTTGCCATGCAGCCACAAGGGCAATTGCATCATACACAATTAGGTTTTCAGAATGGGAAGCTTGATTATGTTTTATCGCGTTTTTCGCATCTTGCTTGGCGTGAGCACGGTAAAATTCCAGCCGTGAATCACTTGTCAGGAGCGTTGGCATGGGAGCCGAAAGAAGGGCGCTTGGCGCTCGATAGTGAAGCGGTTAAACTTTCCGTAAAAAATAAAACGCCCCTTGTGTTTGATTTAGTGAATGCGACGGTGGTATGGAAAGCACTCAGTCATGGTTGGCGGGTAAGTTTCGAGCGTGCGGTTCTTCAGCATCCTAACGGCGTGTTTAGTGCACGGGGTGTGTTGGATGATGTATCTCTTGATTCACCCGGAGCGCTGCAAGGCGATGTGTCGTTTGCGTTACATGATGCAACATTTTGGTTACCTTACCTGCCTGAAGCGCGTATTCGACCTAAATTATACGCATGGCTTCAGCATGATATCACGCGTGTTGATCAAGCATCAGGCCGTGTGTACGTCCAAGGGCCATTAAAAGCTTTTCCATTTGATGAAGGCCCGGGTGATTTTTTGATGACGGGTTCGTTAAGCGGTGTTGATGTACGGTTTAATCCAAGTTGGCCTTTAACACGCGATGTGAGTGCGACATTGCACTTAGATAAGCGAACGTTAGCGGCCGAAGTTTCGCAAGCCATGTTTCAAGGGGTTCCGTTAAAGCATGCAAGCCTTCGTGTGACCGATCTAGGCCTTGGGCGTGAAGTTTTATTTGCGCGTTCTGAAGCTTTGGCGCCTTGTGAAGATATGCTGGGGTATATTGCAGCGTCACCTTTGCACGAACGCTTAGCTAAACTGGATAGCTTAATGATTAAGCGTCCAGCGTTATTAAATCTGGCTTTGGATTTTCCATTTTATCCGGGTTCTCAAGCTCTCAAAGTACAAGGGCGTGTTGATTTTCAAGATAACGATCTTTTTGTAAAAGATCTTTCTCAAACGATGGGGTTGCATCATTTAACAGGTACGTTGCCTTTCAATGAACACGGTATATTGCCAAGCCATTTGTCGGCACAACTTTTTAATGAACCCATGGTTCTAGATCTTCATACCATTGCTGGCCCTCATCAAGAGCGTGGCTTAGCGATCGATATGGATGGACACCTTTCCGTCAGTGGTCTTCAAAAAGAATTAGCCATGCCTGTGCTTGCGTTAATGCAAGGACGCGTTGCTTATAAAAGTCAGATCATGATGACGGATGATCCCGATGATTTGGATAAGTTCACCATGAATTCGTCTTTGGAAGGCTTAGATATTGCCATACCCGCGCCCTATGGGAAACGTCGTGATGATCTAGCACCACTGAAGCTTGGCACGTATTTTAATCTTACACGGGGTGCTCGTTTAACCGTTGACTATGCGCGGCAATTAAGTGCTGATCTATGGTTCGATGGTGGTTCCGAGCCGTTTGCTTTAGCACGAGGCGAAGTTGTTTTGGGGGGTAAACAAGCGGTCTTAAGTAAAAAGCCGGGGGTGATGCTTCGTGGAGATTTCGAGCGCTTGGATTGGGAGCCTTGGCAGAAAGTACGTACAACATTATGTGATGAGACAAAAAAAACACGTTCGACACATGCGTTTGATTCATTTCAATCGATTGCTTTACATGTCCATGAGGCAAATGTACTCAATCAGCATTATACAAACGTGAAGCTGGATGCTCATCGAGCATCAGACCGTGCATGGTCTATCGCCATGAACGAAGATAGTGTGTCGGCAAACTTAACCTATGATGTAAACATGGATAGTTTACGTGGTTATGTCTCGCGTTGGGTTATGCCATCGTCTGGATCACATGAACATAAATTACAACCCAATCATATTCCAACGCTTGATCTAACCCTAGGTGAGTTATGGGTGGGGGATGTTAATGCAGGGCAATTAACCATCAAAGGAAAGCCTCTCGAGGGCAATGTTTGGCGACTCGATTCCGGTGAGTTAAGTACCGAAAGTTATCAATTAGCATTTTCTGGCGGCTGGCAAGCTGATTCTAAACCGCAGACATTACTTGATGCCCGTTTAAAAATTTATGATTTAGAAAAAGCGTTGAATTATTGGGATATATCACCTGTGGTTGAAGCAAAAAGTGGTGATTTACAGTTGACGGGGCGATGGGATGGCTCACCTCAAGATTTTTCGTTGAAAGCAATCACCGGCAATCTGCATATTGTTTTTAAAGATGGCCGCATTACGCATTTAAGTCCTGAAACAGAAAAAAAAATGGGGCTTGGAAAGCTTTTAAGTATTTTGAGTTTGCAGACCATTCCTAGGCGTCTGAAATTAGATTTTAGTGATTTATCAAAATCAGGTTATAGTTTTGATAAATTTGAAGGAAATTTTGTGCTGGCCCATGGAATTATGGATACAGAAGACAGTGCGATTGATGGTCCTGTTGCACGTGCAACGATGAAGGGTTCACTGAACTTAGATAAACAGCTTTATGATATGTCGTTACATATATCACCTCATATTACGGCGAGCTTACCCGTTGTAGCAACCATAGCTGGAGGGCCTGTCGCGGGTATTGCAACGTGGGTAGCGAGCAAATTAATTAATCAAGGCATGGAAAAAATTAGTGGTTATACGTATGAAGTTTCAGGTCCATGGCTTCTGCCTGTGGTTCAGCAAGTGCAGATTTATAAAAAACCGAGTGGCCTCAAAGATGATGCAATGAACATTAAAGGAAGATTAGGGTAGATTGGAGTAAATTGGGGCAGGGAGCCTAGGCATGACAGGTACTCAAAAAACAACGGATAGCATTTCACCCATGTTTTTTTTGCAGGTGATGAATCATTGGGTGATACCGGGTATTGCTGGTGGTGTGCTTGGTTTGAGTCTATTATTGCTGTGTGCGGGGCCATGGGGCATTGCGTTGGGTGTGACGCTTTCGTTTTCGGGCATGATGTACTCAGCCGCGCGCTTTTTCGGAGCGCGTACATCATCACAGGTGCACACTCAACATCTTTTCGCTTCTGACTCCAAGGACTCGATTTATCCTCCATCACCTGTCGGTTCACCTACGCCCACGCTTGATGTTGATTCTTTAGAACGATATTTAACGTTACTGTATGGGGTCGCGCCTGAACTTTTGGCGCAAATGCAAACACACGTGGCGATTAATCCACATTCATCGTTGATTACAGGGGTTCATCGTATTCGAACACGACATCATTGGGGTACCGAGCTTCATGTTCATTATTTGTCTCGTTTATTTGATATACCCTATCGTGTTGTCAAAGTATCTGGACGTGTACGCGTTGATGCTTTTGGCCATGTTGCTCATTTTAACCCAGGCAAAACAGATCGTAATCAATTACGAGGCTCGAATTATATCCAACTCATCAATCACGGAGGTACGCACTGGACCACGATGTTAGGCACAGAGCCTGTGGTTGGTGAGTTAGAGCAGCGTACATATTTGAATAATCCTGGTGGGGGAGATTGTTTGTTTTATGCTTTCTCTCTCGGGCTGGCTAAATACATGTGTCATGATGTTTCTTCAGCCAAAGAAATGAAACAATCCGCTTTATTTAAACAGTGGCGGGAGCTCGACCCTGTGATGAAAGAGCGTGGGCGGGCTACGGCTTTTTTTAGTCTTGGGAAAGCATGCTCTCCGTGGGAAGATGTTAGGCTTCATGCGGCTTGGGATACATGTCAACAGTCATTACGTCGCCTTGTTGCTGAATATATGGAGCAGCAATTAATGAAAGAAGGCATCATCGCGTTAAAAATTTATCAAAGCATGCATGCTAATCAAGATGAATCACGCACCAGAGAGCGGTGTATTGTTGAGCTTTATAATAACAGTCCGCTCTACCGCGAGTTTAATCTGCTTTATAATCTTGATAAAAAAGCTGCAGTTGAGGATTTAGCGACAAATATATTTCAAGAATTACATCCTATGCATTCATCTATATCCTATAATATATAAATAAATTTTAATTGGAGAGCATGCTCATGCATCTGCATGTCTTAGGAATTGGCGGGACGTTCATGAGCGCGTTGGCTTTGCTGGCGCGTGAAGCAGGGTTTAAAGTAACCGGTAGCGATGCGAATTGTTACCCTCCAGTCAGTGCACTTTTGGAGGCCAAGCAGATTGCCTGGACCGAAGGTTATGATGATACAGCCGATGCTTTAAGCGCTGATTGCGTGATCGTTGGGAATGCTGTAAGGCGGGGTATGCCTGTGATGGAGGCGGTCCTGGATGCAGGTAAACCGTATATATCAGGTCCAGAATGGCTTGCGAAAAATATTTTATCAAATTATCAAGTGATTGCTGTTGCGGGAACGCATGGTAAAACAACGGTGACCTCGATGCTTGCTTTTATTCTAGAGCAGGCCAATTTAGAGCCAGGTTTCTTAATCGGAGGTGTTGCTACGAATTTTGAGACAAGCGCACGCTTAGGTAAGGGGCGGTGGTTTGTGATTGAAGCAGATGAATATGATAGTGCGTTTTTTGATAAACGCCCTAAATTTATGCATTATCGTCCCCGATGTGCAATTATTAATAATCTTGAATTTGATCATGCTGATATTTATTCAGATTTAGCTGCGATTCAGCAGCAAGTGCATTATTTTCTAAAAACAATCCCATCAACAGGTGAAGTGTTTTATCCCCGTGATGATGAGGCATTAAATGCGGTTATGGCGAGAGGTACGTATAGTCATACATCCACGATGGCCTGTTCAGGAAGCGCTGTGTGGCGCGCTGAATTATTAGGTACATCAGGTGAGCACTTTCGAGTATTTCATCATGACGAGCCTGTGGCTGATATTCATTGGGGGCTTATGGGGCAATTTAATATTGAAAATGCTTTAGCTGCATTAGCCGCCAGTGTATACGCCGGTGTTCATCCAGAAGTTGCTGCGCGTGCGTTAGAGCAATTTTCGCCTGTGAAGCGTCGGTTGGAAGTACGGATGAATGCTCATCAAATAAAGATCTACGATGACTTCGCACATCATCCAACCGCTATGCAAAAAACCGTGGAAGCCATTAAGTTACGTGATAAACATGCACGTGTTTTAGCCATTATAGAGTTTGCGTCATACAGTATGCGCACAGGCGTGCACGGTGCGCGGCCCGTGGAGTCGCTACGATATGCCGATCGGGTCTATGTGTTAAATCGGGAAAAAAATGGCTCAGAAAACCCACCGATGCCTTATCCTGAAGCTTGGTGTGTATTTAACTCGATTGAGGCACTCGTGCATGCTGTGGGCGATGAGGCGCAAGCCGGTGATGTTATTTTGGTGATGAGTAACCGAAGCCTCGAAGCCGTGCATCAAGGCCTGCAAGCTTATTTAGAGAAGCGTTTTTGTCGATAAAAATATAATAGCCCAGCGGGTAGCATCATGAGGATAATTCCGCCGATAAATATGAGGCGAAACTGAAGTGTGCTCCCCATTTCCAGGCTTTCTTCAGGTGGAAAAAATCCGACAACTAAACTGATCAAGCAACCCACCAGCCCCAATGCACAGGTTGCGTAATACCCAATATGACGACCAGGAACGGTAAAGTGTCTTGGGCGATTTGCGTAGGTTTGTTTTAAACGAATGGCCGCAATAAATAAGAAGAGATACATGACTAAGTAAAGCTCGGTACTGAGTGCGGTAAATAACCAATAAATCGAATTAATCGACGGCAATAAAAAGAAGCCACCGCATAGCACGCTGACCAGCGTGGCTTGCAGCAGCAAAACGCGTGACGCAATACCGTGTTTATTAAGACGGTAAAGCCAGGGCGGTAAGAAGCCTTGATCAGCAGCAAGTAGCAAGCCTTTGGCGGGCGATATGATCCAATTCACCATACCGCCTAAGCTGCCTAAAAGAAGCATGATGATGATCACGGGCATCATGGGTGTCAGATGATAAGCGTCAAAAAAATTAGTGAAGGCCTGCATCACGCCTTGGACCAAACTAATCTTTTCTTGCGGAAGAACAAAAGCGATGGCGAGTGATCCTAAAATCATGGTTGTTAAAATTAAAATAACAGAAAAGAGCATGGCGCGAGGAAAGTTTTTTTGTGGGTCTTTGACGTTACGCACATGAACAGCGGCAAGCTCCATACCAAGAAAGGATGTTACTATTGCTGTAAGTGATCCCCACGAGTGCGTATCGCTCCAATGAGGAATCAGGTGGTTTGGGCTCAAATCAATCGCAATAGGATGGCCTTCGCATAACCAAATAATCGCAAGTATAATCATCATGCCCATGGGAACAATCATACCGACCACGGCACAAAAGCTTGCAAAAGCAGCCGAGGCTCGCAAGCCGTTTAATCCTAAAAGCGTGAGCGACCAAAAAACAGTAAGAATAACAGATATAAGATAAATCTTGTTGTGCGCAAGCGCTGGATTGATTAAATAAGCAAGCGTACCCGCAATGAACGATAATATGGTTGGATACCAAACTAACGTATTGATCCACTGGAGCCATATGGTAAAAAAAGCCATGGCGTCACCGAAGGCATGCTTTACCCAGCTGTACACACCTCCTTCTTCTTCTGGCCATGTAGAGGCCAGTTCTGCTGAAATCAATGCGATAGGAATTAAAAAGATAAGAGCGCCCAGTAAGAAAAAGAAAATAAGCGTCGAGCCAAACAAGGCTGCTGCAGGTAAATTACGGATACTGTCGATGGCGCCCGTGATAAGCAATATCAGTGCAAAGGTGGAAATATTTTCGGACGACCATGCTTTCACGAGAGAAAAACCTATGATGTTAAAAAGCTGTTCATTATAACGGGATCGTATAAACTATGCTATCACCTTGTCTGGATAGCTTTCTTTCGCCTGAGATTTTGCTAGACTAATTGAGTGAGTTGTTTATTTAATAACATGGAGAAGAGAATGAAACGTTTCGCGATGATAGCTGCCACAGGCATGATGGCACTCATGATCAGTGCATGTGGTGATAATAAAGCCCCAAAACCGGAAGCTCAGGCCGATGATATGCAGTCTCAAACACAGGAACAAATGGTCGCTCCTGCAGCATCTACGTCTACATCTTCGGACGAGGGTATGAATATGGCGCCAGTAGAACCATCTTCTGATGCGATGGAAGATGCGACGACTCAAGAATAAACTTTTATTGCTGTTTTGGTGTACACTAGCCAAGGCAGCAGTTTCTTTTGAAGCGTTGTTGTCATAATAACGTGAGGAACGCCTTGGTGGTTGTTGATGCAGTTGTAACCTGGGTAGACGGATCAGACTTTATACATCGAAAAAAACGTCAAACCTATCTAAAATCTTATTTAAAATTAGATCAAAATAATACGGTTGATGATGCTGCGGCTCCAACGCGCTTTGATTCTTCCGGTGAAATTAATTATTGCTTGCGTTCGTTACTTTATTTTGCCCCTTGGTTGCGTACCATTTATGTTGTAACCGACGGTCAAACGCCGTCAGTCATCAAAGCCATGCAAGGCACTTCGTATGAACATCGTATAAAGATGATTGATCACCGTGACATCTTTCAGGGTTTTGAGCAATATTTGCCATCGTTTAATAGCTTAAGTATTGAGTCCATGCTGTGGCGCATTCCGGGGCTTTCGGAGCATTTTATTTATTTAAACGATGATTGTGCTTTGGTGCGTTTTGTGAAGCCCACCGATTTTTTTCAAAAGGGTAAGCCTGTTGTGCGTGCTGTGTGGAAAACACAGTATGCGCATAAATGGAAGCAATTTTTTACACGTAGGTTGCCTCGTATTTTGTCATCAAAGCCTATCGCGCCTCATCGTCAGTATCAAGAAAATAGCGCGAAGCTTGCTGGTTACACGCGTAAATTTTTACATCTGCCTCACGTACCATTTCCGCTGGTTAAACAGGTGTTTGTTGATTTTTTTGAGGACCATCCCGAGCTCTTGGTTCAAAATCTAAATTATCCAATACGCGCTTTGGAACAGTTTTGGAGTATTTCATTGGTTTATCATCTAGGGTTTAAAAATAAACAGTTGATTCTCCATCAAACTTTAAAAGCTGTGAGTGTGCATGCAACGCACCATACATGCTCAAAAATTAAAGCTAAATTAGCTTATGCACATCGTGATCCGGGTGTTGCTTTTATTTGTATACAAAGTTTAGATCAAGCGCATGTTGACGTGCGGAAAGCTATATTGACATGGTTAGATGACCATATTCCCAAGATAAGCTCATAAGGAGTGTTTAGCCATGACCATCGGGTTGCTTGCAACAGGGGATGAATTAACCCACGGGGATACATTAAATACGTCATCTCAGATCATCGCACGTGCGTTGAGTTCTGAGGGGATGTCTATGGGCATGCATGTGGTGTGTGGTGATAAAGAGCACGAGCTTGTTGAGGCACTTAAATTTTTAGGAAACAAGCATCAGGTGGTGGTCATCACCGGTGGTCTAGGCCCTACATCAGATGATAGAACGCGTTTTGCATTGGCACGTTATCTTAATCAAGCGCTGATTGAATATGCCGATGCGCTGTGCCATGTTGAAGCGCGTCTTACGCGCGCTAAGCTTCTTATGAACGATGGCAATCGTCAGCAAGCATTGTTTCCAGACGGCGCAACGTTATTTCCTAATGCTCATGGTACGGCGATGGGATGTGCTTATCGTCAAGGTAAGCAGTTGTTCATTTTATTACCTGGGCCACCGAACGAATGCATGCCGATGTTTCAAACCTATGCTTTACCGTTGTTAAAAAAACTCATTGATTCAAGCAAAAAAGCAATCTTAACGTGGCGTTTGTTTGGTGTTGCTGAGGGCCAAATAGCTGAAATATTGGAGCATGCTTTAGAGGGGATAACCTGTCAGATGGGTTATTGTTTGCAAACACCTTATTTACTATTTAAAGTGCGGTGTGAACCAAGTTGTGTGGCGGAGGTACGTGGCGTGATTGAGCCTTTGATTTCGGCTTATATTATTGCACCACCCGAACAAACAGCATCTGAACAATTATCGATGCTGCTTGCAGAGCATAAGGTCAAAATGACGGTTTTTGATGAAGCAACAGGAGGTGTTTTACAAAGCTTGCTACAACAACCTAAAAATTACACATGCCTGTCTTTTCAAGCCAATGATCATGATAAAACGAGGTGTTATTTTCATGCCTCAGGCCTACAGGCTTATTGGCAGGGTGCATCGAAT
>JAACPN010000019.1 GCA_009995425.1 Legionella sp. | reverse complement strand
CAACGGATTTTGTGCTTTTTTAAATAAACTTATGGCTTAGTTTTAGATTTAGCATACAAAGGAAAAAAACATGAGGTCGTTTCCATGTAGGCTGGATAATCCTTTCGTCGTTTAAGCGATTGGGCTTCCGTCATTGGAATCGTCCCAAACCACATAATACAAAAAAGCGTTGTAATCGAAAGTAGCGAGATTAAACCAAGCCCCAAGCTTGCACCCATCACCGAGAAACCAAGCCAGATCATGCATTCAAAAAAATAATTGGGATGACGTGAATAATGCCATAGGCCTTGCTTTAAAACTTCTTTTTTTCCGCGCTGCTTATGCATGTAAAGCTGATAATCTGCCAAAGATTCACCTATGATTCCAACAAGAATCAAAATAACGCTTAAATAGGTCATCGCATGAATATTTTGTACGTATTGAAGTGTAAAAAAAGGCAACGCGATCACCCAAGCCAACAGACCTTGTAGCATATACTGCCCCAAAAAACCCAAAGCTTTCTGTTTCCAATCGCTTGCTAAGGCTTCATAACGTGGATCACGATGGCCTTTAACGCCTCGTGTGAACAATAAAAAAAGTGATAAACGCGTAGCCCAAACCACAAGCAGCACACCTGCGATCCACGTGAGCGTATTTGTATCACGCATAAACAAGTAGATAAGCCCCATGGCGCAAATATTGAGCCCCCAAAAGATATCAATCAAGGCTGGATTTTTTGTTTTTAAATAAATGCCCCAGGCAACCAGCATGAGGCACAAACTAAACAACAAATTATTCAACACAATCATGAACACTCCCTTGTTCGATAGCAACGGCTAAAGCGCCTTCGCCGGCATGAAGCTGGATCACAGCAGAAACAGGCATAATTCCTGAAGACTTTAATGCAAGCTTTTGTTCAAGTTCAGCTTCTAACTCACGCGCATGAACGGGGTTATTCGCATGTAAAATACTGAAGCGACGAATCGGACTCTGCTCATGTTTTTTCTGAATCATTTTAAACAGCTTTTCTAATTGCTTAGGTAGACTCATGGCATTTCCAAGTAAAACACCTGCGCCATCGGGGTTAATACCAACAATGGGTTTTAATTTCATGGTGTGGGCCACCCAAGCTTTTGCCCGACCAAATCGACCGCTTTTAGCCATCGCATCACAATCATTCAATAAAACAAACACTTTGATGTTTTCTATCAGTTTTTGTGTTCTTGCTAAGATATGCTCAACACTCAAGCCTTTTTTAGCAAGATCCGCAACTGAGGCAACAAGCCAACCATGCGCCCCAGACGTTGTGCGACTATCAACCACCGAAATATTACGAAATTCATTGGCCAGGGTTTTAAATGCTTGGTATGTCACACTCATTTTTGAGCTAATTGCCACGACGATAACATGCTCGTGCGTTTTTGAAAGCCAGGAGAACGTATCTTTAATCATGCCTAACGAAGGGCTTGCTGTTTTAGGATAATCGGAATCTGACTGCATTCTTGAGGCTAAATCAACTTGATCCACCGTCAAACCATCGAGCATCACTTGTCGACCGTGTGTAATCGTAATAGGTATACGATGAATGGCATGTTCATCCAAAATAGCTTGCGGAATATCAGCAGAAGAATCGGTCACAATGGCAATGCCACCTTTGGATTGATTCGCTTGATATTGCATCATCATGTTTTCTATCTTAACTTCCGTTACATCAGCATACGTCATGATTTTTTTAAACAACGTTTTAGAATCATTGGTATGCACATGAACACGACTTTGACCGTGTCGGTAAAGATTTAAATTACAATCACCATCAGCCGCTAAATCTTGTGAAAGCTGTGATTGCATCTGCTCAGAAATACTTAGCGTCATTTGAACACAATAAGTATAATTAGGTTTGGTTTCCCAATGAACTGATTCACACTGAGTTACGCCCGGTGAATCGGTCGCTTCATCTGAAATTATGCGCTCTTTTTGCACTTCGCATAAGCCGGCTAAAAAGCCAGTAAGCCAATAGTGCATGCCCATAGCGCCTGCATCGACAAGCGTTGCATCGTGTAAAAAGGGATTATCGTTGGATGTTTGATTTAACTGTGTCGTAAGTAACGCAGTAAAATGACTAAAATCTTGCTCAGACAACGTCAGCGTGGTTGACTCCAGCAGGCCCAGTGCAACACTTTCAAGATAGGAAATCAGCGTTCCGGGTACAAAGTCATCAATTTGTTCTTTTGATTTTTGGCTGGCCGTAAGCAAGGCCTGCGCAAGTTGAGAGAGATTTAATACTGAGTCACACGATAAGCACGCTGTAAAATGCGACAAAAACATCGAAAACATCATGCCTGAATTACCGCTGGCTTTCAAAAAAATACCCTGGGTGTAAGCTTCAAGCAAATCACTGCTTGAAGCAAGTGGATTTAAACCATCCGCAACACCTTTGACGGTACGAAATAAATTAGAACCTGTATCATTATCCGCTACAGGGAAGACATTAATACGATTAATTTTTTCTAAATTGGCCCCGAGTGAAGTTTCAGCAAGTTTAAAAGCATTTTGCAAAAGATGTGACATGGTCATAAAAATTTCTACCTCTATGGTATTAATATATTAAATAAATATTAAATAAAATTATTAAGGGTTGCACCCAATACAACATCCCGGATCAGCGCAATTCAAACCATCTGTCCTGAGCCGCGCTTCGTTATACTGACATTGTATACAAGCCCACACCTCTTTTTCATATAAAGACGTTAAAAGGCCACATATACTGCACGGAAGTTTACCTTTTGTCGATTTAAACCCGAATCCTGGTGTTTTACACTGGGGGCAAAGATGCCCTATTCTAACAGCTAATTTGTCTGCAAGCTCGGATAAAACGCTCATTCGTGTTGGATTCATCATGGCGCGCATATCGGTTGAAAGCACTAACTCTGGTTCTACTTGAAATCCTTGTTTTAAAGCATCGGATAAATGCAACGATGTTTTGATGCCTTTGGCAATGATCGCGTTGTTTGATTTTGTTTGCAGCACCAAGGCATGTCGTGGAAAATCAACACGCTTCAAAAAATTATCCAATTGCGTCGACGCATCGATCGTCATCATCGCATAGTTTGTGTTTTGACTGACTAATTGCTCTGCAATCACCCAACCACGCTGTTTATCGATAAACACCATAATTTCATGAGCGCTCGGAATAAACGGCGAGGAAGGATGGAAGCCAAAACTTCCTTCACTGGCGACACTTAGGTTATAACCAAACTGCTCACCCGCATGTTTCGCTTTTAATAGACAGGTTTCATACGGTGTGAGCGGCCGTTCTATTTCACCCGTAAATGTGCCAAATTGATCCGTATCAAAATCCTCAACACATACATGGCATTCAAGTTGATCATGAAAAATATCGGCAATTGCCTTTTCTTTTTCATGTTTTGAAGCCAATAAAACACGTTGATTTTTATAGTACACGGATCTTCCCCTAACAAACGTATGAATGTTTAGTTATCACGAGGATAAAACGTCACTTCACCGGTGGATATATCATGAATTCCGCCCACAATGCCACATTCCCCAGCATCAATCATGGTTTTTAGAATCGAACTGCGATCCATGATCGCTTGTACCGTATTTTGTACGCTGATCGTTGTGACTTTTTCTACAAACGCATTGTTACTTGAGGTACGATTTGTCATAATGGTTTTTTCTTCGCTGACAGCCGGTTGTATTTTATTTAATAAGCCGGTCAAATGCCCCATTTCCACATGATCACAAGCGCCTTTAATTGCGCCGCATTGCGTATGTCCTAACACCACAATAAGTTTTGCCCCTGCAACTTTACATCCAAACTCCATGCTACCTAAAATATCATCGTTGATAACCGTGCCTGCAATACGCACACTAAAAATATCACCTAAACCTTGGTCAAAAATTAATTCGGCCGATGTTCGAGAATCGATGCAGCTTAAAATCACAGCGCATGGATGTTGACCATCGGATGTTTCATTGGCTTGTTGCAATAAATTGCGATTAATTTTTAAATTATTAATAAATCGCTGATTACCTTTTTTAAGTAAATCAAGCGCTATTGCTGGCGTCATGGCTTCTTGCATTTCTTTGGTTAACGTCTTCATGAGCTTCTTTCTCCTATTTATTATGATTTGGCATATGGCCCCAGTGGCTCTTTACATCATCTACAGCCGAGCGAAGCTGTGCTTCCGATTGTAACCCTCCCTCGATATAAGCAAGCCCTTGAAGCAACCATCGTGCCAGTTCTGGCTGTGACAAACGATAAAAAACACGGTTACCTTCTTTACGATACTTAACAATTTTTTTGGCTTTTAAAACAGATAAGTGCTGAGAAACCGTTGAGTGGCTTGTTCCCAGAATGCTTTGCAAACCGTTCACATCTTGCTCACCTGCGTATAAATCCTCAATGATTCTAATGCGATTAGGATGAGACATAGCGCCCAAAAATTCAGCCATTTTTTCTGCAATTAATATTCTTGAAGGCATTCTTAATTCCAATATTTGGTTATTCTAATATAGAAACACACGAACTATATAACATATTAAAATTCAATAATTTTGTTGTCAATCTAAAGTTTAGAAGATTATTTAAGCTTTTGCTGAAATCAATGCATTTAATTTAATTTAATTTAATTTAATTTAATTAAATCGATTCATCAGATTCAGTGGATAATATCCAACAACGATTATCTCGCGTCATTGGCATGTTAAAAAAAGAGCAAGCACTCCAAATGTTTGCGGCTTCATACGGCCACTCCCGAGCTCCGGCATCACGGAGTATCTCAACTATCTCGAATTGACTCGCCTCGTAGGCTAAGCGCAAGACGGATTTTTTGTTCATGCTGACGCTGTCCGGCTGGGTTCACCACCGCATTGACATTTTCGCCCTTTTCAATTAAATATTGAACAATATTTTTATAACCTTTTCTTACAGCTAAAATGACACGTGCACCGGCATCTAATAATAGCCCCATTTCAATATAACGCTCACGAGCATAGACCCATTCTACCGCTGTTTTTCCATGACTAGGATGACCTGGTTTATGAATAAGTTCATCTATATCAGCACCGCTTGAAATAAGCTCAAAGACACTCGACAATCGGTTGGTACGTGTAAACCATGTCTTAGATTTTTCGAGATTAATCGTCCAGCGATGATTTAATTCTATACCATGTGTCGCAGCATTTAATGCTAAATATTCAACCACATCAGGCCAACCTGGCTCCCAAAGGCTATGACCATCAAAACCATCTTTTCTCATACGACCTGCGGCTAAACCGATCCAGGTAATGATAAGGTGCTTATTTTTTTTCCAAAAATGAGGTTGGCTTTCAGACAAGAGCTTAATAACATCCAAGCGGCCATCTTTAATTGCCTTTTCAAATACATACTCACCATGCACACGCGTGTCCACAGCTCCGTGTTCTACCAACATGTTTAAGCTTGGGTACGTTCCTACTTCATATACCCAATGCAGAGACGTTTTATGATCTTAAATGCTGATGCATTAACATCGGCACCTTGAGTAATATAGCATGCACGATATCATAATAACCACGTCCATAAGCCCAGTGAAGAGCCGTCATCCCATGAGCAGAATGACCCGGGCAATAAGTTATTGCATTCAAATCAATATGCAAATCAACATGTTTTGAAATTAAATATTGTACAATAATCAAATTCCCATAAGCAGAAGCCCATATGAGCAACGTTTGTTTATGCGAATCGCTGGAGTAACTTACGAATTTGATCGTACATAAACGAATACCTTGATGAATGATGGACGATACAGTGTAATATCAACGTAATCTAAACGCGAACCACCACAAGCTAAAATAGGAAGTAAATAGATCATGCTCGATCAGAATATACAAACATTTGTACATACAACAAAATGGAAAAACTTAGGTTCAGGGAGCTATAACCAAACATATCTATCTAAAGAAACTATGAGTACGGATTATTTTACAGGCCAATGGGTATTAAAAAAACCTAAGCTCAGCTTAGACGACTCCGAGAATGCGCTCAACAACGCTGATCGCGCGGTAAGAAAATGGAATATTCATAATCCTGCTTATCCCGCACAAAAAATAAACGGAAGTGCGTGGCTCATTCCTTATTTTGGAAATACACCGGCCTCTGATCAACAAATTGCCGAAAAAATTATTGAAATTTATCAAGAAACAAACAATATTATAACAGATGCCTGTGGCAACAAAAATTTTCTTATCTACCATGACCAGGTGATTTGTATTGATGTCGATTTTTCTCTGCGACGAGGTTCATTTGCAAGTGATGCATGGCTGCATGATAAGCACCTATCCGATATCATACTTTATTTAAATAGCTGGAGTCATCGAAAACCTCAAACCACCGCCATGATTCGGACGCTTTTATGTTTAGATCAGAACCGATTTGATAATCCAACAAAAAATAACAACCCAGTAACCAAGACATGCCTTGCTGAATATATGCATATGCAGTTAACCGATTTCAAACAGATCGTGAACATCAACAACCTTGAGTTTTTGGTTATGATTCGATTCATCATGGCACATCATCACACGTTACTCAGCCACTTCAACGAAGCTGGATATACTTTACTTCATGTTGCTGAGGCCTTGGGCTATGAAGATGCGCGCGCATACCTTATTGATGCAGGCGTTGCTCTTCATGTTCCCGCCCCCAAGCCAGTACCCAATCAAACTCACCTCATACATCTTGCGGCCAGTGCGGGGCAACTCACCGCTATTCAACACATGATAACTCAGGATAAAAGCCTGATTCATGCCGTAACCCCCTATCACGAAACGCCTTTATTGCTGGCTGCATCTCAAGGTCATCACGATATCGTGGCCTTGCTTATTTCTGAAGGTGCTGATGTCAATTTAGGCATTCAACTGCCAGAAGATCATGAATCATACACCGAATTGCATCAATACACCCCTCTGGATTGGGCAATTGCAGGAGGACATACGCAAACCATTGCGTTACTCGAAAACGCAGGCGCACAGGGTCACGCTGCTTTGGCTGCTTTAAATGATGTAGGACCAGAAAACCAAGATAAACAAGAAGCTACCTTGGAATCAACAAATTCTGACTGGTGCCCTGCATTTATTCAGAATATGTGGTCGTTTTTTAATGGATCAAATAACCCTACTGAACTACAACCCACACATTCACTTAAAAAAGCAACATAGAAAACAAGCTTAAGTCTGTCCCCAAAAATTCAACCCATAGATAGATTATGTCTATTTTTTATGCTAGGCTTCGCCTCTTACGCGATCATATTCAATCTAGATTAAACACACGGTGAATCATCATGTATTCATTTTTTAAAGAGTCAGCAGCTGAGCCAGAAGTATTACCTCGTGTCCGCGAAGATGAGGTCATATTCGCACATGTATTAGGCTGTGGTGGCTTTGGTCGGGTCTATTTTGGCAGAATGAACGGTGAGCCGGTTGCGATCAAAAAAATTGTAAATAAACCTCATGAAGAAATTGAATTTGAAGCCGAAATAACGTTACACCTGTCTTTATCTCACCCCAATATTGTACGTGCATTGGCGCGCTACCATAGTCCTCAGCCTAATAACGATGTGTACCTCATCCTAGAGCATATAAACGGTAAAGATTTATTTCATTCCCTCATGGATCCAGATCAAAAAACAATCTTATCGCTGAACATCCGTATTTCAATCACGCAAAATATTATTGATGCACTCACCTACCTGCATCAAACCATGCATATTTTACATCGCGATATCAAACCTGAGAATATACTTCTCGATCATCATATGCGAGCTAAATTATGTGATTTTGGTCTTTCTACAACGATAAAACAATCAAAGATCTTGCCACCGTGTGGTACCCAAGATTATGCAGCACCTGAGTTACTAGAAGGAATAAATCGTCATCATACGGAAAAAACTGATATTTATGCTATGGGTGCTACCGTGTTTGCTATAATCACGGTGACTCAACCCAATAAATTACACGAAATTGACATCGTTGAAACCATGATGGCCAAAGTCGCTTCTGTTCCGCTAATAACAGCCAAGGCCTTCAAAAACATGGTGAACAATAGTACAGAATACAATCCAAACCATAGAATGTCGCTGGCCGATATGTCTAACTTAACACGGGCCATCGCTCGACTATCAGAGCGTCATAGTGTATCGACAGAAAAAGTCGTGACTGAAGTTATCGAAGTATCCGAGGAACAAGAAATAGAATCTTCATTTAACTGCACCGTATCTTGATGCTATGGACTTAATGGACTTGGATTTTTGTGTGCCAGAATATCCGACCGGATATCATCCACTGTTCGCTGTTCTTTATTTTGATTTAATATGCCATCACCATAAGAATATGCAAGCACATCCCCTGTTGCATCATCAATAATCATCAAGCAAAGCCCTTTTTTTGCAAGTGCTTCACCAAACTCAAGCGCTGTTTTTGGGTTAGGAAAAGGAACCCTGACATTGCCTTCGTCTGTTTTTTCGGGCGCCTTATACCATGTTTCATGACTGTATTTTGTTGTGTAAAAGTTAGAGGCTTTCTCCAAATCCCAAATTTCTGCTTCAATGACCGTTTTTTGAGGTTTACCATCGGACTTTTCATGAGCAGCATGCCAAAATTTTGCCTTTATGGTATTAAATCGACTTGGATACTGATCTGTTATTGTTTTGATTTTATGTTTTGTGGCTTCTTGCTGCCGTTGAATCTTATTTACTTCAGATTTAAAATTATCCAAAGAAACGGACTGAAACCAAGACCCTGTTTGCTCGGCTGGAAATAGTTGAACTTGCACCTTGTTCTTATCTTCTGGCGCTTGTTTATTCACACGCTGTATCACCTGTAGCTTTTCTTGAAAAATATCAAATGCTTGGCTTAACAAGCCCTCTCGACTTAGAAAAATATAATAGATATCCAGTAATTTTTTTTCATTTTCAGGGCTCTTCTCCAAAGCTCGAATATCTTTTGCGAGCGTGGGTGCCGCTTGTAGAAGCATCGCTGCCATCTGGTCGCGTGTATGATCAAAAGATGTGGCTGTTGTGTAGGTTTGTTCTGGACTGATCACAACCGCATGATCGCGTTGTGTTGAATCATCACCGGATCCAATTATAATCACGCTTGTAGAATCATGCTTTTTTGTACCATCAAGAATATCAACAAAATCGAGCATACCTCCTTTAGCATACCCTTGACGTTTTTTTACAGGACTGGGCGCTGTTGCACTGGTTTTATCTTCGGTTTTATAAGTAGAGTCAGCACTGTATCGCGCGTCACCCAAGATCACTTGTTTTAACCCATCTAACTCAAATGCATCTGTAGTATCTCTAAGCCAAAGATTAACAGCTGTTCCATCAATCATTTTATTACGCGTGTTGGCATCATAACCGCTGAGTCTAAGTTGCGGAATGGCCTCGCTTAATGCCTTAAAATCTGTAATTTTTTTTGATGAAGGTGTAAGTTTTTTTTGAATCACCCTCCAGTCTTGTGCTCGCTCTGCGATTTTATTTGAATCTAAGTGCCCGCTCACCAACTCAAGATTAATCACTTCAGATGGATCAGATGCTTTCGTCACTGTACAGCGACTTACAAGCCCACCTTTGTTATACGCGGTTCCCATTTTGGCCCACGGGTTTCGCCTAGCCTCATCAACTGAATCAACATGAATTTTTATATCATCCTTATGAATTATAAAACTCGCCATCCCTGTATTACCCAATAGCGCATTTTGAATATCCGTAGGGCTATCCATTTTCGTTGGCGTCGTCATTTTTCCGACAAGCGTAACGGAATACCCCTCTAAACCAGCTTTTGTCAGAGCTTGCTCTAACTCTTTTTTTGCCTTATCAAAATGAACTTCTTGACAATTAATTACACAAAAATCAAGCGGTGCTTTCAATAGCGCAGCGATTTGGTCACTCGCTTGTTGACCGAGAGTCGCGTTACCGCAATTTGCCGTGATCGCTCGATATCTAAACATAAATCGCCTTATAAGCATAACATTATCTACTTTAAGCTTAGACGAAAAAAACTTTTCCACAAAAAGATCTCAATAAAAATCCGGCTTTTCGAGCATTCAACAGGAAATCAACAAGAAGTCATCGCGTTATCTCAGAGGCTTTTTTTATGTTTATCCACAAATTCTGGGGATAAGATTGTGAGAAAGCTGGGGTATCATGAATATAAAAAAATTCAAAAAATTGTTTTATCACAAGCAATCCTTTACACTATCAATTTGCACTAAATTAGAGCGATATAATTTATATGGTACATCTCGAAAAATTTCTTACAGAACACCTATGGACACTCCATGTTGTTTTAACACTTTTATGCACAATGGTGGCCCATGTATGCTCGTCTCGTACGATGGAAAAGCTCGCAGCCAAGGCCGAACAAAAACAACTGCTTTATCCGGAGGCGTTATTACGAGCTTTATATAAACCGATGGCTTTTCTTATCTGGTTGCTTGGACTATCGATTGCTCTAGCGATTATCTTTTCGAGTAAGTCCTACGCTGTGTTTCTTGCTTATCTAGTTCCTGTTAAAAAATCCGGTATTATTTTTGCCATCACTTGGGCTACGATTCGTTTTATTCGTAAAGTTGAAACCCTCACCCTGCAAGAAGCACCCAAGCGTAATAAAGATCTCGATGAAACCATGGTCCATGCTTTAGCGTTGCTTCTTGTGATTGCAGTTGTTGCGATTAGCGGCATGGGTATTATGCAATTATTTGGCCTCCCTATTTCAGGTTTATTAGCTTTTGGTGGTATTGGTGGTGCTGGTATCGCATTTGCCTCAAAAGATCTGCTCGCTAATTTTTTTGGTGGGCTTGTGGTTTATATGGACAAACCCTTTAAAGTAGGCAACTGGATTCGTTCTCCTGATAAAAATATTGAAGGTATCGTGGAGCACATTGGATGGCGTGTCACACGTATTCGTACACTTGATAAAAGACCGCTTTATGTGCCTAACAGCTTTTTCTTAACGATCAGTGTAGAGAACGCTTCTCGTATGCTCAATCGACGCATAAAAACCATGATAGGTGTACGTTACGAAGATGCATCTAAAGTTGAAAAACTCACAGAACAAATGAAGCTCATGCTCAGCGAGCATCCGGGCGTCGATAAAAAACAACCGTTCATGGTAAGTTTATATGAATTTGGACCTTCATCACTTGATATTCAATTGGACGCATTTACCAAAGCGACCAAACGTATTGATTATCAAATCGTCCGTCAAGATATACTGATGAAAGTCTTGGCGATTATTCACGAAAACGGCGCTGAATGTGCATACCCAACACACACGCTATTTTTACATAAAGAAACATAAGAATATAATCGCTCACTTGCTTAATCTCATACCTGGTCTATACCTAAATCATCTAGTTCAAAATGAGATTAAGATGACAAAATTTATTCAAATGGAATGCATGACTTCAGGGTATGTTGTTATTACACTTGATATCAGCGCCTATGTAAATGCTTTTGAAGAAGCGTACCTGACTGATTTGCCGGCTGAACACAATCAACATGATGTTACAGCATTTAAAACATTATCCTGCCAAATCGAAGCTGGACTGACGGAGATACCAGGACAACTCCGATGGTTTGAAGCCCTAGAGCTCGCCACCCAACATTTAGCTCCAGAACAGCAAGATACCATTGAAAAATCTCCTGCTGCTGACATGATGAACGTAAGCTTTATCGAAATCATCAAAAATAGTATCGATGAATGTATTTCTCGGTATTACGATAGCAACCGATGCGCAAGCTTATGTATACAATTATCACTTGTGATTGATGGCACATCTATTCCTGATCAGGTTTCTATCCAAATCACAGATACGGGTCGTGGTTTTTCACCTCGGTTTTTAGACAACGTAAGCACACAAGCTAAGCGTCACGCCTATATAAATACTTCACGTGGTTCAAATAAAATCAATCACCGAGATAGAGCCCCTTTGTTTGGTGGTCAAGGACGGGGGTTACGGATTCTCTTGGCGGATGAAGTGGGTGATGTACTTGAGCGCACTGGTCGACGCATTCATCGTTTTATCAAACCCGCCGTTTCATCCGTTGAATTTAATAATTTGACCGATGAATACGGCCAGATTTTGGGTGCACGCATTACCGTAACAACATCTTTAGAGCCACGAGCAATCGTCGCGCAACAGCGATACGAAGACGAGCATAGGTGCATAACACCTACACTCAATTTAATGTTTTTTACTCCTGAAGAGACGAATACCGGTGACCATCAAGTTCGTCAACGGCGAGAGAAGCAAGATAGCGAGGCTTCACTACGACTTTAATTAAACCATGCTCTACTCTAAGCTTGCTGCAAACTCGGCGTAGCGTCCTTTGTGATCAAGCACAAAGCCGCCGGGTTTAAAATAGAGGATGCGTCGCGCGATTTTCTGGAGAAAATAACGACTATGGCTCACAAAAATCACCGTTCCGGTATAACTTACCAACGCTTCAGCCAATGCTTCGATGCTTTCGAGATCCATATGGTTGGTCGGTTCATCTAAAATAATCACGTTGGGTGATTCGAGCATCACTTTAGCCAATAATAAACGTGCAGCCTCACCACCGCTTAACGATAAAATATCTTTGTGTACTTCGTCTTTGGTAAACAACATATTACCGAGTGCTTTTCGAATTTTTTGATCGTCAGCACCGCGTGTCATCTCGGTCAACCAATCGATCGCACTGATGTGGCGATTAAGCAATTCATGATGATCTTGGGAAAAATAGCTGATATGAGCTTCATGCCCCCAGTTGATTTCACCCAAATCTTGCTCTAAATGCCCCGCAATCAGCTTCATGACGGTTGATTTACCAATACCGTTGACGCCCATGATGCCAACTTTTTCTCCGCGTGTGATTCGAAAATTAAGTTTTTCAAATAAAGTTTTATCTTTAAAGCTTTTCTTTAAACCAACAACGTTTAATAACTCTTTACCGGACGGACGTGCGGGTAAAAACTTAAAATTGGGAGCAACACGTGAAGAATTTTTAAGATCAGGAATTTCAATTTTTTCGATCATTTTCATACGTGATCGCGCTTGCGATGCTTTGGATGCTTTCGCGCCAAATTTATCAACAAAACGCTGCATGTCTGCTATTTTTGCTTCAGCTGATTTTTTCTCAACCATTTTTTGTTCTTGAATTAACGCTTTTTCTTTCAAGAATTGTGCGTAATTACCTTTGTATGCACGTACTTCACCGAAATCAATATCAAGAATATAATCAGATAAGTTATTAATAAAATCGACGTCATGTGAAATAAAAACCAACAAGCCTTTGAATTCATTTTTTAAAAATTTTTCAAGCCAACGAATCGATAAAATATCCAAATGGTTCGTAGGCTCATCAAGTAATAATAACGACGGTTTTTGAAAAAGTGTTTTGGCAAGCAAAACACGTAATTTATAGCCGCCAGACAAGGCTTTTAATGGCTTATCAAAATATTTAGGCTCGATACCTAAGCCCTCAAGAATACTCTCAGCATCTGAAACGGCCGTGTAGCCGTCATGATGCGCAACCACTTCTTCCAGTTCAGCAAGCCTAAAACCCGCCGCATCGTCCCAAGTTTCGCTTGCAAACAATGCATCACGTTCTTGAAAAGCGTTCCATAGCTCCGCCTTGCCTTGTAAAACAATGTCGCGAATCACCACATCTTCATAACGAAACTGATCTTGCTTGAGCCAACCGACACTGGCATCTTTAGGGATCATAATATCACCGGAGGTTAACTCTTCTTCTCCGGTGAGTAATTTAAAAAAGGTTGATTTACCACAACCATTTGCGCCCACTAAAGCATAGGCATTACCTGAGTTGAGATGTAGGTTTACATCTAAAAAAAGAAGTTTTCTACCATAGGTCATACCTACGTTTTTTAAGGCAATCGTACACGCTTCGCTCATTACATTCCTCTAATTTCATGGCATCATGCTATTTAAAACATCATCTTTATCGACAAAACGATGTTTCAATGCCCCTGCTATGTGTAGGGCAATCAGCCCCAGCAGAATATAAGCAATGAAATAATGAGCCTCACGCATCCAGTGGGCCAACGCTTCATCAGGTAAAATTCCAGGGAATGGTACACGGAACCAACCAAAATAGACAGGTATTTTATTAGACGCTGTTGCCATTATCCAACCAGACAGCGGCATCGCAAATAAAAAGACATACATACTATGCTGTACACTTGTAACTAAAATATTCTCCCATCGGGCCATGGCAGGCGGCAAAGCCGGCTTTGTGATGCACATAATCCATGCAACTCTCAACACCATCAACGCAAATATCGTAAGGCCAGTTGATTTATGCAGCATATACGAGATTGATTTAATTGTATCAGGTAGATATCCAAGCAAAAAACCAAACCCCAACATACCCAGGACCAACACAGCAACAATCCAATGGAGGTATTTATACCCCCCTGGATACGCGTGAACGTCCTTGTTCCTATTTCCCATAACGTGCTCCTTGTTTTATTTAATCACGTGTACTGCATGCTTGATCACCCGATGAGCGCTGAACTGTTGTTTGCGTTAAATCCACCAGCTCACGAATGGCCACAAAAAACATGGTGTAATTTAACGTGGTGCTCGCACGTAATTCCGCGACAATTTGGTGCCAACGCGTAATCAAGCCCTCATGCTGCACAGACCAAGCGTCCAGGCTTTGTAGATGTGTTTTCTTCTTGCCTTCAAGCTTCAGAATCGCCGCGGTTAATTCACGCTGCTGCCAATCTAAATCATCTCGTAGAGCCTCGCGAGACAAGGCTTCCCACTGATTCTCAACCGGGTGTTCGATTAAATGCTTACGCACCCAGGCTAAGTCAAGAAATGCTCCAATTTCAAAATACATTTTACCGACATGATCCACCGATATATTTTGTTCATGGGAAATTTCAATAATATCCATGGCAAAGAAGAGCGCCCCATTCGAGGTAAGTTCGTAGGCCATGGCTTCTGGTACACCCAGGCTACGATAATGCTCGGCTTGTTTTATATAAGCCACTTGACCTTCTTCGCCTAACGAAGCCGGAAGTGATTTTTTCAACGCTTCAAGGCTCTTCGCATAACGATTGATGGTTTCATCCATCTCAAGATGCATGCGCTTACAACGTAAAAACCATCGGGTTGTGCGTCGTAACAAGCGCACACAACTGATGATCACTTCCGTTTGATGTTGTGCTTTTATTGAAGCGCTTAAGTTTTCTATTTCCTGCCAAATCGAACACATATTAAATATATTGCGCGCAATCATGTAAGCACGAACGACAGCTGAAGCCGGCGCTCCTGTTTCATTTTGCAAACGAAACACAAAACTAAAGCCCATTTCATTGACAATAATATTGCTTAATTTAGTAGCAATAATTTCTCGTCTTAATGGATGCTCCTGAATTGCTGATTTAAAGCGCTTTTGCAATGGCAGAGGAAATGATTTAAGTAAGTAAGGCAGCAAACAAGGTTCTTCTGGAATATTTGAATCCAAAATTGCTTCTTTTAACTGAATTTTACTGTAACAAAGTAGCACGCTAATCTCAGGGCTTGCCAAACCTTTTCCACTTAATTTTCGCTCATTCAGCATTTTTTCATCAGGAATAAACTCTAAGGTACGATCAAGCCGACCTGAATCTTCTAATGCATTCAAATAACGCGTATGTAAATCAAATGCACGAATAGATAAGTTCACCAAAAGACTGATCGCTTGTGTCTGTAAAATATTATCCCGAAGAACCAAATGCGCCACTTCATCCGTCATCGATGCCAGCAGTTCATTACGTTTGGGCAACGTAAGTTTATTGGCAGCAACCAAGCGATTGAGTAAAATTTTAATGTTCACTTCTTTGTCAGAGCAATTCACACCGGCCGAGTTATCAATAAAATCCGTGTAAATTAAGCCGCCATGCAACGCATATTCAATACGTCCAAGCTGCGTGAAACCTAAATTACCACCCTCACCGACAACACGGCATCGCAAAGCTGTTGCATCAATACGAATAGCATCGTTTGTTCTGTCGCCGACTTCAAACGATGATTCGGTCGTGGCTTTTACAAACGTGCCTACACCACCACTCCAGAGCAAATCAACTTCCGCTTGTAACATGACACGAATTAATTCGTTGGGCTCAATTGTGTTGTGCTCGATACCAAACAAACGCTTCATCTCTTTACTAACAGAAATAGATTTAGCTGTTCGACTAAAAACGCCCCCACCTTTGGAAATTAATTTTTTATCATAATCATCCCAACTCGAACGAGGTAAATTAAACAAGCGCTTACGCTCGTTAAAACTTTCAGCCGCATTCGGTAACGGATCGATAAAAATATGCATGTGGTTAAATGCACCCACAAGCTTAATATGTTTGGATAACAACATGCCATTACCAAAAACATCTCCAGCCATGTCTCCTATACCTACCACGGTAAAATCTGTGGTCATGATATCCATGCCCACTTCATAAAAATGTCGTTTAACAGACTCCCAAGCTCCTCGCGCCGTAATCCCCATTTTTTTATGATCGTAACCAATGGATCCACCTGACGCAAAAGCATCACCCAGCCAAAAACCGTACTCATGTGAAATACTGTTTGCAATATCTGAAAACGTTGCTGTACCTTTGTCGGCAGCCACCACGAGATACGGATCATCTTCATCATGACAAATCACAGCGTTGGGTTTAATCACCTCACTGGCTTTATCATAATTATCGGTGATATCTAAAAGTGCACGAATAAACTGCTTATAGCAGGCAATGCCTTCTGCTTGTATTGCTTCTCGTGAAGCATCCACCAGCAAACGCTTGGCAACAAAACCACCTTTAGCGCCACTAGGCACAATCACGGCATTTTTAACTTGCTGTGCTTTCATTAAGCCTAAGACTTCTGTTCTAAAATCTTCGTGTCTGTCCGACCAGCGAAGCCCACCACGCGCAACTTTTGAGCAGCGCAAATGAACCCCTTCAAACGTTGGAGAATAAACAAAGATTTCATACTTCGGATACGGCTTAGGTATTCCCGGTATAGCTCGGCTATCTAGCTTAATCGCAACATAATTTTTAAGCTTGCCTTCTGAATCCTGTTGATAATAATTCGTTCGCAAGGTATTCATGATCGTATGAACAAATTGTCGAATAATTTTATCTTCATCTAACTTGGTTACATGCTCTAAATCAGCTTCAATTGCTTTTTTGATAACCTGCGTTTTTTTATCACGTTGGGCAATTGGATCGGGCCTAAAGCGTGATTCAAAAAGCTGGACTATTTTACGCGTAATTTCAGCGTTTCTAACTAAGGCCGACTCGATATAATCCTGACTAAACGCATAGCCAATTTGTTTAAAATATTTAGCATAGGTTCGTAACATGACGATTTGACGCCAACCCATACCCGCAGCAAGCACAAGTTCGTTAAAACCATCACTTTCAGCATCTTCAAACCAAATTCGTTTAAACGCTTCTTGAAAACAGGATTCCAAAACATCGATGTCAAAATTACACGCACGCGTGTATTGCATGACAAATTCATTCACCCAAACAACGCCTTTATCCGGCAAGTTCAAACGGTAAGGTCGCTCACTGATGGCGCGCATACCGAGCTTTTCAAGAATCGGTAAAACGTCGGAAAGCACTAGTGTAAAATCATGTTGATAAATTTTAAGTCTAAAGCGTTCAGCCACATCATCATCTGACTGATAAAAACGCATACTCAACGGGTTAGACTCGGTCAGACTTTCCACCTGTTGAAGATCTAATACCGCTGTTTTAGGCGAAAAATTATTGGTATACGTTGGAGGAAAGGCATCTTTATAACGCAGAAACAAAGCATTGGCTTTTTCTTCTTCTAAATCATTCAAAAGAAAATGCTGTAAATCATCTGTCCAAGAACGCCCCACTTCAATCATTTTAGCTTCAAGTGCTTTAAAATCATAATCCGTGGTATCGCCAGGGTTCAACCGGATAATAAAATGTATTCTGGCCAAAACTGATTCTGAAAAATACGTTGAAAACGTGATGGCATCGGTCTGAAATGTTTCACTCAAAACGCCCTGCATGATTTTTCGCAGATCGGTATTAAAGCGATCTCTTGGAATATACAAAAGACATGACGCAAATCGACGATAAACATCCATACGTCCAAACAAACGAATGCGTCGCCGTTCTTGCATATGAAAAATGCCAAGGCACATGTGCAAAAGCTCATCTTCCGAACCTTGAATCAAATCATCGCGTGGCAAAGTTTCAAGAATATTCAGTAAAACTTTTCCTGCATGACTGCGTGGGCTCATCATCGAGTTTTGCATCACTTGTGTGACTTTGTGCCGTAAAAAAGGGATATGCTTAGGATTCGTATTGTACGCAGCCGAAGTATACAAACCTAAAATTCGACGTTCACCCATCACATCACCTTGTGCATTAAAACGCTTGATTCCAATATAGTCGGTGTAGGCATCACGATGAACGGTGGCTAACGTATTGGTTTTAGACATCACCAGAATACGTGAAGACAAGGTTGATTCACGTGCCTCAGGTGTCATATTCGATATATTACGCTCGATCGAAGGGTGCAAGCTTTCGCGTAGTACGCCAAGGCCGGTATTCGGTAAGGCTTTTAATTTAAGATCCCCTTTCGTTTGTGACAATTCATAATCACGTACACCCAAAAAGGTAAAATGATGATCTTCTATCCATTTCAAAAATAATTGAGTTTCTTCAACTTCATACGCGTCAAGCGAATTTGGAGCTGATTCTAGCTCATGTATACTCTCTTGAACCTTTTCACGCATCAATGACCAATCATCAACAACGGCCTTATTATCTACTAATACACGCTCAAGCTGAGTTTTTAATTCTTGTAACGTGGTTTCATCGATATCTTGATTAATCTCCATAAGAATGGCTGCTTCGAGTATGACATCAGGACGCGCCTCTCCTCGAACGGGATAAATTCCAATGACCTTACGATCTTTACCACGTTCCACGCGCATACCACCAATGTACATGATCAAATGCGATGCAAAACCTAAACGGTTTACCGTCATACGTATCGAATCCACCAAAAATGGTGCATCATCCGCAACCACTTCAAGTACAGTGTATGAGCTTTTCCAACCATCACGCTCCACACAAGGCTTATATAGATCGATTGCTGGTTCATTATGCTGTCGTGTTTGAATCGTTGACCAAAAATGAATACCGGCATGACATAAATCATTGATACTCCAGCATTGCAAATCTTCAAGGCCAACAGTATTGTAAAATTGACGAATAAACTCAGAACAAAGATCTGCTTTTTTCTTTGGCATCTCACGTTTGACGCATTTAATTACATCATCAATTAATCGTTCTTTACCTGCTTCAAATATATATGTCATACCCTCACCCCTAAGGCTAGATAATATTTTTTATTTATTTATTAATTATTTTATTAATTATTTAATTAATACCTGTGTACCCACATGAACCCACTCGGCGAGCGCAATAATATCTTGATTGCTTATCCGAATACATCCACGCGAACCAGGAACACCCAATACCGTTGTATCCGGTGTTCCATGAATATAGATAAAGCGTTCCAGCGTATCGACATCGCCACCTTGATTGCGCCCACCTTCAAGTCCTTCTAATCGTAAAATACGCGTCAAAATCCAATCACGTCCAGGAAACTGTTCAGCTAATTCAGCACTGTATAACTCTCCCGTCCACTCACGCGCAACAAACACGCTATTGATGTCATGCTGAGCGCCGATGATACTATGAATTTGGTGCAACCCTCGAGGTGTACACTCACTACCCTGTTGTTCTCCTAAGCCATTTTTACCGGTTGATATGGTATAAGTATAGGCTACTTCGTCATGTTCGTAGCATACCATTTGCTGACATTCGCTGTTAATAAAAATCTGCTTCTTATTAAGCATAAGCAACACCCACGGTTTTCATATTAACAAACGCAAGAATCCCCTCCCGGGCTAATTCACGCCCTATGCCAGAACGCTTGATTCCACCAAAAGGTAGGCGTGGATCGGATGAGACGCGACCGTTCACAAAACATGTACCTGCCTCGAGTTTATCTGTCGCAATCATCTCACCGTGGCTCTCATTACGTGTAAACACAGACGCTCCTAAGCCATATTCCGTTTGATTCGCTAAACGTATTGCCTCCGCTTCATCTTCAGCCTCAATGAGTGCAATGACAGGACCAAATAATTCTTCATCAAAGGCAGGCATACCCGGCACAACATCTGTCAGCAGTGTCGGTGGATAATAAAATCCAGGCCCCTTGGGAAGCACACCACCTAAACTAAGCTTAGCGCCTTTTTTTATAGATGAAAGCACTTGTTGATGTAATGCGTCTCGAAGATCGGCTCTGGCCATAGGCCCAAGTACGGTGGCTTCGTCTAAAGGATCACCCACGGGGTAATTTTGAATACGTCGATGAATCGCCTCTAAAAGCGGCTTCATCACCGATTTGACAGCAATAATACGTTTCGCTGCAATACATACTTGCCCGGTATTATTTAAACGCGAATCCACAATCACACGCGCGGCAACCTCAATATCCGCATCCTCAAGCACCACCGCAGGGTCACTGCCACCCAACTCAAGCACCACACGCTTTAGATGCTTACCGGCACAGGCTGCAATATGCGATCCAGCATGCGCGCTTCCAGTAAACGTCACGCCAATCACCGCATCATGTGCAATCATCGCTGCAGCCACGTCGTTTTCGACCACAATATGTTGAAACACATGCGGTGGAAAACCTGCTTCTAAAAATAACGCCGTAATCGCCTCGGCTGTACCGGTTGATATAGGCGCATGCTTGAGTATTGTCGTATTACCGGCAAAAACAGTTGGAGCTGCATACCGAAATACCTGCCAAAAAGGAAAGTTCCACGGCATGATAGCAAACACAACTCCCATAGGCTGATAACAAATTTTACTTTTTTTCATGCTGGTATCAACATATTCTGTTGCAAGGTAAGCTTCACCGTATTCGGCGTAATGCTCACACACCCAAGCACATTTATCGATTTCACTACGTCCTGCTTTTAACGGTTTACCCATTTCACAAGCCATGAGTTTGGCATAACGTTCACGACCTGTTCTCAAACAAGCGGCAAGGTTCAGCAAACCTTGTTTTCGCTCATGCCAAGATGTATGTCGCCACGATTGATAACGGCTAGACGCTTCGGCAATACACACGTCACTTTCTTCTTTCGTTAACGGAGTATACACTTGAATACGTGCTTCCGTGGCCGGATTAATGGTTTGAATCATATTGAGTGCCATAAACAAAATTAAAAAACTAAAATCTTGTGCTATTATGCATGAATAAGCCTTTTTTATCTCCTAAATTATGATGATTTTATGTACCTCAACAATCAATAAACTAAAATATGCTTTTATTTTGAGCGCTAGTATAGCACTACCCACAGCTGCACTGGCTGATTTTCCCCGTGGTTGTGAGTCCAGTGGTTTTGGATACGACGATCCTTATGTGATTTTCAACGACACCGATCAACAAACGTATTTTTTAATTCAAAACCACGCGGCTCTCCCGATCCAACTCGAGCGTGTTGAAACCGAGGATACGTTCATGAGTCCTAAACTTGAAAGTAAATTACAACCCGCACGATGGTCAGCTTTTGCATCAGATATGAGTCATGTTCATTTTCAATGCTTTACGCAAACCGAAGGCACGCCAACCTTGGTTAATTGTCGCGAAGTCTTAACCATTTGCCAATATCCAAGAGCTAAATTTGCTTTAAGCAACAAAGGGACCTACTGGGTATCAACCAACAAACCACAGAAAACCATTATTCATGACTCAACACACAAGGGTATTTTACTACGCTGGTAATTTTTCATCATCAACTTAACGTAAGGACGAACCATGGTCAAAACAGCCTCTTCCATGCTTCCACTTGGAACACAAGCTCCGGATTTTTTATTAACTGATGTTGTTACACAACATGCTGTGACGTTACAACGATCTAATCAATCCAATCCATTAGATCAACCTGAAGCAGCAACGGTGATTATGTTTATTTGTAACCACTGCCCGTATGTAAAGCATTTAAACCAAGCGATAACAAAACTCGCCCATGATTATATTAAAAAAGGCGTGCGATTTATTGCTATAAATTCCAATAATGCTGAAGCCTATCCTGATGACTCACCCGAAAACATGAAAATAACAGCCCAAGAGCAAAATTATCCCTTTCCTTATGTTTTTGACGAAACACAAGAAGTCGCGAAAGCCTATCAAGCCAGGTGTACCCCCGATTTTTTTGTTTTTGATCAAAATTTATTATTAGCGTATAGAGGCCAATTTGACGCATCACGTCCAGGAAATAACCTACCTATCAATGGTTCATCAATACGTGAAGCACTGGATAATATACTGCGCGGAGAGCCTGTAGCAAGCGATCAAAAAGCGAGTATTGGGTGTAATATCAAATGGAAAAAAGAAAACAGCCCGGAACCGGCTATTTTTTTACAACCTACATCATAAAATAAAAAAAACAAACCTTCTTTTACCTATGAAAGAAGGTTTGCTTTTTTACTTCTGATTACTTTGCAGCAACAATTTCAACTTGCAAGTTAGCAATCACTTCGCTATGCACGTGCAATTCAACCACGTATGCACCGATTTCTTGCAATGGTCCATTCGGCATAACAATTTCACGCTTGCTCACTTCAATCGAACGTGCCACCAGTGCATCATAGATTTCACCCACAGCAACCGAACCGTATAATTTACCTTCGTCCGTCGCTTGCACGCTAATCGTTATGGTCACATCGTTTAATTGAGCTGCACGCTGCTCTGCTTTAGCAAAATCTTGCTGTGCCTTTTTTTCTAGCTCAGCTCGACGGCTTTCAAAAACGGCTTTATTTGCTTCGGTTGCAAACACTGCTTTATTTTCTGGAATTAGAAAATTACGACCGTAACCTGCTTTAACATCAACCACGTCGCCGAGGCTTCCTAAATTTTTAACTTTCTCTAACAAAATGACTTGCATCTTATGGCCCCTTTATCCCACTTTACCCGTGTTTGATGACAGGTATAAGCGAACATTAAATAAACTATCAAAAGCCCCTAACAGCACATACAAGGGTAACATAACCCAAGGTAGTAGCACCGTTGGCACCAATAAAAGTACCAGCACCCCAAGCGGCCGTATTCGTGAAAGAAGACAAGCTGCAAGGCTCAAACCGGCCAGTATAAAATAAAACATGACCAAAGGTAAGCCATTCATGGCTAAATACCGATTTGAATAAGCTGCCGTACTTAACAACACAAGCACAGCCAAACTTAATTTATTACCTCTAAAACTTAGAAGTTCCTGCTGAAAACCACCAGGATAAAATAATTGTGACTGTACAGACCGAGCAAAAAGTAACGGGACCATGGCTGAGAATGCAAGCGACGCGGCTTGAACACCTAAAAGATAATTTGCAAGCATCAAAGGCGAGACTTCGTGCGCTTCCCAAACATCCAAAACGTTCACTTGCCCTAAAAGCACCGTATGCATCAGCGCTTTTAGTTGTGTGTATTGACTTACAATAAATTCAGGTGAAACCATCTGAATCAACCATGCGCTGCCAATAACAACTCCAAATAAAGCCGCTGCAACAGCTCGCCAACTGGAGGTTCGCCCCAGCACGATCGCTGCAAAATAACAAGGAACCACATTCAGCATAGCGCCTAAAATCGCTCCTGACATCGGCACATGCTTTAAAGACAGCAACATGTTACCCACGAGCGCAGGCAAAACCAATAACCCACCCAAGCGCCAATCTTTTCTTAGTGTAACCAAAGCAATTAAAGCAAGCGCAAGCCAGCCCATGTAAGGTAGAACACTAAGAATAGCTGTCGAGGCCAGGGCGTATCGATCATCATCAAGAACGCGTCTTGCCTGCCTGTGAATGAAGCCTTCCCGTACCCTTTGCACTTACAGTCCTACTTGTGGCTGTCGCAATAAGGTAAAAGTGCCAAAAAACGTGCTATTTTGATAGCTTTTGTAATTTGACGTTGCGTACTTGCAGGAATACCTGTGATTCGACTTGGAACAATTTTACCGCTTTCACTCACGTAACCTTTGAGCAAATTTGTATCTTTATAATCAATACCGGTGATGGCGTCGGCTGTTGGACGCGCCATTTTTTTACGACGAAAATACGTTGACATATTATATACTCCCCTTAAGCATCACGTGTTTCTTTGTCTTTCCTGATCATCACTGATTCAGTCGAAACAACGTCTTTACGGTTGATAATCAAATGCCGCAGCACAGCATCGTTAAATTTTAACGTTGATTTCAATTCGTTCAGTGCAAGTTGATCACATTCTATGTTTAATAACAGATAATGTGCTTTATGCAGATCATTGATTGGATAAGCCAATTGTCGTCGGCCCCAATCTTCATTTCGGTGAATTGCTCCGCCGTTTTTTGTAATGATTTCTATATAACGCTCGAGCATGGTTGGAACTTGTTCACTCCGATCGGGGTGAATCATGAACACGATTTCATAGTGTCGCATGTGATTTCCTTGTGGTTAAAGCCTTCGTAATTCACATATTACGTAAAGCAAGGGGTTTAAAAGCGGCTAATCTTAACTGATTTGAAGTCAAGACGCAATTGATTAAAAATTTACAACCAAATCGCTTAACGCTTGCGAATGACCTGATTCGGATTCAGGTGTTAGCGCATCATCAGATGCTTGTTGTCGATGCTGATAGCGCTCGAAGGTTGGATGATTGTTTACCGGTGAACTTGCATTCGACGAAGTTAAAAAATCTCCTTCGAATATCTCATCTTCTGAACGCCCCCAGTGATGTTCTATACATTGCTTTTCTAATGCTTGAATAATTTTTTTGTCACTCATCGATATTAAATCAGCTTGATACCCATTAAAAAGAACCGCTGAAAATGGTAAAACAGCATTAATTCGTGCGTTTTTCATCGCAGGAATAATCGCTTGCCTCATCGTTTCAGTGGAACCATAGCTCGCTTCAGCAAAAGGAAAAAAGGATATTTTGCGATAACTTGATGCAATACGTATAAGTTTTTCAAGATAATTTTGTAATTCTTGATCGCTCAACACGCGCTTCAGACTGACTTCAGCGATCAATTCACTCAATAAAGGTCCTTTTTTACTGTAAAATCGACTCATATAACTCATCGATTGATACGAACGCTCCATCAAGTCTTGTAAAGCATATTTTTGTAAAGCCCTCGTGTCTTCCGAACTGCTTCGGGTCAATGCACTGTCGGTTGGGGATGGCTCAAAACTTGCGTTAGTCAAATCTCCCGTGTTGTGTCGAGAAATCAATTGTAGCAGGTTACTGTCTTTTTTGAATAATTTAAGAACAAGTTTATGGATACTCTGAATATCTTTTGCTGAGTTTTCTGCAATTCTTTCGATAAACTTTGAATCCGTAACCGTACGTTTCGAATCCTTGACTGCCCTTTGGACTTCTTTAAAATTTTCAATTAAATCAAGCTCCATGGGTAATAAAATTTCTTGGATATACCGATTCACACCATGTTTACTGTCAATTTTGAAGGGTGCTATCTCCTGACCTAGTGATATCTGCTCATCTCGAACCCAATCAAGAAAATTGATAAAAAAACTATAAAAAATTCTGCTCTTAGATAATTGCTTATGTATTTTAGAAACAAGTTCTAACAAATGCGCAAGATCTCTCATACGATCATGTAAGATGGGTAATACATCAAGTTCTGGATTCACATCAGCCGATCCATACATAAAAAGAGACATACAACAAGAAAAATAAGCATTTTCTTCGGTATTGTCGGTCATTCTTTCTCGTTGACTTTGATTTTTTGCTTGTGTATTAATCGCTTTAATTTGTTGCCAACCACTGCGAGGCATATGAACATTAGCATTCAAATAAGCTTCCTCTAAACCGTTCACGCGCGTTAGATCTTCACCGCTTAACGCATACGTTGTTGGGTAACGCGTTGCCATTAAAAGCGTCAGAAAAGGTATCAGCCTCTTTCCAGCCAAAACAGCCCTTTCTTGCGCATGATGCTCCGAATACCTCAACTTAGAAAAAAAAGAATGCCGCTGAAAGGGTTCAGAAGAATCTTGGTAAACTTCCCCTTGATATTCAACCGGTGTAATAAAATGCTTTTCAAAAATTTTTAATCTTCGTGCGAGCTGACTCGCCCACTCAACTTCATGCCCCTCATCATTGCGTTTTGCATTCAATTCAGCCATTAAGACTTTTCTATTTTCATGTGATAAATGACAAAAAATAATGAGCACATCAACGAGCGTTGTTGCCGTTTCATTAAGAAAAGCAACCTTAGGAACAAGAGCCGCACGACGACGAAAAGGTTCTAAACGTGAATCATCTATTTTTAATAACCGTGTTAAAGCCGCCAGATCTTTTTGAATAGACGCCGCTGCTGTTTCATCAGGAAGATATTTTTTCTCCCCAAAATCATGACGTCGATATAACAACGTAAAAATACCTTTTGTCAAAATATTTAAGCTTTTATAAACACTGTTGGTTAAACTTCCCATATTGAGTTCTTGTAATTGTTCGGTTGCATAAGCACAGCGCAAATCCTTGATTAAATCATCCGCCGAGCGAATAAAACCTATCAGACATTTATCCTCTTTTGTCTCATTTTCTAAACAAGGCGGCTTACTTGAATTTAAAATGGAGTTAAGATAAATTTGTGCGCGCGAACACCGCTCAAAACAACGTTGTGTGGTGGATGGTGCACCACCATTTAAATCAACTTGATGCGATAACCCCCACAGTAACCGACCCAAGGCTAAGATAAAAATACGCGCCAAACGCGTTTTATCAGGTGTTGCTCGCAAAGAGCCAATGGTCGTCGCACCACGTTTATGAAAACTCGCTTCAATAACACCTAATACCTCAGGTAACTCAACACCTAAAAATAAATTAATATCAGTACGTACTTCATCGAGCATACTTGGACTCGCAAACGACTGGCTTGCGTATTGACTCACTTTAAACAAAGGAAGAACACGATAATATGTTTTTCCTGTTATCTCTTGGCTCTCTTGTTTTGTGATACCTAAGTAGCGTACTAACCACGAGGTTTCAGCCTTATCTGCTAATTCATAAAAAGCTTTCATGCTTCTTTCTTCGTTCGATAACACCCCGTGTCTCGGTACACTGAAAGAAGCAAATTCTGCTTCGATTTCATAGCTTAACTCATCATGTTGTTCTTGAGCGATGTGGATTTTATCTGAAACGCGATCATAAACGTATTGCAAGCCTTTAAAAGCCGTTTTTATAGCCGCTTCTTGTATAGACTGAGCGTCTGAAACGTCAGAAAGAACACGTCTAAAATTACCTGAATGAGAGAATTGCCGTCGGTACGCTTGTGCATCCTTCAGTATATCTCTTAAATCTAAGAGCTCTCCATCCTCTCGATCACGTAAAAAGGCTGCGCGCAAGGCCAACTCTGTCGCTTCATCGTCTTCTTTACCCATGATGCATTTATCCATAAATACAAAAAGTGTATGCCTATCATCAACCTGTATTATTCGTATTGTCAACCACAAGTTTTAAACTGGTCTGTTGTCGACCTCGAGAAAAACAATAAGCTTTTTGATCACGATAGACTTCAAACACACGATACGGTTGATTTGTTTTACTGTCGACAAGCTCCACATCTTCGCCTGCGTCATCCACTAATGTCAGTGATAAGTGCATTTCTCTAAACTGACCAATATGATAACGTTCTTTAAACAGTTTGATCACGCTGAGTAAACTGTCAGATGCCTCTACGCCATCGTGTTGGCCGTCAAATATAATTTCCATATGCCTCTCCTTTGAGAGCAAAGCCCAATAACCGTACATCTTAATCTATTTAACGGCAGGGAGTAAGAATGCTTTATATTTGATTTAAATCAAGTGCCTTCTCTCTAAAATAGCAGAAGAAGGTACTTTTGTTATACAGATGAGCATCATGACTTAACAACTGTAATACAACTCAAACTCGGCAGGATGAACCATGGTACGAAGGTAATCGATGTCAGCCTGACAAAGATCAAGATGTGCATCAATCAGTTCTTTGCTAAACACGTGACCGGCTAATAAAAATTCATGATCATGTTTTAGTGCACTGATAGCTTCACCTAATGATCCTGCAACATGCTGAACATCCATCATCTCTTCAGGAGCTAATTGGTAAAGATTTTTATCCATGGGACTGCCAGGATGAATTTGATTTTTAATACCATCAAGACCGGCCATCATCATCGCAGAAAATGCTAAGTAAGGATTCGCTGCTGCATCAGGAAAACGCACCTCAATACGTCGTGCCTTGGGTGAAGAAACCAAAGGAATACGAATCGAAGCCGAACGATTACGCTCAGAATAAGCCAAGATATTAGGTGCTTCAAACCCGGGCAACAAACGTTTGTAGCTATTAATTGTTGGGTTTGTGAACGCATTTAACGCACGCGCATGACGCATAATCCCGCCAATGTAATACAGTGCTGTCTCAGACAAACCACCGTAGTCATCCCCTGAGAATAAATTAACTTCGTTTTTAGCTAATGACTGATGACAATGCATACCACTGCCGTTATCTCCCACCAAAGGCTTGGGCATAAACGTAGCTGTTTTACCATGAACATGTGCAATATTATGCACAACGTATTTTAAAATTTGGATATCATCCGCTTTTGCAACCAATGATTTATAACGTGTGGCTATTTCACATTGGTTGGCTGTTGCCACTTCATGATGATGTGTCTCAACTATTATGTTTAAATTCTCTAACGTTTGAGAAATAGCCGAACGAATATCATGTGATGAGTCAACCGGAGGCACAGGAAAATAACCGCCTTTGATGCGTGGACGATGACCAATATTACCGCCTTCGACGACCGTTCCAGAGTTCCACTGCGCTTCTTCAGAATTTATTTTATAAAAAGCGCCGCTTATGTTTGCTTCCCAACGCACATCGTCAAATATGAAAAATTCTGGCTCTGGACCAAAAAAGACTTGGTCCGCTATGCCTGTCGAACGTAAATAAGCTTCGGCACGCTCAGCAATGGAGCGTGGACAACGGCTATAGCCTGCTAATGTTTTTGGATCCACCACATTACAACGAATCAATAACGTTGAATCTTGATAAAAAGGGTCTGGTAAAATGGTTGTAAGATCAGGCAGCAGTGCTAAATCAGACTCATGTATTTTTTGCCATCCTTCAAACGATGAGCCATCAATCGGCTTACCATGCTGAAGTAATGTATCGTCCAGTGCACCAACGGGGATGGTGATATGCTGTTCTTTACCTCGCATGTTTGTAAAGCGCAAATCAATAAACTTTGCTTCATGGCGTGCAATTGCATCACGCACCTGATTGACCGACATTATCTTTCTCCTAAAGATGGATGAGTTTTTTATTGTATCCCTAATGCTTACGTAACAAAGTTTACACGAACGCTTGATTAAATAATATCTTACTACACATAATATCTGAAAAATGACTTCTTCATCATAATCGATTAAGCTCGATAAAATATAAATTAAAATTGAAGCATGCATGGGCACTTATCAATATTCGGCATTAAAACATTCAGGTCACACCTCGAAAGGCGTTATTGAAGCCGATTCGCCCTCACATGCACGGCAACTTCTTCGTCAACAAGGTTTAATTCCAACCCATGTTCAGGCTTCATCAAAGAATCGCCAGGGCCATGTTCACCGAAGGGGGCAATTTAAAGCCAAAGATTTAGCCCTTTTTACACGACAACTCGCAACGCTTTTGTCAGCAGCCATACCTCTAGACGAAGCCCTTCGTGGCGTGATTGATCAATCTCAAAAAGTACATATACAGCACTTAGTTATGGGCGTACGCTCAAAAGTACTCGAAGGCTACGGTTTAGCACAAGCGCTTGGAGAATACCCTCATGCATTTCCTGAGCTTTATCGCGCAACCGTGGCTGCCGGCGAACAAACGGGAAGCCTGGATGATGTCTTAAATAAACTTGCTGATTACACCGAGCACCAGCAAGAAACACAACAAAAAATCCAACAAGCGCTGATTTACCCCACGTTGATGCTGGTTGTTTCTATCACGATTATTGGGTTTTTATTAGCCTTTGTTGTTCCTAAAATTATTGCTGTATTTGATGGAAGTGGACAAGCATTACCCACCGCAACCCGTGTTCTGATTGCATTCAGTGAAGGTGTTCAATCATGGGGCTTATACGCAATTATGGCCCTGCTGCTTGGTATTATTTTATTTAAGAAAGCTTTAACGCACGTGCACATCAAACGACGTTGGCATCAAGCCTTGCTGCAAATTCCTGGCATTAACCATTTGATTATTACCACAAACGTCGCACGTTATAGCCATACGTTTGCAATTTTATTTGCTGCGGGTGTGAGTGTGCTTGAAGCCATGCGTGTGGGCACAAGCCTTATCACCAACTTGATTATGCGAGAGCATTTTGAGCTTGCGACCACGCACGTCAAAGAAGGTATGCCGATTAGCCAAGCCTTAGAAAAAACAAGTTTTTTTACACCTATGGCCACGCACCTCATGGCCAGTGGTGAAAAAAGTGGTAAAATTTCCGAATTGATGGAGCGAACCGCCGTTTATCTTGATCGTGAAATTCGTCGTTTAATCGATACGGCCTTGACCTTACTCGAACCTTTGGTCATTCTCTTGATGGGCGCGATTATTATGTTTATCGTGCTTGCGACGTTATTACCCATATTTTCTATGGAGCAACTTGTAAGTTAAGTATTAAATTAATTAATTTTTAGGAGATGTTTAGAATGCAACAACAACGTGGATTTTCTCTCATCGAGATCATGGTCGTCGTCGTGATTCTTGGGATTTTAGCTTCGCTTATTGTCCCCAAAATTATGGATCGACCCAATGACGCGCGTATCGTGAAAGCCAAGCATGATATCCTTGGTATTCAGAATGCGCTTGATTTGTACCGCTTAGATAACGGGTTTTACCCAAGTACAGACCAAGGCTTGTTAGCGCTGGTCAAGAAACCCACGACAAATCCAGCACCACGCAACTGGAAGCTCTATCTAAAATCATTACCACACGATCCATGGGGCCGTGATTATATTTATTTAAATCCAGGTCAACACGGTGAAGTTGATATTTTTACCTTGGGCGCAAGCGGTCAACCGGGTGGTGAAGGGGCGAATGCTGAAATCGGAAACTGGAATGCGGACCAATAAGTCCGGTTTTACCCTGATTGAGATCCTTGTGGTGCTCGTGATTCTTGCGATCACCGCAAGTGTCGCTGTGCTTGCCTTCGGCGACTTTGGTCAAAGCCGACGTGCCCAGGCTGAAGCTCAAAAATTTATTCAAAAAATACGCCTGATTCGTCACCAAGCCATACTCGAAGCCATGACCTATGGCATGAAAATCACACCGAATTCTTATCAAGTATTTCGTTTTGCGCCACCCAACACATGGACACCCGTCACATCGACGCTGCTCAAGCCTTATCAATTTCCTGAAAAAATTTATCTTTATTTGAGTATTAATCCCACAAACCCTACCAGCTCAGCAAGCAATAAAAACTGGGTAGTATTTCAAGCTTCAGGTGAAATAACACCGTTTCGCATTAATTTTGGGCTAAAAAATCAACCTAATCTTGCACATGTCGTGGCAGAAGATAACGGCACAACGCATTTAAAATTAGGTCCTGATTTATGATGCCCAAACACACGCAAGCTTTCACGCTCATCGAAGTTTTAATCGCACTTGCAATTATATCCATCGCGCTCACAGCGCTCTTACTTGTCATGAGTCAAAGCATTCAAGGCACCGAGCGTGTTAAAAATAAAACCCTGTCCCATCTTGTCGCCATGCAAGGCTTAGCTATGGTTCAACTCAAACTCACACCGGTGCAAAAAACACGAGCAAAAATCGAAAAAATTACCATATTTGGTAACACCTGGTTTTGGCAAGCCAAGCGCTCTGCAACATCGCTACCTAACCTGCAACGCATTGAAATTACCGTGAGCCAACATGAAACTGGTCCTTTTGGTGATCCACGATCCGATTCCGCTTCCTGCACTCAATCCGACGAGAAATACCGCCAGAATGACGGTAAAGGCATAAACTGTTGGACCAAAAAGGAGGGACAATAGTCGAGTCCAAACAACTTGGGCTCCTAAAGCTGTCATTCCAGAAAGACCGAGGACGATGTAAATCCTCGAATCTCGGTGTGATGGTAACTGGGTTATTGCCTCAGAAACCGTGTGGGAGGAGGATTGAGAGTCTCCGGGATAAAACCAGGCGATTGCCCCTATCAGACCATTGATTCCGACTGCAACCAGGCTGGCTGACCAGATGTCACCGTATCGAAGTAGAAGAAAACCCGTGCTAAGGCAACCCACCACTGCACCCAGGATATTTGAGGTGTAGAGATATCCTATGCTCGTAATGCGATGTGGTTTATTTTCCAGATGTCGTGCAATGGCAGGCAGAGTGGCACCCATCAGAATGGTAGGAGGCATGAGCAGGACGGCTCCGAGGGTTGCTCT
>JAACPN010000018.1 GCA_009995425.1 Legionella sp. | reverse complement strand
AATTTTTTGTTTAAATGCCAGAGTTCGAAGCGATAAATTCAAAATTAGAATTGCTGCACGATAAGCAATCAATAAATCTTCAAGTATGTCAAAAAAATTGGCAATAGTGTGTCGGCTGTTCCCAACCTCGCGGGCAATTTCGGTGAAATTGACTTGTTCTCCTTGAGAGAAACTGGCTGTTTCTAAAAAGCGGGTAAACAATGCAATGTTTCGCGTGATGCCTTCTTGCAACACTTCTTCTCGTAGATAGGTTGCCACATAACTGGCTAGATAATGACCTGGATTTTCATGTGAATACACACTGGGCAATAAGCCATACGTCAGTGCGGTGTTTAAATTAAAATCATCCCCCAATTCCAGGCTGGTCAGTGGGTGCATATGGCATGTTACAGCTCTTCCCGCCAATAAATTAACGCCTTTTTGTCGCAATTGTCGAGCGCTTGATCCGGTTAATATAAATCTTAATTGCCGATGCTCTATGAGTCGGTGTACTTCATCGAGTAATTTGGGTGCTTTTTGAATTTCATCAATAATAATCCAATCGTTGAAATCATGGGGCACGTCATCTGCAATGCGGGTTGGGAAAGCAAGCAGGCGTGTATAGGTATTGTCATCCAGTAGATCATAATACAATGCATTCTTAAAATGACTGCGTAACCACGATGTTTTTCCCGTGCCTCGAGGACCAAATAAAAACACGCTGTGTTTTGAGTCGGGATTAATTTTTAGTAATCGGTTATACATGATCTCGTTTTTTGTTGGAAATCGAGATTTATCTTAACAAAATATAGCTATTTTTAACATGGGCTAAATTAAAAATATAAAATATACTGCGTGCGGTCATCTTAAAAAACCCTCGATAATGCTACGAATGGGTTTAGCCAGCCCCATGTTTTTAATATCTGTAATCTTAACCCAGCGGCCGCCCGTGGGTAGGCGTTGGGTTAATGTATTGATATGAACTTGACGTGCGCGTGGATGCAAGTTGAGTTTAAAATGACTGAACGTATGTTTTACCATGGGAAGCATGATGCTTTCATGGCTGTCCAGCCCGTGTGTTATGTAGGTGTAGTTTGTGGCGCTTTCTGACATATCAAGCGATGGTAAACTCCACAACCCGCCCCATAGGCCTTCAGATGGGCGTTTTTCAAGATAAATTGCTGTTTTATCTGTGTTATAGAGCAAAATAAATTGCTGCTCTCGTGTTGGAATCATTTTTTTTTGTGCTTTTTCTGGGTATTGTTCAACGAGGTTTTGTGCGTAAGCTTTGCAAGTTTGTTGAAGTGGGCAACGCGAGCAAGCCGTTTTTTTAGGGGTGCATACGGTGGCACCTAAATCCATAATGGCCTGTGTGTAATCAGCGGCGTGTGTTGTCTGGCTCATGCAGGCATCAGCATGCGCCTGTAATGTTTTTTTTGTGGCGGCCTTGTCCGGTGCACCAGAAATTAAAAAATAGCGACTTAAAATGCGTTTTACATTGCCGTCGAGAATCGCTTCAGGCTTGTTAAAGGCAAGTGATGCGATGGCTGCGGCGGTTGAATCACCAATACCAGGTAGGGTGATGAGCTGTTGTTTTTCGCTTGGAAACACACCGTTGAACTCGGTTTGAATCAGGCGTGCGGCATGCGGTAAATTACGGCCACGGCGATAGTAACCAAGCCCTGACCAATACGCCAGCACGTCATCTTCTGAGGCCTCGGCTAAATGCTTCACGGATGGAAAGCGTTCAATAAAACGTAAAAAATAAGGAATAACGGTTTTAACTTGTGTTTGCTGTAGCATGACCTCAGAAATCCACACATGATAAGGTGTATTCGGATGTTGCCACGGTAGGTTCTTGCGCCCATGAAGAAAGAACCAGTCTAGTAATGCAGGTGTAAAACGCGAACTATTCAGGAGTCACATCCTCTGAAGTTGATGTTGATTTTAATTCAGGCTGTAGCTTTTTTATATGGTGACGAAGGAGTTTGATGGGGGTTGTTAGAGGATCAGATAACAAACTTTTTGTTAAGACTTCACCAAGGGCCCTACGATCGACATGGATCGTAAGATCATCAAATGTGCCGGTTACTGTTAAAGGAAACCCTTGTACAAGCACTTGTTGTATGGCGAGCAGCGTAGGATCATAGGTTGATATTTTAGTCGTGAGTTGTGCATTAATCGTGTTGGAGTCAAAATTATAGTCACCTTGGCCTTTTAGATGAATTTTTTTTGTTTCAAGCAAGAGATTATACAAAAGCAGGTGCTCATCGTTGGTTTTGAATTGAAGGTTGATCAGCTCAAAAGGCGTATTACCCAAGTAATCGTTCATGTTCCAGGGTTTTAAATGGGTCAGCGTATCTTGAATAACGTTTAGATTTTGTGTGACCAAGTTTCGAATGGTTTGCGTGGCTGCATGTGTCATGGCTTTGAGATCAATGTAGGATAATGTACCGTCTTTTAAGGTGAAACTGCCGTTGAGGTTTGATTTTTTGAGCCAGTCTGGTTCGGTAAGCTGTGCTAAAGCATGAACTGAAAAGTCTAATGTGCCTTTGAAATGAGGTGGTTTATCCCCCAGTAAATGCTGAAAGATAGGCTCGGCATTTAACGACGTGCCTGTTTGATTAAACTCCAGTTGCTTTGTATCAAGTTGGTAGTTTAATTGTCCGATAGATTCGCCGTTATAAAGTGAAACGGTGAGGGGATTCAGTGTAAGGTGATTGTGATTGAACACAAGGTGTGTATTAGCTTGTGTAAACTCATAATGTTTAAGTACGATATTTTGGAGAAGAACTTGACCATCGAGCTCAAGATTATTGATGAGTGTGTTGGGTGTTTTCTCGTTATTGGGAGCGAGTCGAATCAGGCCTTGATAACTGAGTTCAGTTTTAAGGGGTGATATAGGGTCGTCAGTGCGCAGTATGGCTTTTAATTGAATGGGCACTTGCTCATGTTGTAATCGAGGGAACCAGGCCTCAAGACGGACGTTGTCAAAGGTTGCATGTTCTGTTTTATGATGGGTTATTAACATTTGTCCGTTGGTTAATAACAGCGATTTAAGGGTCACCCTAGATGGACGCAAGGGGTGTTTTGTGTTGGATGACGCTTGTTTTTTCTGAGGTTGCTCAGAAGGAGGAGCATCAAGATTAATGTAGAGTTTAAAGCCATCCAAGACGACTTGATCAAAAACCAACTGCCCTCGAAAGAGTGGTATTATTTGGACGTTAAATCGAAGATTTTCAACCAGAAAAGCATAACGCGTGTCGATTTTTTCCGGTTCTCCAACACGAACGTTGGTTATTTGCAAGCCAGGTCTTGGAAAAACACGCCACCTAACAGCGCCATCAAAGCTACTGTTTTGATGGGTGAGATAGGAGAGTTGTTTTTGGGCGATATTTTTAAACGCATGGGGCTTAATCCAGTACGTTATCGCCCAAAGTGACGTAACAGCAATGACAAGTGTAAAAATAATAGTCAGAAAAGCATTCTTAATGAACTTCATAAGACCTTATTCCTGCATTGCCACATCTAAGTCAACAAGCTACCCAAATGGATTGTCGATTTACGCAGCTAAAGCTTTAATTTTAGCGCTTAAACGGCTTTTAACGCGTGCAGCTTTATTTTTATGAATCAAACCTTTAGCCGCTGTTTTGTCGATCACGGGTTGTGCTTTAGCAAACGCTGCACGTGCATCTTCTTTATTGCCGGTATCAACCGCTTTCAATACATTTTTAACGTAGGTGCGGTACATTGAACGAGCACTTGCATTGTGTTGACGTTGTTTAACGTTTTGTTTTGCGCGTTTAATAGCAGATTTAATATTTGCCACGTTTATTTCTCCAGGTACTTCAAAAAGTAAAGGGAGGTATCATGCCTAAACTTGCAAATATTGTCAATTGTTAGGCATTCATATTTTATAAATTTGCTAATATTTGCTCTTCTAGCTGTTGTAATTCGATAATTTTAGTGCGTGAAGCCGTATAATCAGGGAAAAAACGAAGGGATGATATCGATGCTAGTACGGGGGCTTCCTCAGCATCAAAATATTCGGGTTCTTCTACTAATATATCTGCTATATCTGCTATATCTGCTTGAGCATCGTATAAAGCGTGCTCTAGATGTTGTGACATGGCCTCAACAAATGTTTGTATTTCATCGAGATTTTGCTGTTTGAATGTTTGATTTAATCTATTTTTATCACTGTTCAGACGTTTGAGGGCGATGTAGGGTGTTTGATCGGTGCCGAGCTTGGTATTATCGCGAAGATCAAACCATTCCAAAATAAGCGTATTACGTTGCTCAAAATTTTCATTTCTAAGCTTTATCTCTCTGCTGGTGAACGTCGTTTGTTGTTGATAATTATTTTCAAGGTGATCACATGTTTGAATGGCTTCAATATAATATTTACGAATAGACTCGGCCTGCCCTTGAAAAGCTTCTGCAAGCTTGTCGTTGACTTGGAACTCTGGAAATAATGTTAAATCATGTTGATACCGCATGTATCGGTAGCCTTGATACATGAACTCTTTGGTTTTGATATAGAGTGAAGCGAGCGCAACACCTAGATATACCAAAGGCATCGCTAGAATAGCAAAAGCGAGCTCGGGAAGTGATACAGGAATGAGTGCTGTCATGCAGATAACAAAGCCTGCCGTGATAAGCATTGGAATCGCTGCGCGAATTATTTTAAGCAACGTATTTTTTTCACGGTGTGCGATATCTTGATATTCAATAAATAAAGGGAAAAAGGGCTCGATAAGACTTCGTACAATAAAATATGTTTCAGCAATATTATTGGCATAACGATAATAATTCCAGGCATCTATAAGAGCAAAAAGAGAATTTTCATTTTGTGTCGACCAACCGGTAGCTTGAATGAGTCCGTGTGCGTCAGCTATTTTATTAAGCGTGCTGTTGATATCGGGCGAGCCTTTTTGTTTATCACATGTTTTCCATAGATAAGCGACAGAAGAATCAACGTCGGTTATCTGTAACGTTTGTTCTACGCTTAGTTTAGTTTTGATGAGATGCGCAGGAGATTGTGTGAGCCGTTTTTTTAGTTGCGCTGCATAATAATCAGCATGATTATGTTGTGCACCATCTATTCCCATGATTTGATGCGTAATATAATTGAGATAATCTTTTTTTAATATTTCTAAATCATCAGAACTTAAAAATGTTTGATGAATAAAAAATGCATGTGTCTTGTCAAATGCTTGAGCATATTTTTGTAATACATCTAGGTAAAAGGGATGCGTTTGGTTGAGTGTTTCTAGGTTTATATCCGTAAGTGTTGAGAGCATCGGTGTCGAAGGTTGTGGCGTTTCTGGCGTTTCTGGCGCGGGTGTGATTGCCAGGCTTACAGCAAAATCGACTGAACCGGCTAGGATATTCACGAGGCCTGTAACAACGTTAACGATACCTGTACCAACAGTATGTAGACCTTTAGTGCTCGTCATAGGGTTAAATCTCCGACATAAAATATTCAAGAAACGATTAATTTATGACAAATTTTAACACACAGAGATTAAGATTTCATTAATCGTTTGAGCACAGTTAATTTGAATGCTTTATACCAATTTGGTTTTGGTTCTGGTAGAATTTCCCTCCCTGTAAATGCCTTGTTTAACTAGGAGTTCGTGTGGATATGAAGTGCTCAGTACCAACTGGGAACGGATGTCGTTGGGAAGCAGTTCAACCTTGGTTAGTGTGTTTTTCGGCCTCTTTGTTTTTCTTTTATCAGTTTATTCAAGGCAATATGTTTGCCTCGCTCGGTGATCATGTCATGCGAGATTTTGGCATCCAAGCGGATAAAATGGTTTATCTTTCAAGTATTTATTATTTCGCAAACGTGACGTTTTTACTTGCAGCAGGTCTTGTGCTTGATCGTTTTTCTATTAAAAGAACCTTGGTTCTTTCGATGTTGATGTGTGTTGTCAGTACGTTTTTCTTGGCTTATGCTCAAAGCTTTTATAGTGCACTTACATGCCGATTTGTAGCTGGTGTAACGAGTGCTTTTTGCTTTTTAGGCCCTATTCGGTTGGCTACACGCTGGTTTCCACCCAAACGGATGGCGCTTATTACCGGGGCGATTGTCACCATGGCCATGACCGGAGGCTTGGTTGCGCAATATCCTATCACGGCCATCGCGCTGCATGTCGGTTGGCGTGGAGCTGTTTTAAATGTTGCCTGGCTCGGGGTGTTGATTTTTGTGTTGATGCTTTGGTGGATTCAGGAACGCCCCAAAGGCCATCAAGATCCTATTCATAAAGCCGTGCCCATGTGGACGACCTGGAAAGCCTGTGTATCTCGTCAGCCTATTTTTGCGGGACTGTATACAAGCCTGATGAATTTGCCGATTGCGGTGCTGGGTGCTGCCATGGGTAAATTGTATTTAATGCAGCGATTAGACTCGACACAGGCCGAAGCTTCTTGGGTTAATGGTATGTTATTCTTTGGCGCCATGCTCGGCGGACCGTTGTTTGGTTTTTTCTCAGATAAGCTAGGTCGTCGATTATTTCCTATGAAAATCGGTGCAATTTTTTCGTTAATCACGGTTTTATGTATTTTATACGCGCCTGTTTCTGCAGGTGTCATGGCGGTGCTTTTTTTCTTATTAGGCCTGGTTACAGCAGCTCAGGTGATAAGTTATGTGCTTGTTGCCGAAAGTTCGTTGCCCGTGATTGTTGCAACGGCCTTGAGTATTGTTTCTGTTTTTACACAGGGCGGCTATTTAGTTTATCAAAATATTTTCAGTAAAATTTTAGTTAAATGTGGTGGTGTTGCGTTGATCGCAGGAACACCGGTTTATCCACTGGCGTCCTATCAAACGGCCGCGTTAATTTTACCCGCTGCTTTTTTGCTAGCGTTGCTACTGACGTTTGGTTTAAAAGAAACGTTTGCTAAGCCCTTGCATTAAGCCCTTGCATTAAAGGAATGGAGTATGAATTGTATGCCATCTATGCCATCGAGACGTGCCTGTGTGTTACTTATGGATTCGCTCGGTATTGGCGCGAGTCATGATGCGGCTAAATATGGCGATGAGGGGGCTAATACGTTTGGACATATTGTTAAAGCATGTCGCTTAGGGCAGGCGGATGTGCCAGGATTACGTTCTGGACCGTTGCATATTCCTAATTTAGCGCGTTTAGGTTTGTATCATGCTGCAGGCTTAAGTTCAGAGGATGCTTTACCTGAGCTGGAGAATCTAGACCAACCCCAGGGTTATTATGGTTATGCCGTTGAGCAAAGCTTGGGTAAAGATACGCCAAGTGGTCACTGGGAACTCGCAGGCGTACCGATTCGCTTTGAGTGGGGCTATTTTCCTGAAAGCCAGCCATGTTTTCCAAAAAAACTGATTCAAAATTTAATTCAACGTGCAAACTTACCCGGTGTACTGGGTGAAAAGCATGCCTCGGGTACGGATATTTTAGCCGAGCTTGGTGACGAGCATATGAAAACAGGTAAGCCGATTGTGTATACATCGGCTGATAGCGTGTTTCAAATTGCAGTTCATGAAGAAATATTTGGGCTAGATAAGCTTTATGAGTTGTGTGAAATTGCCCGAGAACTCGTCGATGAGTATCAAATTGGGCGTGTGATTGCGCGGCCGTTTAACGGTACGACAGGTGCATTTAAGCGGACGGGAAATCGTCGTGATTATTCTATTCCACCACCGAAAAAAACGTTGCTTGATTATTTAAAGCAAGCAGGGCGTGACGTGATCGCCATCGGAAAAATATCGGATATTTATGCGCACCAAGGACCCACGCACGTGATCAAAGCCCATGGAAATATGGCTTTGTTTGATGCGACCTGTGAGGCGATGAAAACAGCGCCAGCTGGAAGTCTTGTGTTTACCAATTTTGTTGATTTTGATTCATCGTTTGGTCATCGGCGTGATTTGCCGGGCTATGCCGCAGCGTTAGAAGCCTTTGATGCGCGTCTGCCAGCATTTGAAGAGAGCTTAAAGCCGGGTGATGCCGTGGTTATTTCGGCCGATCATGGTTGTGATCCAACATTTCCTGGCTCTGATCATACCCGTGAGCACGTTCCTGTGTTATTTTTTGGGCCGGGCATACCATCTCAAGCGATAGGTAAACGTGCGAGTTTTGCTGATATAGGACAAAGCTTGGCAGAGTATTTAGCAATTGATGCCTCGATGTTAGATGGTATGTCGTTTTTGAAGTCATCACATCTTAAAGCTTTATAAAGGCTAATCTATGGGGTATCCGTCAGCTTTTGTGAATTTTGCCAAGCGTTTATCGATGGCGAAGACCATCACTATCACATCGCTTCGTAAAGCAGTGCTTTTTGTTTTATGGAATACCGATAGACCGCTCAAGGCCTATGATATTTTAGAGCGTTTAGCTGACGATCAACCCCATGCAACAGCTACAGCTTTATATCGGGCTTTAGGTTTTTTTGTTACAGCAGGTGTTGTGCACAAAATTGATTCGATTCAATCGTATGCACTCTGCGGAAAAAAAGAGGCACATACATGCTCCGAGCTTTTTATGGTATGTTCTTCATGTCATAAAGTGCACGAAGTTCAGGATGTTGCGGTGCGTCACGTGATGCAGCAATTGGCGCTTTGTCATGACTTTCATGTGAGTGATGATCCTATTGAACTTCGAGGTTTGTGTGCACGTTGCCGAGCGAAGCATTGATTTTTATAGATAAGCCCCCATCTAATTGAAATTCCATGTCTTAATCTTAATCGGGAGAAATTTTGGACCAATATCGTGGAACAACCATTTTGTCTGTACGAGATGGAAAACAAGTTGTCATTGGTGGCGACGGTCAGGTGACCCAAGGCAATACGGTGATGAAAGGTAACGCACGTAAAGTGCGACGTTTATATAATAATAAAGTGATTGCGGGATTTGCCGGTGGTACGGCCGATGCGTTTACGTTATTTGAGCGTTTTGAAGCTAAATTAGAAATGCACCAAGGGCATTTGGTTCGCGCGGCGGTGGAGTTAGCAAAAGACTGGCGAACGGATAAAATGTTGCGACGATTGGAGGCTTTACTGGCTGTTGCCGATGCGCGTTCGTCGCTCATTATTACAGGGAATGGTGATGTGATTGAGCCTGAAGAAGGCTTGATGGCGATTGGTTCGGGTGGTCCTTTTGCGCAGGCTGCGGCACGTGCGTTGATGGAAAATTCAAAGCTTTCGGCGCAAAAGATCGTTGAGAAAAGCCTAGGTATAGCCTCCGATATGTGTATTTATACCAATCATAACTTAACCATTGAAACCCTGGATGTTCATTGTGAATAATATTGTAAATAATAGCGTAAATAATACCATGACGCCTCGTGAAATTGTTGAAGAACTAGATAGGCATATTATTGGACAAGATGCAGCGAAGCGTGCTGTGGCCATTGCTTTGCGTAATCGCTGGCGTCGTATGCAAATTACCGATGATACGTTGCGTTCTGAAATCATGCCTAAAAATATATTAATGATTGGGCCAACTGGTGTCGGTAAGACCGAAATTGCCCGACGTCTTGCACGTTTGGCTGATGCGCCTTTTATCAAAGTTGAAGCGACCAAATTCACCGAAGTGGGTTATGTTGGTCGTGATGTAGAGTCAATTATACGCGATCTTGCCGATATTGGCTTTAAGCTTGCACGTGAACATGCGATGAAGAAAGTGGAGCAGTTAGCAGACGATGCGGCAGAAGAGCGCGTTTTAGATGCCTTACTTCCTCCAGGGGAAGGCGATGCTAAGCGCGATCCAGACTCATCAGCAAGGCAAGTGTTTCGTAAGCAATTACGTGAAGGTTTATTGGATGAAAAAATCATTGAAATTGATGTGGTTGCGCCAAGTGTCGGCGTTGAAATCATGGCACCTCCTGGCATGGAGGAGATGACGAATCAACTTCAGTCGATGTTCCAACAAATAGGCTCGGAAAGAACCAAACAACGTCAATTACCGATTGCAAAAGCGTTGAAAATTTTGCGAGAAGAAGAAGCGGCAAAACTGATTAACGAAGATGAGATTAAGTTGGCGGCGATTGAATCGGTTGAACAAAACGGTTTTGTGTTTATTGATGAGATTGATAAAGTCGCGCGACGTTCAGATCATCAAGGTGGTGATGTGTCCCGTGAAGGTGTGCAACGTGATTTATTGCCTTTAGTTGAAGGTTCAGCGGTTTCAACAAAGTATGGCATCATTAAAACAGATCATATTTTATTTATTACTTCGGGTGCATTCCATGTTGCTAAGCCTTCGGATTTAATTGCAGAGCTTCAAGGGCGCTTGCCGATTCGTGTTGAGCTTAAGGCGCTTAGTGTGGATGATTTTGTACGTATTTTAACCGAGCCTACAGCTTCACTCACCGAGCAATATACCGCGCTTATGGCAACAGAAGGTGTCAAGCTTAGTTTTGATGCCAGTGGCGTTCGACGAATTGCAGAAGTTGCATGGCAAGTGAATGAACGGACTGAAAATATTGGTGCACGTCGCTTGTATACCGTCATGGAACGTTTACTTGAAACGGTATCGTTTGAAGCCACGGACAAAGCTGGAGAAAAAGTTAAGATTAATCAAGCCTATGTCGACAAATATTTAGGTGAGCTTGTACAAGATGAAGACTTAGCGCGTTTTATTTTGTAATTTTTTTTCGTTTTTTTATTAAAAGAAGTATAAGATGAACCGTTGTGTTTGGGTAGGACAAAACAAACCTCACTATGAACGCTACCATGATACCGAATGGGGCGTTCCGGTTCATGATGAACACAAGCTTTTTGAAATGCTTATTTTGGAAGGCGCGCAAGCGGGGCTTAATTGGGAAACAATTTTAAAACGCCGCGAAGGCTATCGTGAAGTTTTTAAGCAATTTGATCCAGTTGCCTGTGCGAACTTGAGCGATACATATTTAGAAACACTTTTAAATAATCCAAAAATTATCCGTCATCGGTTAAAAGTATTTTCAGTGCGAAAAAACGCACGAGTATTTATTCAGATTCAACAGGAATATGGATCGTTTGATGCTTATGTTTGGTCGTTTGTTCAAAATCAGCCTAAAATCAATCAACCTGTATCACTTCATGATCTGCCAACCCAGACACAAGAATCCATTGCGCTGTCTAAAGATTTAAAAAAAAGAGGCATGAGTTTTGTGGGGCCAACGATTATGTATGCTTACATGCAAGCGGTGGGCATGGTGGATGACCATACCCAAGATTGCTTTAAATGCTTGATTTAAGCGATGATCATAGAAAATACTTGAGATTTTTCAAAATTCAACACGGTCCTAATGCGTCGATCAAAAAAGATTAGAGCCCGGAACAGTACAGTAAATTAGACATGATCAGCTGCTAAATAAGTATACATAGCAGGCACGACAAATAGCGTAAAAGCTGTACCTATCAATAATCCAGCAGCAATCACCAACCCAATATCAAAACGACTCACGGCACCAGCACCTGAGGCAATCAGTAAGGGAAACACACCAAACACCATGGCGGCTGTTGTCATCAAAATAGGACGCAGGCGAATACTGGCCGCTTCTTCAACTGCCTCGCGTCGTGATAGTTTTTTTGTCCGCTGCAGATGATTGGCAAAATCCACGATTAAAATGCCATGTTTACTGATTAACCCAATCAGTGTAATTAATCCAACTTGCGTGTAAATATTAATACTGGCAGCACCTAAATTGAGCGGAATAAGCGCGCCACATAATGACATCGGTACACTGATTAAAATAATCAGGGGGTCGCGAAAACTTTCGTATTGAGCGGATAGAATAAGAAAAATAACAAGAAAAGATAAGAAAAAAATAAAAACCAGTGAGTGACCTTCTTGTATATATTGGCGTGATTGACCACCGTAATCAAAATCAAAACCTTTGGGTAAGTTATTTTGGGCGGCAGTATGTAAAAAATCAAGCGCTTGACCCAGCGTTGTTCCCGGTCGCATCATCCCCTGGATGGTGGCTGAATTGAGTTGTTGAAAATGTGTGATGGCATTAGGTCGTGTTTTTTCGACAAGGGTTACAACGGTTGATAGGGGAACCATCGTATCATTCATGGTTTGAATATAAATTTCGCCAAGTTGCTCGGTAGTTAGTCTGAATTTTCGTTCAAGTTGAGGAATAACTTGATAACTACGTCCTTCTAAGTTGAAATAATTGGTGTACCCACCCGAAAGTGCGCTACTTAAGCTGTTGCCTATTTGCTTCATGTTTAAACCTAAGTCAGCAGCTTTTGCACGGTTTATTTTTAACTCAACTTCGGGTTGATTAAATTTTAAGGTGTTATCTAAATAAATAAATAAGCCGCTGTCTTTTGCTTTGTTCATCAGCGTTGTCGAAACATCAAATAAGCTATTTAAATCATTGCTTGTTTTGATAGCAAATTGCACAGGTGGACCGCCACCACCACCGGGTAGTGAGGGAGGAATCACCGCAAAGGATTTAAGTCCTGCCACAGTATTTAATGCTTCTTGTAGTGGTTTTTTGAGTTGGAACTGGGTTTTATTGCGATCACCCCAGGGTTTGAGGACAAGGCCTGAAACGGGTGCGGCTGAATTGATAATAAAATAATGTTCTTTTTCAGGAATTGAATTGAATATTTTCTCAAACGGCTTAGTAAAGGCTTCAACGTATGAAAGTGTTGCAGATTGAGGCGCTGTACCCACGACAAAAAAGAAACCTTGGTCTTCTTCAGGAGCGGTTTCTTTAGGTGTTGAAATGTATAAATAAGGGAGCATCAGCAAAACAACGGCAGCAAAAACCAACATGATTTGACGTGTATTCAGAAGAAGATGAAGTGCGTACTTATAGTGTCGACGCAAGGTTTGAAAGCGTGCGTCGATACGTTGCGTGAGACGTCCGCTGTTCATGTGAGATGAAAGAATTTTAGAACACATCATTGGCGAGAGTGTGAGTGCAATGATGCCCGAAATAATCACCGCTGAGGCAAGTGTGAACGCAAATTCTTTGAATAATGCGCCGGTGAGTCCAGACATGAATCCAATGGGTGCATAAACAGCCGCAAGTGTGATGGTCATGGCAATCACAGGGGTTGCGATTTCACGCGCACCCACAAGGGCAGCATCAAACGGCGTTTTTCCTTCTTCAATATGTCGATGTACGTTCTCGACCACGACAATCGCGTCGTCAACCACAAGTCCAATCGCGAGCACAAAGGCAAGTAAGGTCAGTAAATTAATGGAATAACCTAAAAAAAACATGAATGTACAAACACCAATCAGTGACAGTGGAATGGTCACCAGAGGAATAAGAACTGCTCGAAATGAGCCTAAAAAGAAAAAGATCACTAGGATAACAATCGTTGCTGCTTCAAGTATGGTGGACTGTACTTCATCAATGGAAGCACGAATAAAGTCGGTCGCATCGTAAACGACCATACCTGTGAGCGATGGTGGAAATTGAGATACCAGACTGTGGAATGCTTGCCTAACGTCGGTAATCACACTGAGTGGATTGGCACTGGGGGTTGGGGTAATGCCAATAAACACCGCTGTTGTTCCATCAAAATTAACGGATGAGTCATCGTTTTCTGATCCTAATTCAACATGCGCAATGTCACGTAACCGAATGATTGATCCGTAGCTGCTTCGAACAATCAGTTGCTTAAATTGGTCGACATGATTGAGGTCGGTATTGGCGCGTACGCTGATGGCCACGTAATCACTTTTCGTACGACCTGCAGCCGTTAAAAAATTATTATCACGCAAAACACGGCTAACATCGGCAGGGGTGACGTTGAGTGCAGCCATTTTGATCGGATTCATAAAAATACGCATGGAATAAGTTTGTCCACCAAGAATTTCAGCTTTAGAAACACCGCTAATGGTTTCAAGCTGAGGCTTGATGACACGGGTTGCGTAATCGGTTATTTGTTGTGGGGTCATATCCGGGCTATTTAAGCTTAAATAGAGTAAGTCGATGGATGTATCTGAGCTTTTAGTTATGACAGGTTCTTGTGATTCCGGCGGCAATTGATTTAACGTTTGTTGCACTTTGCTCATGACATCGGTAAATGCAATTTGAGCGTTAAACCCAAGTTTGATGTTGAGTGTGATGGTACTTTTTCCAAGCGTGCTACTTGAGGTCATGTAATCCATGCCTTCAGCACTGGCGATTGCACTTTCGAGCGGTGTCGTAATAAAGCCTGCAACCAAGTTTGAGTCTGCTCCTGGGTAGCTTGTGGTCACGGTAATGACGGTGTTGTCCATACGTGGGTATTGACGGATGGACATATTCAACAACGAATTTAGGCCAAAGAGCAAAATTAACAAGCTAACAACCAGTGAAAGAACCGGTCGCTTAACAAATAAATCGGTGAAGTTCATGGTTGATGACCTAGATTCAATTGAACTTCGTTATTAATCACAACACGCGTATTGTCTTGCAATTTGATTTCACCGGCACTCACAACGAGCTGTCCTGCTTTTAGGCCTTCTGTAATCACCACTTGATTATCTTGTTCGTCACCGGTTGTGACAAACGTACGCTTAACCCATAAATCATCTGGGTTGTTTTTATCTTTTTGAATAAGAAAAACAGAATTACCGTACAAGCTATATGAAATCGCTGTTGTCGGAAGCACTAAAGCTTTGTGAATGCTCGGTTGTTCAACATCGATGGATGCAAACATACCTGGGATAAACGCATAATGCTGCAGTTTTTGTGCTGTGTTTTTTTCGGTGTTACAGGTGATGAGTACACGGTTGCTGTTGGGTATTTTTTGAGCTTGAACCAAGGGGGAGGGGCTTGCATCCTGATCGAGTACGCTCATGGGGCAATTTGGCACCGTTGCTTGCACTTGAATATTATGTGTTTTAGGATCGATTTTAGCATTAATGGCGGTAATTTTTCCGGAAAAAACCAGATGCGTTTGGGGTTCTACAGAGAAAAGAATGTTTTGGCCTAGATGTATGTTAGGTCGTTGATGCTCGGGAACATGAAATTGAAGAAATAAGGGATCCATCGATTGTAACGTAACAATACTGGTTTTTCCGGGGGTGATAAATTCACCGAGATTCACCAAACGGATGCCCAATCGTCCGGCAAAGGGAGTTGTAATGTGTTTTTGTTTGATCGTAGCTTCCGTTTGTTCAACCGTTGCCTTGGCTTCTAAATATTTTGCTTTAGCAACATCGACGTCAGCCTTGGAGGTTGCACCACGTTTGATAAGCGTTAATTGACGTTGGTAATTGATGTCTTGAAGTGTCAGATCGGCCAGATTAAAATTTAAATGGGCCTGATCAACACCATCTTCAATATCGATGAGAGGTGTGTTGGCATCCACCATTTGACCTGAGTTAAAATGAATAGCCGTGACATTACCCGATGCTTCCGAATTAATATCAACCCCATGGATCGCTATAAAATCACCGACTGCATGAATGCTGGGTTTCCACGTTTGTTCATTCACCGTTACTGATGAAACCGTCACGGCAGGAGGGTGGTAATGAGCAAAAAAATTTTTAAGAAACAGTTTTTTACCGACATTAAAAATAATTAAACCACCAAAAACAACGCTTAGGCCGATGATCATCAGTGTCATAGGTTTTTTTTTCATCGTGAGTCCCTGGATGATTTAACGCTGTGCAATCATTGCTATTTTTGATAATACCGCTGATCATGCTTGACATCAACCCTCAGTTGTGGTAAATTTTTTACAAGTGTGATTGTTTTTAAGTCATAAATTCAAGGCTGGTTGTACCGACCATAGCATAAAAGAATGGAAGTACAATAAAGATAACAACATTTACTCAAATGAGGTGAAACATGCGAAAACAAGAGATCAATACAAGTGAAGAAAAAGTAAGTGAGGAAAAAATTGACGTCGTTGCAACCTTCGTTAACCCTGTCATTGAAGCCGAAGTCGTTGGATACATGGTCGCCGAACCTCAACAAATCACACAATGGATAGACGAAAAGGGAGAGCTAAAATCTACAGGAGAAGAGTTTTATGATCAATGCAAAACAGCCTTACAAGAATTATTAAACGAGCATGAAAACAAAAATCAAGCACGTAAAAGTTCGTCAGGATTGACTGGAAAAATGACTCAGATGATGGGGAATAATTTATTTAATAAAAAATCTAGTTTTAATTTTGAACAATATCGATCAGAAGAAGAATTGAACATTTTCCGTGGTATCATGTATGATGTTACACACTATGAATGGAACAGTATTGATAAAAATAATAAAGATGCTGTTATCAATGTGATAACTCAATTCATTGAAAATCGTGTTAGGGAGGCTTCTGATAAGAGATCTCGACTGCCTCACTCGATTACTCCAGACCATGGTATGGAACGTTACAATACATTGAGTCAAGCAATGGTGCTGTCCTTTACAAAGAAAATACCCGAATTATCAAGCTTACGTGCTGAGATGAAACGAAAAGCATTTATGGATAATATGCTAAAAAGAGCAGAAACTGAAGAAGCCATACCGAAGACTCCAAGAGAGTTAAAAATTATTGAGGAGCAATTCAAGTTAACATATGAAACGGTATTAGAAAATTTAGTAACACAATATACACAAAAGACAGGAACCGGTTTACATACTGTCTTCAATGACTTCACGCAAAAAGGTCAATGGAAAAAGCTTCGAGAAACTGAAGAAAAAGATATTTTTAATAAACTACATGATCGCTTTATGAATGAATTTAACGTTAAAGACTATTGTGCTGGTAAAACCACTGGCGCACAAGTTAATCAAGCCATTTTTCAAGACATCAACTCCGCCATTGAAATGTTTGTTGCAGAAGCCAAAATGACGAGAGCGCTAGCCCCTGATACTCATCATCTTGGTAACAAGAACAATCAGGGTATGCAACGTTATGATACATTGCCTAATAAAATTCTTAAATCTTGCATCAAAGAGTTGGAAGAAATAGGTACAAACGAAGAAAAAACTAAACTACTGGAGCAAAAATGGATTGAAAGAAGACAGCTCGCTGGGGAAGTGATGGAGGCTACTGGAGAGGCTGCTGTGATATTAGCTAAAGGGGTAGGGTATGCCGTTTTTGGTATTCTTTATGTTGCAGGCGCGGTGTTGGTAGCACTCGCAGAAGCTGATGATGATTGTCATCATCACCACCACCATTATCATCACCGATAAGGGCCTGTTGAGAATGACTCCCCACGGCCTAGTGCCCCGCGGCTTGTCCGCGGGTTTTCTCGGTGTTTTATGATCTACTCTTCCCTTCTACGTTTTTTGTATCAAACGTTAAGGTATCATCTTTTAACCTGACTATAATGGTTTCTCCTGCTTTAAACGCACCTTTTAAAAGTGCTTCAGCTAATGGATTCTCGAGGTATTGCTGAATAATACGTTTGAGTGGTCGTGCACCATAGACGGGATCAAAACCCGCTTTAGCGAGATGTTCGAGCGCGTCAGGTGTGACATCCAGCACCATGTTTTGAGCCTGAAGGCGTGCGGTGAGGTGTTTGATTTGAATCAATGCAATTTTAGCGATTTGTTCTTCATTAAGCGCATGAAACACAACGGATTCGTCAATACGATTAATAAACTCAGGCCGAAACTCTTGACTGACAAGCTCCATAACCGCTGCTTTGGTTTTATCGTAATTCCCCTCTGCGCTCATCTCTTGGATGAGATGTGAGCCTAAATTGGATGTCATGACAATGACTGTATTTCTAAAATCAACCGTGCGACCTTGGCCATCAGTTAGGCGACCATCGTCAAGCACTTGAAGTAAAATATTAAACACATCTTTGTGAGCTTTTTCAATTTCATCCAATAAAATCACAGAATAAGGACGTCGGCGTATGGCTTCGGTAATATATCCGCCTTCTTCGTAGCCAACATAGCCTGGAGGTGCACCAATCAATCGTGCAACCGAATGTTTTTCCATGAATTCTGACATATCAATACGAACCATGGCCTCAGGCGTATCAAACATAAAGGTCGCGAGTGCTTTGCAAAGCTCCGTTTTACCAACACCGGTGGGACCAAGAAATAAAAATGAGCCAATCGGACGGTTGGGATCGGATAATCCCGAACGTGAACGTCGAATAGCATTGGATACTGCGTCAACGGCTTCGTTTTGTCCAATCACATGTTTATGTAAAACACTTTCCATTTGCAATAATTTTTCTTTCTCGCCTTCAAGCATTTTCGAGACCGGGATTCCAGTCCATTTTGAGACCACATCTGCGATTTCTTCATCGGTGACTTTATTGCGCACCAATTTGGTTTCTTGCTTTTCCATGGTTGCGGCTTCAGCAAGCGCTTTTTCTAATTCTGGAATACGTCCATATTGTAACTCAGACATGCGAGCCAGATCGCCTGCACGTTTAGCCGCGTCCATTTCAAGTTTGGTCTGTTCTAAGCTTTCTTTAATTTGTGTCGTGCCTTGCAGGCTTGCTTTTTCCGCTTTCCAAATGTCTTCGAGATCAGCGTATTCTTTTTCGAGTTCAGTGATATTTTGTTCAAGATCGGCCAAACGTTTTTTCGAGGCTTCGTCTGATTCTTTTTTAAGTGCCTCACGTTCAATTTTAAACTGAATTAAACGTCTATCGAGTTTATCCATGCTTTCAGGTTTTGAGTCAATTTCCATGCGAATTTGACTGCCCGCTTCATCGATGAGATCAATCGCTTTGTCAGGTAATTGTCGGTCCGTAATATAGCGATGAGAAAGCGTTGCGGCCGCAACAATGGCGGGATCGGTAATTTCAACCCCGTGATGCACTTCGTAACGTTCTTTTAAGCCGCGTAAAATCGCAATGGTATCTTCCACGCTGGGCTCGTTGACCAATACTTTTTGAAAGCGACGCTCAAGCGCTGCATCTTTTTCGATATTCTGCCTGTATTCATCCAGCGTTGTTGCACCAATGCAATGAAGCTCACCACGTGCAAGGGCAGGCTTGAGCATATTACCGGCATCCATCGAGCCTTCAGCTTTACCCGCTCCCACCATCGTATGAATTTCATCGATAAATAAGATCACTTGACCTTCTTGTTTTTCTAGATCTTTAAGCACACCTTTGAGGCGTTCTTCAAACTCGCCGCGAAATTTTGCACCGGCAATCAGTGCGCCCATGTCGAGGGAGAGCAGGCGTTTATTTTTAAGACCTTCGGGCACTTCACCGTTAATAATACGTTGCGCTAGACCTTCGACAATCGCTGTTTTACCGACGCCCGGCTCTCCAATTAAAACGGGGTTGTTTTTTGTACGGCGTTGCAGAACTTGAATGGTGCGACGAATTTCATCGTCACGCCCAATCACGGGGTCAAGCTTGCCTTGTTCTGCACGTTCGGTGAGATCAAGTGTATATTTTTCAAGGGATTGACGTTGTTCTTCAGCATTCTGATCATTCACCGATTCACCACCGCGAATTTCGTTGATGGCTTGCTCGATGGCTTTTTTATTGGCGCCGGCATGTTCTAAAATGTCACCCAGCCCGCCTTTTTTCTCCATGGCGGCAAGTAAAAAAAGCTCGCTGGATATATAGCTATCTTTGCGTTTTTGAGCAATCTGATCCGTAATATTCAGTAATTGACCCAGGGTATTTGATACATGCACTTCACCCGGCGTGCCTGAAACCTTAGGCAGTTTATCAAGCGCTTGATCAACCGATGTGCGAAGTTGAGATAAATTCACACCGGCTTTGGTGAGTAGGGGTCTGCAGCTTCCGCCTTGTTGGTCGAGCAGGGCTTTCATGAGGTGTTCGGGTTCAATAAAATTATTATCTCGTCCAAGTGCTAATGATTGAGCATCGGCAATCGCCATTTGAAACTTTGAAGTCAGCTTATCCATTCGCATATAAAACACCCCATATTTATTAAATTTATTTGGTTTTAATTTAAGAGCCTGTAACGTAAAATGCAGGCTCTTCTTTGTAAAATCAAGTGGCACCCATGACAAAATCTTTTTTTTCTAATAAATCTGAGCATCCTGTGGATTCCCAGCTTGTATTAAATCAACTTATGCAAGATTACTTACGCGATCAAAAACGCAAGCGTCGCTGGCGTTGGGTTACCCGTTTATTTCTCTTGATGATTATAGCCGGTTTTTTGTATCAAGCGATATTATCACGTCATGCACTGTTATCTGCACGTGTGAACCCACATGTGGGCTTGGTCGATGTGAAAGGTGTGATTGCAGACGGTCAGGCGGCCAGTGCTGAAAATGTTATTAAAAGCCTAGAACACGCGTATGAAAACAAAGCCATGAAGGCGTTGGTGTTGCGTATTGACAGCCCGGGAGGAAGTCCCGTTCAGGCGGATTATATGTTTAATGCGATTCAGCATTATAAAAAAGAATACCCAGAGATTAAAACATACGCCGTATGCATGGATATGTGTACCTCTGCTGCGTATTACATGGCCGCTGCTACGGATGAAATTTATGCGGCACCGTCAAGCATGGTGGGCTCAATTGGTGTGATTTATAACGGTTTTGGTTTTGTGGACGGCATGCAAAAATTCGGTGTGACGCGCAGGCTTCAAACGGCTGGTGCGCATAAAGCATTGCTCGATCCATTTTCGCCTGAAAAACCTGAAGATGCGGCATATTTACAGCGTATGCTGGATTTAGTGCATCAGCAATTTATTGCTAAAGTAAAAGCGGGTCGTGGTACGCGTTTGAAAATCAATCACGAGACGTTTTCAGGGTTGTTTTGGACGGGCGAGCAAGCAAAAACTATGGGACTTATCGATGGTTTTGGCAGCAGCGAAGATGTGGGTCGCGATGTGATTAAGATTGAAGAATCTGTGGATTACACCGAGCAAGGTAATGTGTTTGAACAATTTGCCAAAAAACTTGGAGCAGAAGTGGCCATTCAATTGCCAGTTGCTTTGGGTTTGAAGCCTGGTTTTCACTGATGTGAGTTAAGATTATACGGATAAAATCCCCGTCCTTGAAAGCTTTAGGGCGGGGAGGAGGAGCGCTAATTTATAGGCATTTTGAATGCTTTATGCATGGCATCAAATATTTTAGGTGCGCCAGCAATCACGCTGCCTAATTTAACATAGTCTTTCCCGCCATTCGGATCACTGACCAATCCGCCCGCTTCTTGAATGAGTAAACAGCCCGCTGCAATATCCCAAGGGCGTAATTTAAATTCGAAAAAGCCGTCTAATCGACCCGCCGCAACGTAGGCGAGTTCAAGAGCTGCAGATCCCATCCGGCGAATACTTGTGCATTCTTTTAGGAGTGCAGGAACATTGGCGTGGTACGCTTCTCCTCGGGATGGATTCAAAATAGATGGGCCACTGCCGAGTATCGCGCTGTTTAAATCAGTTTTGTTTGATACACGAATACGGCGATCGTTTAAACGTGCTCCTCGGCCGCGACTTGCAGCAAAGCATTCATGACGGAGAGGATCGTAGACCACGGCATGTTCGAGTCGGCCTTCAAATTGCATGGCAATCGATACGGCGTAACATGGGAACCCATGGAGATAATTGTTCGTACCATCTAGAGGGTCGATAATCCAAACACATTCAGCATCGCTATTGTAAGCGCCACTTTCCTCAGCGATAATTCCGTGCGTGGGATAAGCTTTATGAATGGCATGGATAATACTTTGCTCAGCTTTAACATCGACTTCTGAGAAGTAATCATTTTCGCCTTTTTTCGTGATTTGAATACGATCAAGCTGCTCGGCATGTCGAAGAATAATATCCCCCGCTTTACGTGCGGCGGTGATTGCGATATTTAATGAAGGTTCCATGCGTATGTACTCGTTATGGCTCAAACGGAGTATTCTAACACATTTTGAAGCGATAAGTTGATTAAGGTGCAGTCCAAATGAAATTAAATTCAATTCGTGTGGTGTTGGTCGAAACATCGCACCCAGGAAACATCGGTGCTTCAGCCCGTGCTATGAAAACCATGGGGCTTGAAAAGCTTTATTTGGTGTCGCCGCGCACCTTTCCTGATCATAAGGCGATTGAGATGGCGGCAGGTGCCGATGATCTTTTGGCTCTGGCCGTGGTGGTGCCGACGCTAAAAGAAGCACTGCATGGCTGTCAGCTTATTTTCATGACCAGCGCACGCCCACGTGAGCTTAATTTGCCGGGATTAACGCCTCATGCAGCGGCGATACGTATGAGAGAGATGCCTGATGAAGCTGAAATTGCTTTAGTTTTTGGGCGAGAACGAACGGGCCTTACGAACGAAGAGCTTTTGCATGGGCATTATCATGTAGAAATTCCAACCAACCCTGCCTACAGTTCGTTGAATTTAGGTCAAGCAGTTCAAATCATGGCTTATGAAGTGGCAAGGCATGTGCTCGTACCTCTGTCTGAGCTCGCTCCTCATAAGCACGCAGCGCTTGCGACATCCGAGCAAGTCGAGCAGTTGTACGAGCATTTGGAGCATGTGTTACGGATGATTGATTTTTTGAAGCCGTCTAATCCAAAGCATGTGATGCATCGCCTCAGACGTTTGTTTAATCGTGCTAAGCTTGAAACAACGGAGGTGAATATTCTACGTGGTATGTTAAAGCATATTGTACGGCATACAAAAGAATCATAGGGGATAATAACGTATGAAAAAACGCCCAATTTATTTTGATTATATGGCGACCACACCGGTCGATGTGCGTGTCATTGAGCGCATGTTGCCGTATTTTGGGGTAGACGGTGAGTTTGGAAATCCTGCGTCTACAACGCATACTTATGGCCAAACTGCTGCATGCGCTGTTGAGCATGCCCGGTGTCAAATCGCTGAGGTGATTGGGGGTGTGCCACCAGAGTCGATAGTATTTACCTCGGGTGCAACCGAGGCGAATAATTTAGCAATTATTGGCTCAGTTGGTTTTTATAAGCGTAAAGGCCAGCATGTGATTACCATGGCCACGGAACATAAAGCCGTACTTGATAGTTTTAAGTATTTAGAAAAAAATGGGTACGAAGTCACTTATCTTAAACCACAACCTGATGGGTTGTTGGATCTCGATGTACTTAAGCAAGCCTTGCGACCGGATACGATCTTGGTGTCTATCATGCAGGTGAATAACGAAATTGGCGTGATTCAAGATATTCAAGCCATAGGTGAGTTGTTAAAAAACAAAGGGATTATCTTTCATGTGGATGCTGCACAATCCATCGGAAGATTAGCTGTTAATTTGCTGGACTTACCCGTTGATTTGATGTCGTTCTCTGCACATAAAGCCTACGGCCCTAAAGGCATAGGAGCGCTCTATGTTCGTCAAAAACCCCGTATCCGCTTGCAAGCGCAAAGCTTTGGTGGTGGGCATGAAGGAGGGCTTCGTTCAGGAACGTTGCCGACGCATCAAATTGTAGGCATGGGTGAGGCATTTGCTCTCGCTGAGTCATTGCGTATTCAGGAGCAAGCACGTATTTTAAGTTTACGCACGCGTTTTTTAGATGGCATGAAAGCTTTACCTCATCTAAGTATCAATGGAAGTTTAACGCAGCGAATTGTTGGAAATCTTAATCTATGTTTTCATGGCATAGAAAACAGTGAGTTATTGATGAAATTACATGAGCTCGCGGTATCTACGACTTCCGCTTGTGCCTCGTCACGTCAGGCATCGTCACATGTGTTGCTTGCTTTGGGTTTAAATGATGCTGATGCACAAAGTTCGCTTCGTTTTTCATTTGGACGGTTTACAACAGAAGAAGAAATTGATGCAGCTGTGCAGCTTATTACTCGGAACTTATAAATCAGCTTGATTTTTTTTGATTAATTTGATTAACATGAATGAAATCGAGTCTTTGTGAGGGAAAGCTATGGCAGTCAAATCGCTTGATGATTGGATACAAGCCTGGAACAATGCTTCTGGAAATGAGGTAGATAAAGCCTATGATTTACTTCGGCAATATGTGCTTGACTCTCAAACGGGCGTTGCCGGTACACTCTCACCACGTACTTGGTTTGCTGTGTCAGAACGAAAAAAAGTGCAGTATTTAACGGTATCGCCTATCGAAAAATTTTTAGACCGCTCTTTGTATGTTCATGATCTAGACGCTCTCTTACGATGCATCAAGCAAAATATTGATAGCTTTTATCGCAAAGAATTTTCTAATAGTATGAGTCTTTGTGAAGGGGATGAATTGCTTCATGTATTTCAAGTCATCAAAGAAAAAACAGGCGTTGATTATTTTAGTTTAGATTTAGATCCTGAAAGCAAGGCGCATTCGAGCGCTCTGTCTATCTAAATTTTATTTCTAAATTTTATTTCTAAATTTTATTTTTGGCAAGCTACTTTGTGTTTGTTATGTTATTCTAAATATTACGGATGTGAGAATGCTCTAGGATGAGTAAATGATGAAAAAAGAAGACAAATTGTTTTTTGGAGGGTTATTTTCGCTGACGTTAAGCCTTTTTTTAACACCATTTGGTTTTTATTTAATGCCCGCAGCCTGGTTTGGTTGGCAATACACCGTGCCCGATTTTATACTCAACTTTGTTCTTTGGATGCAGGTGACGTTCCATACAACGTATGGATGGGCTTTTATTTCGGTGGCGCGATTGTTTGTGTTGCCGGGTATTTTTTTTGGTGTTGTTACGTATTTAATTTCTCGACGCTTTAATAAAATGAAGCTTGAGCGAGAGCAGGGCGTTGAAAAGCAAGCATTAGATGACGTCGTATCGCATCAAACATCAGAAAAAATGAATGACGAAATTAAAAACTCACTGATACTACTGCTTAAAATAGCCGGTATTGCTGCGTTTATTTTTATTTTTATGAATGCCATGCAATTGTTGATATCATCGCCACCACCCGGGTAATTTGTTAAAATAATATACGTAAATAGGTCGCTAAGATCATCTCCCCCCAAAATAAAGTAATGATGCCTGAAAAGCATAAAAAAGGCCCAAAAGGTATGGGGGTTTCTTTGGACTGATGGGTTGTTTTGAGATAAATCATGCCGACAACAGCACCAAACAGAGAGGCAATCAATAAGATAAGTGGTAGCTTAATCCAGCCAAACCATGCACCCAAGGCGGCGAGTAATTTAAAATCACCGTGCCCCATGCCGATTTTTCCTGTGATGCAATAAAAAATTTTCATGACAAGCCATAGTATGATGTATCCACATGCAGCACCTAAGACAGCATCGGGAAGCGGTGTTATTAGCCCGTGAAGGTTTGCAAGTAAACCCAGCCATAATAAACCTAGCGTCAGTGAGTCGGGTAAAATTTGATGCTTTAAATCAATCACCGTCATGCATATCAGTATCCAAATAAATACAAGAGAATAAATTAAAATCAGTAAAAAACCCATGTGGTATGCAGCAAATACCGAGAGTACAAGGCATGTTAGCTCGACCCATGGATATTGCCAGGAAATTGGTTGTTTACAAAAACAACAACGACCTCTTAAAATGATAAAACTCAAAATGGGAATATTATGCCAGGCAGGAATGACTTGATCGCATGAGGGGCATGTTGAGCGAGGAAAGCAAAGATTAAATTTTGGGGTATTGCTGGGAATAGAGTATGTGGGATTTAATAAAGCACGGCACTCATTTTTCCAGGTATGCTCTAGCATGCGGGGGAGTCGATAAATAACAACGTTTAAAAAACTTCCAACAAGCAGTGTCAATAACCCAAGGCAAACATAGCCTGCGGTGGGGTAGCGAGCGATGAACTCTCCTAGATAATACATCATGAAACAATGGCTCCTAGTTGAAAAATAGGTAGGTACATGGCAATAATCAGCGAGCCGACCCAAAGGCCTAATAGTGCCATGAGCAACGGTTCAAATAAACCGCTATGCGTTTGTATGGTATGGCTGAGCGCTTCATCGTACTGTTCTGCAATACAAGCAAGCATCGACTCCAGTCGCCCTGATGACTCACCCATGCTCACCATTTGGATCATCATGTTAGGAAATATCATGCTTTCTTCGAGTGACTGTTTGAGCGAATGGCCCTCAATAATATGTTCACGTACGGTTAAAATTGCATGAGTGTACACGATATTATGGGCAATATTAGACGCAGCCGCGAGTGCGTCAACTAAAGGGGTTCCTGCGGATAAAAGAATCGCAAGGGTGTGAGCAAAACGGGCAATCAGTGCTTGTTTGATGATAGATCCTAAGAGCGGTAGCTTGAGTATGCATTTGTCTAATATTAAGCGTGTGCGTGTTAATTTTTTATAACATGAAGTTAGGGTATAAATACCCCCTAAACTGAGCATCACCGTGATGAGTCCATCGTGTTTTATGTAGGCGGCCAATCCGATGATATGCTGTGTAAAGCTCGGAAGAGGGGCGTTGAAACTATCAAATAAATCTTGGAACTGGGGTACGACAAATAAAAGAAGCCCCACGGTCACGCACGCCGCGATGAACAAAATAGCCAGAGGATAGGTGAGTGTTGCACGCATTTTTTTATGAAGGCGATGCAGTTCTTCTCGATAGGCGGCGAGTTTTGTTAAGAGCACAATTAATGCGCCCGATTGCTCACCTGCCTGAATAAGGCGGTACATGAGTGTATTAAAATAGAGTTTATGTTTATAGATAGCATCTGCCAGCGAAAGGCCCTGTTGAACATCACGCTCGATGGCGTGTAATAAGCGTCTCATACGTGGATTTTCTTCGCCCGATCTCAAAAGCCCCAGGGCCTGAATTAGGGGTACTTGAGCAGCTAAAAGACTGGCGAGTTGTCGAATAAATTGCGTGATATTCGAAGATTTAATGCGTGAAGAAGGCCTAAAATAGGCAAAAGGTCGCTCTTTTGAAATTTTATGCGCAATAATGCCTTGCTTATGCAGATATATTTTAGCGAGTGTTGGCGTTTTTGCTTCAAGACAACCTCGAGCAGGTTGTCCTGAGCCATTCACACCGACCCAGCGGTATCGATGGTAACAATCCATGTGAGCTTCCGTGTAAAGTTTGCGTTGGACCGTAGTTTTGGTACTTTATTTAGCTGAGATCACGTCGTTTTTCACCGGTATATAATTGACGTGGTCGCCCAATTCTTGATTTGGATGCAGTCATTTCTAACCAATGCGACATCCAACCCACGGTTCGAGCGAGTGCAAAAATAACGGTAAACATGTTGGTTGGAATACCAATTGCACTTAACGTCAAACCTGAATAAAAATCGACGTTTGGATACAGTTTTTTCTCGATAAAATATTCATCTTCTAAGGCAATACGCTCCAATTCCATCGCAATTTTGAATAAAGGCTCATCATGGGCACCGACTGCATTCAAAACTTTGTGACAGGTTTCACGCATGACTTTGGCACGAGGATCGTAGCTTTTATAAACGCGATGACCAAAGCCCATCAAACGAAATGGATCGTTTTTATCTTTCGCGCGCGTAATAAATTCTTTGATACGGCTCGTATCACCAATCTCACGAAGCATATTTAGGCAAGCTTCGTTTGCGCCGCCATGTGCTGGCCCCCAGAGTGCACTAATACCCGCTGAAATACATGCATAAGGGTTTGCACCGGTTGAGCCTGCAAGCCGCACGGTTGATGTGGATGCATTTTGCTCGTGATCGGCATGCAAGGTAAAGATCGTATCCATGGCTTCAACAAAAATAGGATCGGGTGTGGTATTTTCAGACGGTACACCAAACATCATGTTTAAGAAGTTTTCTGCATAGGACATGTGATTTTGAGGATACATGTACGGCTGTCCGATGGAATATTTGTAACTCATCGCGGCAAGTGTTGGCATTTTAGCAATGAGGCGAATGGCTGAGGTGTAACGATCGGATTGATTCGCAAGATCGGTTGAATCATGATAAAAAGCAGAAAGCGCACCGACAATGCCGACCATGATAGCCATAGGGTGGGCATCACGACGAAAACCGTTTAAAAACTGATACATTTGTTGATGTACCATGGTGTGATTATTAATTAATTTTGTAAAATCAGTACTTTCTTCCGAACTTGGTAATTCGCCGTTCAACAATAAATAACAGATGTCGAGAAAATCTTTTTTCTCAGCGAGCTGCTCTATTGGATAGCCACGATAAAGTAAAATACCGTTGTTTCCATCAATGTAGGTAATTTTAGATTCACAGGAGGCCGTGGATACAAACCCTGGGTCAAACGTAAACATATCTAGGGCACTGAGCAGATGAACATCAATCACTGGATTGCCTAGTGTAGGTGTTTGTATCGGAAGTTCAACAGGTGGATGGCCTTCGACAATAAGTTGTGCTTTTTTTTGTGTCATGGACGCTCCTAATGCATCGAGGTTTTCAGAATTTTCAAATAGGAATTGCTTTGTGCACTATATAAAAAACCTGAGGTTCCGTCAAACCGGATGCTCGAGTTTCAATCATTTACATATTGGCTGAAATTATGACGATGCTGATGCGCACGGCGTAGGTTCAAAAATTCAGCGTATTTATCGTGAGCTTGTTTAAGCCTCAAGGTCTCATGTATGGGATTGTAATGTGCGAGTGCCCGCGTTTGCCAGCTGTTATCAGGCGTGTTTAAGGTGAGTGTTGGGTATGTAAGCGTTGCAGGGGGTTTGAGCTTAAAGTGCTCATGTAAGGCTTGGCTTATACGCACAATCGCATCGCTTTTCGCCTCGATACTATGGCCTGCGATATGTGGCGTGCATAAGGTTGCTTGATGAATAATTTCAGGATTAATCTTAGGCTCTGCGTGATACACATCGGTGCAATATGTGATGGGATGTTTGATATTAAGTAGGGCTTGTTCGTTAAGTATGCCTCCCCGTGCAGCATTTATTATGATCGTGTGGGGTTTAAGTGAGTGTAAAAACTCAGCATTTAAAAAATTTTGTGTTGGGTAGGGTTGCGTGTTGTGTAAATTCGCATGCATGCAAAGCACATCGCACGCTGAAAAATCGTCTAAGCTGCATGACATAAAATCGGGCGTGATGTGTGCTTTCGGAGGATCGTAAAGCAAAACTTCAAAGCCCAAAGCGTGTAAGCGCGCAGTGACACGCGAACCCACTTCACCCGCACCCATGATGCCAACACGCATACCAGGAAGTTTGTGATGCGTATCTAAATAAGCGAGTGTTGATAGCACGTAATCAGATACGGCCTCGGCATTACACCCCTTTGCGTCTAATAATTTTATATGATGTTTATTTAAATAATTCATATCAATATGATCTACACCGCTGCTTGCTGTTGCAACGCATGTAAGATGGCTGTTACTCAATAACTCGACCGTAACTTGAAGTGTTGAGCGGCAGAGTAAAATATCGTGATAAGGCAACGCATCTAATAATTGTTCGTTGTTTTTATACGTGGTGAGATGAAATGGTGGCTGAAAAAGCCTGTCGAGGTGGGAGAGTGAGGCATCGGCCAAAATATTCACGGCAAACAAGCATTGTGTTGTTGAAGATGTGCGGAGTATACTGAGCACTTTGCTTGCCCTGCAAGTTTATTATTTTTATAATTTATTTCTATAATTTTTTGAGTATTTTATGTCTAAAGCACAACCGCTGATTGCCATCACACGTCGACACGCCATTATTTATGCCATTTTTCTCGTGACGTATGAATTTTTAACGTATATATCAAACGATATGATCATGCCTGGCATGCTTCAAGTGGCTCGGTCGTTTCATGCGCCTGACTCGGTGGTTGCACGTTCGTTGATGCTTTATATGCTCGGTGGTTCAACCTTGCAAATTTTTCTTGGGCCACTGTCTGATCATTACGGTCGTCGACCGGTGATGATTACAGGTGCTTGGGTATTTCTTATTTTTACGATATTGCTTGCCTGTACCGGAAATATACATCAATTTTTAGCGGGCCGATTTTTTCAGGGCATGAGTTTATGTTTTATTGTTGTGGTGGGTTACGCAACGATTCAAGAGATTTTTGAAGAAATGGAAGTTGTTCGTCTCATGGCCATTATGGCGAATGTATCGATTTCTGCACCGCTTTTAGGTCCACTTGCGGGTGCGGTATTTGTGAGCTATTGGAATTGGCGTTGGATTTTTGTTGTGATAGCTGTACTTGCCGCGATAACCTTATGGGGTTTGTGGAAATTTATGCCTGAATCGGTTGGTCAGACTAAGCGTGATGGTGAAATGATTCCGCGAGCTGATCTCGTGTTACGTGATGTGGGTGGTCGTTATATGGCCTTGCTCCAAAACAAGAAGTTTATGCTTGCATCGTTTGCTGCTGGCTTGCTTGGGTTGCCTTGTGTTGCATGGATTGGGCTTGCTCCGGTCATTATTGTGGCCGCATCGGGTGATTCTTTAGTGAATTATGGTTTATGGCAGATGCCAGTGTTTGGTGCGGTTATTCTGGGAAATATCACGTTGCATCGTTTGACCCATCATTTTGAATTAAAACACATGATTATGCTGGGCTCTTCTGTGGTCGGTGCTGGGTTGTTACTCATGCTTATTTTGCCTTTATGCATTGCTCATACGTTTATTTGGTTTATGCCAGGCTTAATTATATACTTTTTTGGTCTTGGTCTAACGGGTTCACCGTTGGCGCGTTTTACATTATTTTCAACGGAAATTACGAAAGGTACAGCATCTGCTCTGATGGGGCTTGTGTTGATGAGTTTGCAGGCTGTGGGTATTGAGTTGGTGAATCATTTGTATTCATCACATAATAATCTTATTTTTGGTGCGTATTGTGCAGGGGTTGGGGTGGTCTACATCGCCATGATGGGCGGTATTTATATCTTTTCTCAAAAAGAAAAAAACCGCCCGGCAACATAATCTCAACATAACCTATTGGTTTGGTGAGTTCTTTTTGCAACATCCAGCAAAGCAATTGTAGAGCCAGGCAATGAGCGCGCCACCGACTAAGGCGTCAATAAAGCCAAATAAGCCGCCAATCGCACTTCCAGTTATTGATGGCGCGTAACCAACGTAGACTACGCCTATTGCGGTTACAAACGCTTTTCCGTACTCAAAAAAATGGGCCATTAATCCCATAAGAAGAACGGAAGAGCCCCAAACAACGCCGAGTGATAATCCAAAGGCTAACGGACTTATTCTACAGTTTGTCATGATACGCTCCTTGTAATGGTTTAAATTAGCCCTGCAAAACATGACCAGGGATAGTCTTACTTTATCGAATAGATAATAAATTGTCTATATATTTTAAAAAAATTGCAGGTTGGAGTTGAGTATGTACACGGCAGGTGTGGACGAGGTAGGTCGAGGACCTTTGGCGGGGGCGGTGGTTGCCGCGGCTGTTATTTTTTATAAGCCGATTGAAGGCATGGCTGACTCAAAAATTTTGAGCGCCAAGCGTCGGGCTATTTTATCTGAACGCATTATGTTACATGCGTTGTGTTATGCTTTTGGCCGGGTTGAAGCAGAAGAAATTGATCGTATTAATATTCATCAAGCAAGCTTGTTAGCGATGAAACGCGCGATTGAAAATTTATCGATACGCCCAGCGCGTGTGTTGGTGGATGGTAAGTATTGCCCAGCGATTGATCTACCGTGTGAAGCCATCATCAAAGGTGATGCGTTGGTGGATATCATTGGTGCTGCGTCTATTTTGGCTAAGGTTGCGCGTGATGATGAAATGTGTGTGTTAGATAAGCAATATCCTGAATATGGGTTTGCAAAACATAAAGGCTACCCAACGGCTTTTCATCGTGAAGCACTTAAGCGCTTAGGACCGTGTGCTATTCATCGACGAAGTTTTGAGCCTGTTCGGCAGAGTATTAGAGATACACCCTACATTGCTCAGCAATTTTTCTAATTGTTTTGCAGATCATCTCAGGTGACCTGCTAATAATGCAGCACCTGAAGCCGCCGCTATACCTGCAACCACAACGTATCCAGCCGTAATCGCTGCAGCAGCTGCGAGTAATAAAACAACACTGACAACGGGTATCATCGGGTGAGATAAAAGGTCAATTAAAAACTGTGGAATCTCCATGTGTATGCGTCTATTAGGTTGTTCTGCTCGGCGCCGAAATAACCTTATCTCACTCTGTAAATCATGTGGCATGATAGGCGGTATCTTTTGGGCTATTTCTTGACGAACAGCTATGACAGGTCGAGGAACCTCATATTCGCGATCTATTTCTTCAGCAGTTCGAGCATAAGGTATGTTGGTGATGCGGTTGTTTTCGGGGTCGCGGGAGGGCTTCCAATTCAAGACTGCCTCAGTCATCCGAAAAAAATCATTTCTTATGGTGGTGTTGACAGGGATTAAAAAAGTAAAAACTGTTAGCAGAAGATCGTTGCCTAATGCTTTTAATCCCCTATATTCAGAAGTAGAACTAAGCGCTATCATGGTGTTTTCGACATCGCTCGTTAGTCTGTTGTTGGAAAAATCTAAATCACAACCAGGTTTAAGCGCTCTTAACTCAGACATCAACCTACTTGGATGGAGAGACAACCCATTATTACGCAAAGAAATGGCCGTCACATGCTCTGGAATGGAGCTCATTACAGCAAGAAACGCCTCGAATGGTACATGACCCCAATAATTACGATCTAAAGAAAGTTTTTGAATATGGTCAGGCATGCACTCTAATGCGCTGACTAAATAAGGAACCGTATGTAACTCATTATCATCTAATATAAGTGTTGTTACACCGGTTTGCATAGCACCTAAAATATCGCATAATCCTTGTGCTTGGAGTCGCCAAAGTTTATTCTTGCTTAAATCAAGCGTTTTTGTATTAGGAGGCAAGGCTTGTACTAACGACGTCATGTTTTCTTTGCTCATGTCGCCTAGGAGGTTAGAAAAAATAACCTATTCTTTTATGACTGGATATTCTGTGGCTTTATGACGTAATTCCATTCACCATGAAAGG
>JAACPN010000056.1 GCA_009995425.1 Legionella sp. | reverse complement strand
TTAGATATTACTCCATTTTTATAAAGAACAACATCATTTATTATACCATCAAGAACTTTTTTATCATCTACAAGTTTTTGAATATCGCTAACATTAACAACTTGATAATATATTTTAAAGGGGCTTGTAAAACCTCTTTTTGGTACACGGCGTTGTAAAGGCATCTGACCACCTTCAAACCAAGCACGGTATTTATAACCAGATCTTGATTTTTGACCGTTAGAACCTTTTGTAGCAGTACCGCCACGTCCAGATCCTTCACCACGAGCAATTCGTTTTCTATTTTTTGTTGCGCCATCAGCGGCTTTAAGATTACTTAGAATATCCATGCAATTGCCTACTCTTCAATTTCTTCAACTTTTAATAAATGCGATACTTTATTTATCATTCCTCTAATTTGAGGAGTATCGTTATGAATTATACTATAATTTGGTCTTCCTAAACCTAAAGCCTCAATAGTCAATTTTTGAGTTTTAGGTCTATCAATAACACTTTTAGTTTGTGTAATGTTTAATTTCTTAGCCATTCCGTTCCTCAATTAGGCGTTAAACAATTCTTCAACTGCCATACCACGTTTTGCAGCCATTTTATTAGCATCAATTAAATCTAATAATCCATTTAATGTAGCTTTTACTTGATTATGCGGGTTACTTGAACCCAATGATTTAGTTAATATATTTTCAACTCCAGCTGATTCAAGAACTGCACGAACTCCACCACCAGCTATAACACCAGTACCAGGAGAAGCAGGTTTTAATAATACTTTACCAGCACCATATTTTCCAATAATTTGATGAGGAATTGTTCCTTTAACTAAAGTTACAGATTTTACATTTTTCTTAGCATCATCTATTCCTTTTGATATGGCATCAGTAACTTCGTTAGCTTTACCAAGACCAACACCAACAGTACCTTTACCATCACCAACAACTACCAGAGCTGCAAATCCAAAAACACGTCCACCCTTTACTACTTTAGCTGTACGTGCAACGGAGACGAGTTTCTCTTGGTAACCGTCTGTTTTAGCTGAATCATCAAATGCCATAACTGTTCCTTAAAAATCCAATGCCTCACGAGCACCTTTAGCTAAAGATGCCACTCGACCATGGTATTTATATCCCGAACGGTCGAAAGCAACTTGTGAAATACCTTGCTCTTTAGCACGTTGACCGATCACTTGACCGACCTGAAAAGCACGCTCTGTTTTAGTTCCAGAAAGTGTATCCCGCATTGCCTTCTCAAGACTAGAGCACGATACTAATACGCGATCGCCTTTAGCTTCAGAAACTATAATTTGAGCATAAATTTGAGAAGCACTTCGTTGGACAACCAAACGAGGTCGCCCAGAACGGCCAATCACTATTTTTGTTTTTGAACCCCGACGGATTCGAGCTTGCTGTTTAGTTGCCATCAGTCATACCCTATTTTTTCTTCGCTTCTTTGGAAACAATCACTTCACCGACACGTCGTATCCCCTTACCTTTATAAGGCTCAGGCGGTCTTAAAGCACGAATTTCTGCAGCAACCTGGCCTGCACGTTGTTTATCGGAACTTTTTACCACAATGGTTGTGTTGTTTGGAATATCCGCCGTAACATCTTCTGGAAGTAAATATTCTGTAGGATGTGAAAAACCAAGGGACAGATTTAAACTGTTGCCTTGAGCCTGTGCTCGATAACCCACACCAACCAACTCCAAAGTAACAGCAAAACCTTCGGTCACACCATGAACGGCATTACTTACTAATGAACGCACAGTGCCTGCTTGTGACCACGCACCAGGATCTTTTGATTTAGGCGCAAATAAAATTTTATTGGGTTCTTCTTCTGAGCGTGTAACAGAAACCAAATGATGGCAATGTGTAACGACACTACCTTTAGGCCCTTTTACAGTTACACTACCTGGCTCAACGGTCAACTCAACTGTTGAAGGTAAAACTACAGGCTGTTTAGCTATTCTTGACATGTCTATTCTCGCTTGAATTAAGCCACTTCACAGATGACTTCACCACCCATACCATTTTTTCGGGCAACCACGTGACTCATCACACCTTGTGATGTTGATAAAATTGCCACACCAAAGCCAGGAATTGAAGACAAGTCTTTTACAGCCTTATAAACACGAAGACCTGGACGGCTAATACGCTTAATGCGCTCAATAACCGGACGTCCGTGGTAATATTTAAGCTTCAAAGTCAATGACTTCATGTTACCCTCAGAGGGCTGGACTGCGTAATCGCTAATATAGCCTTCTTCTTTCAATACACGCGCAATTTCTTCTTTCAGGTTAGACGAAACCATCACAACTTGTTGATGATTAGCCTGTTGTCCATTACGAATTCTTGTTAACATATCCGCTATGGGATCTTGCATACTCATGGTTATTCTCCAGTCGCTCGTATTACCAGCTTGATTTTCGACCGCCGGTGACATTACCGACCATTAAATTCTCACGCAAACAAATCCTGCACAGACCAAACTTACGATAAACCGCATGTTGTCTGCCGCACTGTTGGCAGCGTGTTGAAAGCCGAGAAGGACTCGAGTTCAACGGCAACTTATGCAACGCTTCTTGAGCTGCCCGAACCGCTTCCATATCTGTAGAAGACTTAATTGTCTTTTTTAACGCAATGCGCTCATCCCGGTATTTTTCAACCAAAGCTGCCTTTCCTGCTTCACGTTCAACAATTGCTTTTCTAGCCACAATGACACCTTTTCGTTATTTTTCGTTATCTTTTTTCAATGGTAATTTGAAAGCCTCTAACAAAGCACGCGCTTCTTTATCTGTCTTTGCACTTGTTGTGATGCAAATATCAAGGCCACGTATGCAATCAATCTTATCAAAATCAATCTCTGGAAACACAATTTGTTCTTTAATACCTAAAGAGTAATTCCCAGTACCATCAAACGAACGGTTATTTAAACCTCTAAAATCACGAACCCGTGGCAGTGTAATTGAGATCAAGCGGTCAAGAAACTCATACATCTTTGCACCACGCAGGGTCACTTTACAACCAATAGGCCAAGACTCTCTAATCTTGAAGCCTGCTAATGAACGCTTTGCCAGACACACAACAGGTTTTTGCCCGGCAATACGGGTCATATCGTCTACGGCATGACCCATAACTTTTTTGTCATTAACTGCCTCACCAACACCCATATTAAGCGTAATTTTTTGAAGCTTAGGCACCTGCATCACGTTACTGTAGTCAAAGGCTTTCATCAAGGACGCTACAATTTCGTTTTGATATATTTCTTTTAACCTAACCATTTTCATTACCCCTGGTCGACGACGTCTTGACTAGATTTGAAGTAACGCTCTTTGTGTTGAACGCCATCTTTATCAACAAATCTAAATCCAACCTTGCCAGCTTTTTTTGTATTCAAATCATACAAAGCGACATTAGATATATGCAACATAGCCTCTTGTGTTCGAATCTCACCTCTTTGTTCTTTCTGAGGATTCGCTTTCACATGCTTCTTAACCAAATTCGCACCTTCGACAATAAGTTTATCACCAAGAATACGAAGCACTTTACCGATATGACCTTTACTTTTTCCGGTCGTTACGATGACCGTATCATCTTTTTTAATGCGTTTCATGACATTTCCCTTCTTTACAAGACTTCAGGAGCCAAGGAAATGATTTTCATAAACCGCTCCCTTAATTCACGTGTCACAGGGCCAAAAATACGTGTCCCAACGGGATCATGCTGATTATTCAACAAAACAGCTGCGTTTCCATCAAATCGAATCACCGAACCATCGCTACGACGTACTGGTGAGGCTGTACGAACCACAACCGCATTCATGACTACGCCTTTCTTGACCTTACTTCGTGGAATCGCATCTCTCACGCTCACTTTAATTACATCACCTACGCGCGCGTAACGGCGATGTGAACCACCTAATACTTTGATGCACATGACTTTACGTGCGCCACTATTATCGGCGACATCGAGTACTGATTGCATTTGTATCATTTCATTCTCCAGCTCTAACAGTCGTCCAGAAAAGGGCTCGCTATTATACCAGCCCTCTGGGTATTTTGAAAGTCAATTAGTCTTAATTGATAGATTTATGAAATCACTTCAACAAGGACCCACGTTTTAAGCTTAGAAATGGGTCTGGACTCACGTATTTTTACAGTGTTACCCACTTGACAGACTTGCTGTTCATCATGCACATGCAGTTTAGTTTGACGTCGTAGAATTTTTCCGTATTTTGAATGTGTCACAATACGTTCTACCGACACCACCGCGGTCTTATTCATTTTGTTGCTTACTACCTTTCCAATTAAGGTTGGTACTCTTTTCTCATCAGTTGCCATGGGATTCACCTACATTTTTAGCCATCAGTGTTTTAATCCGAGCAATTTGCTTTCTGATTTCGGTCACGTGATGCGTTTGCTTTAAAGCCCCTTCAGTTTTACGCTTCAAACGAAGAATAAACTGTTGTTTCCTGAGAGAAAGAAGCTCTGCGCTTAATTCATCAAGGCTCATTTCTTTTAGCTTTTGTCTGCTCTCGGCTAATTTACTCATTACATTACCCTACGTTCTGCAAAGGTTACTTTAAAAGGAAGCTTCGCTTTCGCCAGTTCAAAAGCTTCAATAGCTAGCTCTCGTGAAACCCCTTCAACTTCAAATAACATTTTGCCTGGTTGAATTTGGGCTACCCAATACTCAACACTACCTTTACCTCCCCCTTGTCTTACCTGGAGTGGCTTTTCGGTAATTGGCTTATCCGGAAATACACGTATCCACACTTTACCGCCTCGTTTAATTTGACGGGTAATTGCACGTCGTGCAGATTCGATTTGTCGTGCAGTTATACGACCTCGGCCTACGGCCTTCAATCCAAACTGACCAAAACTTACGTCAGATCCCCGTTGAGCTAATCCACGGTTTCGACCTTTCATTTGCTTTCTAAATTTAGTTCTTTTTGGTTGTAACATAGTGGCTCATCCCCATTTACTTACTACCATCGTCTTGACGATTTTTTTGAGGTGAGCTTTCACCTTTAAAAATCCAGACTTTGACACCGATGATACCGTAAGCTGTTTTAGACTCAGCGGTTCCGTAATCAATATCGGCACGGAAGGTATGCAAAGGAACACGACCTTCTCGATAAGTTTCGCTTCGCGCAATCTCTGCACCGCCTAATCGACCGCCAACCGTAATTTTAATACCCTTTGCGCCAGATTTCATCGCAGCAGTTACCACGCGCTTCATCGCACGTCGGAACATAACACGTTGCTCTAATTGTTGCGCTACACCTTCTGCAACAAGTGTTGCATCGAGCTCAGGTTTACGAACTTCTTGAATATTCAAATGAACAGGAACACCTAGCTTTTTAGCAATTTCAGCACGAAGTGCTTCAATGCCACCGCCTTTTTTCCCGATCAAGACACCAGGCCGTGCGGTATGAATTGTAATGACGGCGTTTTTTGCTGGTCGGTCAATTTGAATTCGGCTTACGGCAGCTGAGGCCAACTGTTGTTTGAGCTCTTTTCTCAAACTAATATCTTGATTCAAAAATTTCGCATAATCTCGCTTTGTTGCAAACCAGTTAGAATTCCAGGTTTTTACAATTCCAAGACGTATACCAATCGGATTTACTTTTTGTCCCATGCTATTCCCCGTCAGATACTTTAAGCGTTATATGGCAGGTACGCTTGCAAATTCGATTTGCTCGGCCTTTCGCCCGAGCACTAATTCGTTTCAAGGTCCGCGCCTCATCAACAAACACAACGCCTACTTTTAAAGCATCAACATCCGCTCCAAAATTATGCTCAGCATTTGCAATCGCCGATTCAAGGAGCTTAAGCATCATCACAGCCCCTTTTTTTGGCGTAAATCGAAGAACACCCATAGCCGTTGAAACATTGACTTGGCGAATCATGTCTGCAACCAAACGGCCTTTTTGCGCAGACAAAGGCGCATGCCTTAATTTTGCTGTAACTTCCATCAATTGCCTCTACTTGCCTTTAGTCTTTCTGTCGCCAGAGTGACCTTTAAACGTACGAGTTATGGAGAACTCACCCAACTTATGTCCAACCATATTATCTGTGATATACACAGGTACATGATCTTTTCCGTTATGGACCGCGATCGTCAACCCAATCATATCGGGAATAATAGTTGATCGTCGAGACCATGTTTTGATCGGCTTCTTCGACTTTGATTCAACAACTGCCTCCACTTTTCTTAGGAGGTGTTGATCAATAAAAGGACCTTTTCTTATGGAACGAGCCACGTTAATACCCTCTCAAGTAATTATTTTTTCTTACGTTTTTTGACAATAAAACGATCTGTACGTTTGTTCTGTCTTGTTTTATAACCTTTGGTTGGAACACCCCATGGCGTCACCGGATGCCGGCCACCAGAAGTTCGCCCTTCACCACCACCATGAGGATGGTCCACAGGGTTCATCGCAACACCACGAACCGTGGGACGTACTCCGCGCCATCTCTTGGCACCAGCTTTACCTAAAGATCGTAAGTTATGCTCACTATTTCCAACTTCGCCGATAACTGCACGACAGGATAATAACACTTTTCGCACTTCAGTAGAACGAAGTTTGATCATGGCATAAGAGCCTTCTCGAGCAACAACTTGTCCACTTGCACCGGCGCTTCGTAACATTTGAGCACCACGTCCAGGTTTAAGTTCAACACAATGGATAGTTGCTCCGAGTGGAATATTTTTCAAAGGCAAGCAATTACCCGAACTGATCGGTGCGTCATCACCACTCAATATCTTATCATCTACAGCTAAACCTGCAGGAGCGATAATGTAACGCCGTTCGCCGTCTTTGTAAAGAATTAATGCAATTAAAGCCGAACGATTTGGATCATACTCAAGTCGCTCTACACGTCCTTCAATACCATCTTTACGACGCTTAAAGTCAATAATACGGTATTTACTTTGACTACCACCACCAATGTGTCGAACGGTAATTCTGCCTTGGTTATTACGACCACCACTTTTACTTTTTACTTCGAGTAAAGGAGCATGTGGCTTGCCCTTGTGGAGATTTTTATGCACCACACGAATCTCACCACGCTTACCGGGTGATGTTGGTTTTGATTTTAATAATACCATCTCTTTCTGCCTTATTCGGTCACGGTGAAATCAATGTCTTGCCCAGGCTGCAAAGAAACATAAGCTTTTTTCCAGTCAGAACGCTTTCCTTCCGTCTGTCTAAAACGCTTATTCTTTCCAACCACGTTCACAACAGAAACTGATTTAACATCAACTTTGAACAGTTGTTCAACGGCCAATTTAATTTCTTTTTTTGTTGAAGATTTCAAAACACGAAACGTAAACTGCTTGGCTTTCTCTGCGATTCGCGTCGTTTTCTCAGAAGTAATCGGTTCCAAGAGAACCATCATTAAGCGTTCTGCATTCATTGTAACTGCTCCTCTAACGTTTTAAGAGCTTCTTCTGTAATAATAACTTTCTCAAATCGAAGCAAGCTTACAGGATCAATTGAAACAACGTCTCGAACATCATATGAATGCAAATTACGTGACGCCAAATACTCAAACTCACCTAAATCCTGGACTAAAACAAGAGCATTTGATATGTCCATCGCTTTCATTTTAGCAAGAAATTCTTGAGTCTTAGGTGTGCTGCACTGAAAATCACTTAAAACAATCAGATGACCTTCACGGCTTAATTCAGAAACGATACTTCGCATCGCGCCTTGATACATTTTCCGATTAATTTTTTGTGCGTAATCACGCTTTTTAGCTGCAAACGTTACACCACCCGAACGCCAAATAGGACTACGAATTGTTCCAGCACGCGCACGGCCAGTACCTTTTTGAGCCCAAGGCTTTTTTCCACCGCCACGAACTTCTGAACGAGTTTTTTGAGCACTGTTACCACTACGAGCTTTATTCATATAAGCCACAACAACTTGATGAATTAAACCTCGGTTATAATCACAAGAAAAAACGGCATCATTAAGTGTTACAGCCGATTCTGTATCTCTAGTCTTGAGTTCCATTATTTACTCCCTTCGCGCAACTTAATGGTAGGCCGAATTTCAAGCCGAGCACCCGGAGCTCCAGGAATAGCACCTTTAATCAAAAGAAGATGACGTTCAGCATCAACCCGAACGACTTCTAACGATTGTGTTGTGCAACGTTTATTACCCATATGGCCGGCCATTTTCTTACCTTTAAAGACGCGCCCTGGTGTTTGGTTTTGACCAATAGATCCTGGCACACGATGCGATACGGAGTTACCGTGAGTTGCATCTTGCATCGCAAAATTATGACGCTTAATAACACCAGCAAAGCCTTTACCTTTCGACACACCTGCAACATCAACAAGTTGACCGTCTGTAAACACATCATTAACGGTCAATTCTTGACCCAATGTGTAATCAGTTACGGAATCAACGCCAAATTCGCACAGCATATCACCGGCATCAATATTTGCTTTAGCAAAGTGACCCGCCAAAGGCTTTGTCACTCGATTCGATTTTTTTGTTCCACCAGTAAGCTGTACCGCAGTATAGCCATCTCGTTCGAGATCTTTTAACTGTGAAACACGATTTGGATGCACATGAACCACAGAAACAGGAATTGCAGCCCCTTCCGGTGTAAACACACGTGTCATACCAACTTTACGGCCTAATAAACCGATCATTATCCTAACCCCTCTTAAGCTTTTATCGCTGGCCTAGTCGTCCAGGCTAATTTGCACATCAACACCGGCTGCCAAGTCTAATTTCATCAATGCATCTACTGTTTTCTCAGTAGGATTAACAATGATGACCAAACGCAAGTGTGTTCGCAGCTCATATTGATCTTGTGCGTCTTTGTTTACATGCGGAGAAATTAATACAGAAAACTTCTCTTTACGAACAGGTAACGGAATAGGGCCACGAATTTGAGCGCCTGTACGTTTTACTGTATCAACAATTTCGCGTGTTGATGCATCAATCATCCGGTGGTCAAAGGACTTCAGACGAATTTTAATGTTTTGATTAGTAGTCATATTCATTACTCGATGATTTTAGCAACAACACCCGCACCTACGGTGCGACCACCTTC
>JAACPN010000055.1 GCA_009995425.1 Legionella sp. | reverse complement strand
AATGCGGGGATTTAAAGCGTTTCACTCCGCAAAAGCCACTTTATCTGACTCAGAAATAAAGTGCAAAACTAAATATACTGCTGTGCTAAATACCCGAACAAAGCCTGAATACCCATCGCCTCACCGCCTTCGGGCTTGCCGGGTTTTGAGCTCACATTCCAGGCCATTAAATCACAATGCAGCCACGAGGTTTGTGGCGTCACAAATCGCTCCAAAAACAACCCTGCAACAATTGCACCGGCATAAGGTGAAGCGCTAGAATTTGCCAAATCTGCAATCGATGAATCAAACAAGCTGGTGTAACTTTGATGTAACGGCAAACGCCAAACTGGATCACACGCAGTCTTTGATGCCTGCAAGACCCCCGCAGCAAGCTCATCATCATTGGAAAACATGGCGGTGATTTCGGTTCCTACAGCAACACGTGCCGCCCCCGTTAGGGTCGCCATGTCGATCACCAAATCAGGTTTATACTCACAGGCTTTCACTAACGCATCAGCCAGAACCAAGCGGCCTTCAGCATCGGTGTTATCAATTTCAACCGTCAAACCATTTCGCATGGTGATCACATCACCCGGGCGATAAGACGAAGCGCTCACGGCGTTTTCAACCGAAGGTATCAACAACTGTAAATAAATAGGCAGTTGCATGCTCATAATCCAATGCGCAAGGCCAATCGCATTCGCAGCACCACCCATGTCTTTTTTCATCAAGCGCATGCCACTTGCAGGTTTGAGATCAAGCCCACCTGAGTCAAAACACACGCCCTTACCAACCAAAGCCACACGTGGATGCTTCGGATTACCCCAGATCAGTGATGCTAGGCGTGGCTCCTCAGAGGCCGCGCGCCCAACAGCATGAATCGCCGGATAATTTTCTTCAAGTAAGGCGTCGCCGACACACGCCTCATATTTTGCATCATGCATATCTGCTAAGTTTTCGACCGCCTGAGCCAAAGCGATAGGCCCCATGTCGTTCGCCGGTGTATTAATTAAATCACGCACTAAAAATATAGCTTCCGCTTCGGCTAAAACAGCAGGAAGCGTGTTCGCGTGCACGACTAATCGTTTAGGTGTTTGCTCAGCGGGTTTGTATTTATCAAATTTATATTGCGCGAGTGACCACACAACGTATGCACGTGAAGACAAGATTTGTTCTGATCGATAACATCCCGCAGGCAATTTTTTGACAACATGCGCAATAGCTTCAGCATCGGTGCCCTGGCCAAGCCCTGCATACACCATGAAAACATGTCCATTCACATCGCCTATCACGGCACACTCGCCCAGCTTGGCATGAAATTGCTGCAGCTTTAAAGCAGGTTTATCTTCTGGTTTCGCCTGATCGAGCGAGGCAACAAGGACCAAACGAATGGCTCGTTCAGCATCGGTTTGATAAAAAGCTTGAGCTTGCATTATTTCTCCAGTAAATGACCACGGAATTGTGTAAACCGCACGCCGGTTAAACCAAGACACACCACGTAAAGTATAAACGCAACCAAAATATGCGTAAGTAAATCCAAGATTCGCCCGCCCATGGTTTGATTCATCCACACATCAATATTACCTGATGAATACAACAAGTAAACAATCAACGCTGCATTTGCAATAAACAATTGTCCAAAAAATTTACGCCATCCCGACGACGGACTATAAATCCCCCGCTTCCACAAGAGTATGAGTAACGTTGCAGCATTTGCATAACCGGCTAAAGTGGAAGCCAGAGTTAAACCCGCATGTGCCAAAGGCCATATAAAAATAGCACATAAGATTGTATTAAATAGCATACAATAGGCACCTACTTTGACCGGGGTTTTAATATCTTGTTGTGCATAAAACCCTGATGCTAAAACTTTAACAATCATAAACGCAGGCACGCCCAATCCTAGCGTTACCAAGCTTTTTTGGGTTTGCAAAACATCCAGTGCTTTAAACGCGCCATGCCCAAAAAAGCTAGCCAAAAGTGGCATACCAAACAACACCAAGCCAATCGCAGAAGGAACACCAATTAAAAGCAATAACCGAAGTGCCCAGTCAATTGATTTTGAAAAATGTTCGCTGTCTGCTTCAACATGCTTTCGCGATAAATGCGGCAAAATCACCGTAGCAATCGCCACACCAAACACGCCAAGAGGAAAATCAACCAACCTATCGGTATAAAATAACCACGTCACACTGCCGACCTGTAAAAACGAAGCAAAAATCGTATCAATCAACAAATTAATTTGTGCAATCGATACACCAAATAAAGCCGGGAGCATGAGTTTTAAAACACGCAAAACACCCGGATCTTTAAACATAATCCGTGGGCGCATTAAAAAACGATGCTGTATAAGAAAAGGAATTTGAACCAGCAGCTGCACACAGCCTGCAATCAACACCCCCCAAGCCAAGGCCTTAATCGGTATCGCAAAATATGGGCCAACATAAAGTGCCGCAACAATCAGACAAATATTCAGTAAAATAGGTGTAATCGCCGGCACGCCAAAATACCCATAGGTATTCAATACAGCTCCGGCCATCGCCGTAAGAGAAATTAACATCAAATAAGGGAGTGTGATACGTAACATATCCGTAGCAAGTAGCGTACGCGAAGCGTCTTCACCAAACCCTGGTGCAAACACAAAAATAATCCCTGGTGCTATCAACTCCGCAACAATCACGACACCTAATAATACAAAACCCAAATTACCAGCAACACGTGCTAAAAACAAACGTACATCATCGACAGCACGGTTAGTTTGATACTCACTGAGTACGGGCACAAACGCTTGTGAAAACGCCCCCTCGGCAAATAAACGACGCATAAAATTAGGTATTTTAAATGCAATAATAAACGCATCCATCCCGGGCTGTGCACCAAAGGCTTGCGCAAGCACCATATCGCGTACAAACCCCATCATTCGTGAAAGAAAAGTCATACACGAAACAAGTGAAGTCGAACGAAGCAAGCTTCGCTTTTTTTGAGTAATCGCATGAGCTGAAGCAGACATGGTGTATCCAATCACAAAGATGAAGTATGGAGAGTATCTTAGCCGAAAGATGAAGAAGGTGCAGCACCTTTTCTTTTACATATGACGGCTGAATTAAATCTTTTTTTTAGCGATTTTAATGCTTGTACCAACATGTGTTAAGATGCTTTAATTATGGCTATGCATAAATATACAGGCATTCAATACGCATGCAACGCTACGCATTCATGATTTCAGATAGAACGGGGCTCACGGTCGAGTCACTCGGGAATAGTTTATTAACTCAATTTGAAGGTGTTGATTTTAAAAAAGAAACCATTCCTTATCTGGATACGCTAAAAAAAGCCGATGCCATGGTGGCTAAAATTAATGCTTGCTCAGCGGAATACAAACCTATTGTCTTCATCACGTTGATTGATCCAGAAATTAGTGCATGCATCAAAAAAGCAAATGCCTGTGTGCTGGATTTATTCGGAACATTTTTGAACCCGCTTGAACAGGAGCTTGGTAAAAAATCGTCCTATACCGTTGGAAAAACACATGCCGTTGCCAATATACAAACGTACGATCACCGGATTGATGCCATCAATTTTGCCCTCGACCATGATGATGGGATTAAATTTAAAGGCTATGAACAAGCGGATGTTATTTTAGTCGGCGTTTCACGTTCAGGAAAAACACCCTGCTGTTTATATATGGCGTTACAATTTGGCGTGTTTGCCGCTAATTATCCGTTCACAGATGATGATTTATTAGGCTCTGATCTCCCCAAAGCGCTCTTACCGTATCGAAAAAAATTATTTGGGCTCACCATCGACCCCAAACGCCTGGAACACATCAGAACAGGACGCCGTCCCAACAGCCAATATGCCTCTCCTGACCAATGTCGATTAGAAGTTAATAAAATTGAGCAGCTCTATCGAGAAAAACGCATTCCGTACTTAAACTCAACGAGCTACTCCATTGAAGAAATTTCAACCAAAATTATGGCGAAATGCAAGCTGCAAAGAAGGCTTTAATCAACCGCCCACATGGCCATAAAATCAGGCACCGACATCGCGAGTAAACGCTCAGCATCATTCATCGCACCTAAAATAATATTGGTTTTGGCGTCTGAAAATCGTGTGTTTAAATTACGCTGAAACTTACCTAATAAAACAGGCTTACCTTCTTCACGACGACGACGATGCCCCAACGGATATTCAATCGTAACACATTCGCTGCTTTCTCCAGAGCTAAAAAATATCTGCATACTGTTCGCAATCGAGCGTTTATTCGGCGCATGATAATCACGTGAAAATTCAGGCGATTCGGAGACCTCCATTTTTTCACGCAACACATCAATACGCGGATCTGCTGCAGCCTCATCTTCATAATCTTCAGCACACAGTGTCCCGTTTAAAAGTGCGACCGCGACCATGTATTGTAAACAATGATCACGATCGGCCGGGTTATGCAAAGCACCTTCTTTACTAATAATACGAATCGCTGATTCATGCGTGACTAATTCAATACGCTGAATATCATCAAACCGGTCACGTACCCAAGGATGAAGCTCGACCGCACATTCCACCGCGGTTTGAGCGTGGAACTCGGCCGGATAAGAAAGTTTAAACAAAATATTTTCCATCACATAGCTGCTGTAAGCGCGTTGAAACTGAAAAGGCTTCTGTGCCATGCCCACATGATAAAAACCCCACTGCTTCGCTGTGAGCGCGCTTGGATATCCCATTTCACCCGCATGTGTTAGCAAAGCAAGACGTACCGCACGCGCTGTGGCATCGCCTGCTGCCCATGATTTACGTGAACCTGCATTCGGTGCATGTCGATACGTGCGCAAGCTTTGTCCATCCACAAAGACTTGAGATAAGGTACGTTCGATTTGCTCATGGTCTGCACCTAAAAGCATGGCCACCACGGCGGCGCTCGCTGTTTTAACCAAAATCACGTGATCCAGACCCTGACGGTTAAAGCTATTTTCAAGTGCTAAAATGCCCTGAATTTCGTAAGCTTTAATCATGGCGGTTAAGACATCACGCATACAAAAAGGCGCCTCTCCGCTTGCAGCCGGATTACGACTTAAATAATCCATAACGGCTAAAATAGCGCCTAAATTATCGGAAGGATGCCCCCATTCAGCAGCAAGCCAGGTGTCGTTAAAATCCAACCACCGTATCATCGTGCCAATATTAAACGCCGCTTGAATAGGGTCCAGTTCATACGCCGTACCAGGAACACGTGCACCGCCAGGTAATAATGCACCAGGAACCACCGGCCCAAGTAATTTGGTACACTCTGGGAAATTTAATGCTAACATTGCACAGCCCAGTGCATCCATCAAACAAAGACGTGCGGTTTCATAAGCTTCATCACTTGCAGGCGTTGCATCCAACACATAGGTTGCAATATCTTGAATCACCGTGTCGTAATCAGGTTTTACATTAGTTTCAACGTTCACAACGTGCCTCCATGGGTACAAATGATCGTGGCTCAGGTCCTGTGTAGATAGAAGCCGGGCGAATCAACCGATTATCTGCACGCTGCTCAAACACATGCGCAGACCATCCCGTAATCCGTGATATCACAAAGAGAGGCGTGAATAATCCTGTTGGAATGCCTGCAAAGTGATAAGCTGAAGCACTATAAAAATCGACGTTTGGAAAAAGCTTTTTCTCAGACCACATCACCGACTCAATACGCTCAGACACAGCATAAAGCACGTGATCGCCCACCACTTCAGACAAGCGCTTGGACCACGCTTTGATAATATCTGAACGAGGATCGCATGTGGTGTAAACACGATGACCAAATCCCATGATTTTGGCTTTGTTTTTTAACATCAAACGCAGTTCGCGCTCGGCCTCATCCGGACTCTTGAAGCGCTCGATAAGCTCCATCGCCGCTTCGTTAGCCCCTCCATGAAGTGGCCCGCGCAAGGTACCGATGGCACTGGTGATGCATGAATAAAAATCAGATAACGTGGCTGCCGTGACACGTGCCGCAAACGTTGAGGCATTAAACTCATGCTCAGCATAAAGAATAAGTGACACGTTCATCATGTCTCGTACCAACGCATCCGGCGTTTTACCATGTAATAATGCTAAGAAGTGCCCACCTATGCTTGTTTCATTACTTTGGCCATCAATGATGCGCTTATTGTTAAAATGATAAACGTACCATGTGCACAAAATTCCTGGAAAAAGCGCTAAAAGACGGTCAGCAACCTGGGCTTGATTTGAAAAATCTCGTACTTCAGGTTCAAGATTACCCAAAAAAGAACATGCCGTTCTTAATACATCCATAGGATGCGTAGTTTTAGGAATTAAATGCAAAAGCTTAATTAAATCATCTGGTAAGGCTCTCAGCTGAATCAAATGATCGGTATAATCAGCTAATTCAGCTTGTGTAGGAAGATGTCCTCGTAGAAGTAAAAAAGCCACTTCTTCGAACGTACTGTGTTTCGCTAAGTCATCTACAGAATACCCTCGATAATTGAGACCTTCGCCCGCTTGTCCCACCGTTGCAATCGCGGATTCACCAGCAACCACACCTGCCAAACCTTCTGTTTTATTTTTTTTATTTTTCATCATGATGATTGCTCCATGCATCTAACTTCGCTTCAAAAGCTTGGTAATCAAGTATAGTGTATAATTCATCTCGTGTTTGCATGCGATCAAGGCATGACTGCTGCGTACCGGTTTGAAGAATGGTTTGATAAACGTGTTGTGCTGCAAAGGCCATCGCTCGAAAGGCGCTGAGTGGATACAGGATTAATTGAACACCGACAGATTCTAGCTCTTCTCGCGTAAAAAGCGGAGTTTTACCAAACTCCGTGATGTTTGCAAGCATAGGTACAGAAAGATGCTGAACAAACATACGGTATTCATCCAACGTGGTTAACGCTTCAGGAAACACCATGTCAGCACCCAGCTCAACATAAAAAGCCGCGCGGTCCAAAGCCGCCTGCATCCCCTCAACAGCATAGGCATCGGTTCGAGCCATAATTATAAAATCAGGATCACACCGGGCATCCACAGCGGCTTTAATACGATCACCCATGTCTTGTTGGGATATTAATGTTTTATTCGGTCGATGGCCGCAGCGCTTAGCCATACGTTGATCTTCAAGGTGAATGGCTGCAACACCTGCTCGCTCCATGGCTTGAACCGTGCGTGCAACACTTAAAAGATGGCCAAAGCCTGTATCCACATCAACAAGTAAAGGAAGTGATGTCGCATCGGTAATACGTCTTACATCTTCCAGTACGTCAGATAAACCCGTCATTCCCAAATCAGGCAAGCCATACGAAGCATTAGCAACCCCAGCACCCGAGAGATATAACGCTTTGGCTCCAGCTGCTTCGGCTAAACGCGCAGCGTAAGCATTCACCACACCGAGTAATTGAACTGATTTAGATTCAATCATGCTTGTTCTTAATAGCTTTCCTTTTGAATCCACCATATCAAACACTCCTTGTCAGATATTCATAAGTTCTCGTTTTTAACACGTCCCTTACCCAGAGACAAGTAGCATGAAGTGCGAGGCTAAATAAATCCGTTACCTCTCTCCGGCGAATACGCCAGTTTATCAGCCACTGAGCTTGGTTCCTCGCGTGGTATATCTACACGCGACGATGGATAAAAATAAGACAAAATTCCAAAACGACGTGATGGCGGTATAGGCACGGGCTCACTTTGTTTTATTAACGCAGGATCCGGTTGGGAATTTTCAGCCATGCGCTGCTGAACATCCTCAAAAATACGACTAAACTCAGATAACAACGATGCAGTGGAACAATTTTCTCCAATTCTAAGAGACTTCAACAATGAAAAAAATGTCACTGGCCTTGTTTTACCTGCATATAGCACAAGATTCATTAAGCGTTGATATTGTTCGGGTTGCTCTAGTTTGAGCGCATCACAATACTTAAGTAGTTCAGACACAATGCTCGTCATTTGAGCTTGGCATGTTTTTTCCGATAAATAACGCAGCGTTTCATCTGACTGAGCTCGACCTGATGTATTAAGCTTGAATCTAAACCCTGGGGCTAGATACTCTTCCGCGCCTAGTTGAGACGCTACAAGGCCTTCAGATGCACATCTCGCCTCATAAAATTTATAATTTTCTGCTACATAAAGCTCCCAAAGATAGAACGTATCTAAAGAGGAGAGTTGTTCGTTTTTTATGCTACATCTATATTTTGTACGCAAACCCTCGAAGCTGAATCTCGGATCAGAGTCAACCGCCTTAGCACGATTCAAGAAATTCTGAATAACATCAATGATGGGGCGACTAGGCAACGGAGCAGAATGTGCATTGGTTATAATAAAATCAACCAGGGTGTCCCTCATAAACGAAGGCCTAAATGCCCAAGGTTTTTGCTTTATACGATCCTTTTCTGATGACGTAAAAAAACGAACAGGAGCTACATCTATATTAAAAAAACCCTCACCTTTATTAAACGAAATCTCGCTGTTTTTTATTGAAAATAACGATTTTTCATCCTCTGATAAAATATAATGATGTAAGTCAGTACTACTCAGGCAATCTTGTGTCACCACATTGATGGTCTGAGTTAGCGTTGGAATTAATAATGCATAAATATTAGAAACTATTTTACCATCCAAAGAAAACATCTTCAGCCATCGATCGATGAAAGGTTTGAGCTCAGATTTTTGTTTCAATAATAAAACTGAAAAATTTACCAGCTGCTTAACAAAACTTAAGTAAGGCTCATTTTTTTTGACTGAGCAACACGTATAATCTTGTGGGGTGTCTTTGATAACGCACCAACGCTGGAACAACAATTCACAAGCAAAAGGAATCAGAAGCTCGGGGGTATTTCTCACCTCGCCATCAATAGGGTCGGGCCTTCCTAGCGCGTTTTCTTTAAGCCTGTACACAAGATTAGATATATCATGCAGTGGGATATCAGACGCGGGATTAGGTACGATCTCGGCAAGCTTAACTTGGAGTACATCAGAAAAAAAGAACGTGCCTGGATGCTCTATCGATAGAGCGCCAGACAAGCAATTAAAAAATTGTTTTACGACGAAAGCTTCCATGAAAAAACATCACATACAGTAAGACTTAAGAGATACAATTTTATATCAGGCAATAAGTTAATTCCAGCTTAAAGCACGATTAAAATCCAAAACAAAAAAAAGCCCCGAGGTTTATATAAACCTCGGGGCTTTTAGAATTAAATTCCTGACGATGACCGACTTTCACA
>JAACPN010000054.1:9491-9633 GCA_009995425.1 Legionella sp. | reverse complement strand
GAGTGATGCCTTGAATAGGCTGCATCATCAATGTGCGTGTTCTATTGGATTGATTGGTCACCCTATATTGCACAATGGCTGTGTCATTCGATGGAACAGATACGGTTGTTTCGGTTAAGGGGGTAAACGTCCATAACGGACG
>JAACPN010000054.1:0-9478 GCA_009995425.1 Legionella sp. | reverse complement strand
GCTGTACTGAATAAGCATAAGCCTATGATACTGCCCAATAAGTAATTGAATTTTGACCGTGAGACATGATGCTTGCGCCATTTTTTAAGCATTGTTACTATATCCTTATAATAAGATCAAATATCCATCTATCTATCCATCTATCTGTAAGGCTATCATGCCATAAGAAAAATTTTACTGCAATTTTATGATGTATGCACCAAAAGTGAAAAGCTCATCGTAACATGAAAAATCCATAAAACCAGTAAAAAAAAAGCCTGTCTTATACTAGGGCCTGTTGACAATTCGCCCCACCGCCTACGTGCCTCGGCTTGTCCGCGGCATCCAATGATCTGAATGATCATTGTGTCTATTGATGATCAGACCGATAGCCTACCCAGTCATAACGGCCGTGATCACAGTGATGACTTAGAACCAGAGCATACGAATGATGATAACTTGACAAGTGTCGCATTCAATTGAATAATACGCGCATTATTTGTTACTCATCTGTATATTATTGATGTAAATCGCTGTCGAAGGAAAACCACACATGAATCAACGTATGCTTACTAAAAGCTTATTCGCGGCAACATCCCTGTTTTTTATCAGTGCAACATTGTTTGCTGAACCTCAAAACTTAGATAGTCTTAAAACCGAACTCCGTAGTTATCATGATACTGGCGCTTACGATAAAGAAATCGCACAGGTCGTGAAGCAAGCCGAAACATACATTCATGCCAAGGTTGAGGAAAATAATAAATCAAAAAATCCAGCTCGACTTGCGCTTGTGCTCGATATCGATGAAACCACGTTATCCAATTACAACGGCATCATCACACGCAAGTTTTGTGATAATCCAAAACTGATTAATCACGACATTCATCAAGCGAATGCACCAGCTATTGCGGCCATGCTTGCTTTGTATAACAATGCGAAAGAACAAAACATCGCCATCTTTTTTGTGACCGGCCGCAGGCCTAGTTTGCAACGCGCAACTGAAAAAAACTTGAAGCACGTAGGTTACACAAGTTGGCGGGGTATTTATTTTAGACCGGAGCTCGATAACAATCAATCGGTCATTCCCTATAAAACACAAGTAAGAGCCGACATCACACAAAGAGGCTACACCATTATTGCATCCATTGGCGACCAAGCGAGCGATTTAACCGGTGGTTATGCAGAAAAAACGTTTAAGCTACCTAATCCCTTTTATTACCTACCCTGATATTATAAAAACCAGCTTCTTTCGATAACACCAAAGAAGCTGGTTTTTATGGCATGTTAAATATAATCCACAGCCATAATTTCATATTCTACAAGACCACCGGGGGTATCAACCACCACCACGTCATCAAGCTGTTTTCCAATTAAAGCCCGACCAATTGGCGACGTGTATGAGATTTTATTTTCTTTAATATTCGCTTCATCTGAACCAACAATGCGATACGTGGTATCCGTTTCGTTTTGAATATGATGTAATTTTACCGTTGAACCAAAAATAACTTTTCCGTCATTGGGTATCGTTGTTACATCGATCACACGAGCATTCGATAATTTTGACTCTAATTCTTGAATACGACCCTCAGCAAAGCTTTGTTGTTCACGTGCTGCATGGTATTCAGCATTTTCTTTTAAATCACCATGGGCTCGTGCAACCGCAATCGCCTCAATAATTTCTGGGCGTGTTTTTGTTTTTAATGTAGTTAACTCTTGTTTTAATGCTGCTTGGCCCTCAGGCGTCATGGGGTGCTGTTGCATACTCATTCTCCCTTAAAAATCCTATAAATATTGCAAATCTTGCAAATCTTGCAAATCTTGCAAATCTTGTAATCGCGTGACGGTTTCCCGATCTTCATATTTCATGGCTAAACATGCAGCCTCTGCACCTGACAACGTGGTTGTATAACTGACGTTATGCTGCAAAGCACTACGACGAATGGCAAACGAATCAGCAATCGCTTGTTTTCCGTCGGTTGTATTCACAATAAAATCAATTTCGTCATTTTTGACATAATCTACCACGTGAGGCCGCCCTTCCGCTACCTTCAAGACACGACGACAGTCTAAACCAGCCGCCTGCAAAACTAAAGCCGTTCCTCGGGTTGCTAAAAGTTCAAAGCCGAGTGCTATCAATTGTTTTGCAATTTCCCCCACCCGAGTTTTATCCATATCACGTACCGACAAAAATGCACGTCGACGACGGACAATATGAGCCCCGGCCCCCAGTTGTGCTTTCGCAAATGCTTGTCCAAATCGACGAGCCACGCCCATCACTTCACCCGTTGATTTCATTTCAGGGCCAAGAATCGAGTCGACACCAGCAAACTTAATAAACGGAAAAACCGGAAGTTTAACCGCATAAAACGAAGGCCTGGGTACGTGCAAATGCAAACCCTGTTCACGCAAGCTTATACCGACTTTACAACGCGCTGCAATTTTAGCCAAAGGCAACCCCGTGGCCTTCGATACAAACGGCACGGTACGTGATGCGCGTGGATTCACCTCAAGCACGTACACATCATCACCTTGAATCGCGAATTGTGTATTCATTAATCCACATACGCCAAGCTCTAAAGCCATTTTTTTAACTTGATCCATGAGATCGTGTTGCACCACGACCCCCAAACTAAATGGAGGCAGCGTGCATGCTGAATCACCTGAGTGCACACCAGCCTGCTCAATATGCTCCATCACGCCACCAATCAACACCGATTCACCGTCACATACCGCGTCAACATCCACTTCGGTCGCATCACTTAAGAATTTATCAACAAGCACGGGTGAACCTTCTAAAATATCCACCGAATGTTTTAAATAGTGTCTTAAATCTTCTTCGCGATGCACCACTTCCATCGCGCGCCCTCCTAAAACATACGAAGGTCGCACCATCACGGGATAACCAATTTTGTCAGCTAACACAACTGCCTCAGCTGCGTTATATACCATACCGTTAGCTGGCTGTTGCAGCTTTAACCGCCGAACCACGTGCTGAAACCGCGCCCTGTCTTCAGCTTGATCGATCGCATCGGGTGATGTTCCTAAAATAGGAACTCCATTCGCTTTAAGTGCGCGCGCCAAATTAAGCGGCGTTTGACCGCCATAATCGACAATCACACCCATAGGTTTTTCAAGATCAACAACCGCCAACACATCTTCGAGCGTCACCGGCTCAAAATAAAGCCTGTCCGATGCGTCAAAATCAGTCGATACCGTTTCAGGATTACAATTGAGCATGATGGTTTGGTATCCTGCCTCACGCAGGGCCATCGCCGCATGCACACAGCAATAATCAAACTCAATGCCTTGACCAATGCGATTAGGGCCACCGCCTAAAATCAAAACTTTTTGCTTATTATTTTTATCGGGACGTGATTCGCATACGGTCGCATAACATGAATACATATACGCTGTTTCACTCGGAAATTCTGCTGCACAGGAGTCAATACGTCGATAAACCGGTCTGATATTTAAAGCTAAACGATGTTTGCGTACGCTCGATTCATCTGATTTTAAACACTTGGCCAAGTAAGCATCTGAAAACCCACGTTGCTTTAAACCACGCATACGCATGGCATTTAAATCCGTTAATGCAACACCTTGAAGCCCTTCTTCTTCACGTACTAAGCACTCAATTTGATCTAAAAACCATGGATCAACGAAGCTTTCTTGATAAATCTCATCTCGCGATAAACCATAGCGAAAGGCATCGGCCAGTGCCCAAAGCCTATCGGGTGTGGGCTCGCGCAAATGACCCCGTAAAACCGCCAAATCATCCCCTGTAAAACGTGGCTCTAAGCCCATATGCCCTGTTTCTAAGCTCCGAATCGCTTTTTGCAACGCCGACTGAAAATTAGAACCAATCGCCATGACTTCGCCGACTGATTTCATTTGCGTTGATAATATATTGGATGTTTGAGGAAATTTGTCAAAATTAAAACGTGGTATTTTTACCACAACATAATCTAAACTGGGCTCAAACGAGGCTGGCGTTCGTCCGCCTGTGATTTCGTTTTTAAGCTCATCCAAATTGTATCCAACCGCAAGCAAGGCCGCAACTTTTGCAATCGGGAATCCCGTGGCTTTTGATGCCAACGCAGAACTTCTTGAAACACGTGGGTTCATTTCAATCACAAGCAATTTTCCATTCGCAGGATTCACGGCGAACTGAACATTCGCCCCACCCGTTTCAACACCCACGGCACGCACGACATTCAGCGCAACATCACGCATGTATTGATATTCTTTATCCGTAAGCGTTTGCGCCGGCGCAACCGTAATCGAATCGCCGGTGTGCACACCCATGGGATCTAAATTCTCAATGGAGCAAACAATCAAACCTTGATCGTTTGAATCACGCACCACTTCCATTTCAAATTCTTTCCACCCAATGACCGATTCATCTAAAAGCAGTTCTCGTGTGGGTGACAAAGCAAGCCCTTGTGTACAAATTTCTTCAAATTCTTCGCGGTTATAAGCAATCCCGCCACCGGAACCACCCATCGTAAACGACGGTCGAATAATCGTTGGAAAGCCCAGTTGAGCTTGTAAAGAAAGCGCTTCTTCGAGACTATGTGCAATTTCAGATCGCGGCATCTCAAGACCAATACTTGTCATCAGCTCACGAAATTTTTCGCGATCTTCCGCTTTATCAATCGCTTCACGTGTCGCACCAATCATTTCAACACCGTGCTTTTCTAACACCCCTTCTCGCACTAAATCGAGCGCACAATTAAGTGCTGTTTGCCCACCCATGGTGGGTAGTAAAGCATCTGGTTTTTCTTTTTCGATAATGCGTGCCACTTCTTCCCAAAGTACAGGCTCGATATACGTTGCATCAGCAAGCTCAGGATCGGTCATAATGGTTGCAGGATTAGAATTCACAAGGATAACGCGATAACCTTCCTGTTTTAAAGCACGTACCGCCTGTGTACCTGAATAATCAAACTCGCAAGCCTGGCCAATCACAATAGGACCGGCACCAAGAATTAAAATAGATTTGATATCTGTACGCTTTGGCATATGTATCACACAGCTTGAATGAGGTGGCTTATTTTATCGATTTTTTTATACTATCGATACCCCAATTAAACATGTGTTTTACATCACACTATACGTCAGATTAAATTGAACCTCTTGTGTATAAAAATTCTGAAAGCCTATACCCGTATTCATGGTTTGACGTGGTCTAATTGATTCTGACAACCCAGTTAGGCTATGTCGACTCCAAAACGGGCTTCGAAGCTTTGAAATACGCTGCTTTTGTCTTACATGAATTTTATATAAACTCAAAACAAAAATTTTTAACGGCTATAACTATAAAATTATGAACCGATTGCGCGTGTTATTTTTAATAAGCCTATGTTTTTTTACTTGTGCGGTTCAAGGCGTCACCGTTTATGGTCATCGTGGTGCACGAGGGCTTGCGGCAGAAAATACACTCATCGCTTTTGATGAAGCCCTTAAGCATCATGTGGATGCGATTGACTTAGATGTTGTGATGACACAAGACCATGTTTTGGTGGTGTATCATGACTTAACCCTTAATGCTGATATCACACGTGATGCCAACGGCAACTGGATTGATGATCATGCCGTAATTGCGGTTAAAAATTTAACGCTTGATGCAATCAAAACATTGGACGTAGGCGGCGTCAAACCAAATTCGCGATATAGTCAAATTTATACAGCGCAGCAGCCCCCTCGCGAACACGTTCGCATACCTACCCTAGAAGAGGCCATTCAATATATTAAAACCCACGCCGACTACCCCGTCGGTTTTCAGATAGAAGTCAAAACCGATCCCACACAACCCGAGATAAGTGTATCACCTGAAACCATGATATTGGCATTGCATCATATCATCGAGCAAGAAGGTATTGCACATCGTACCAAAGTACAGGCTTTTGAATGGCCATGTTTGTTTTTTTTGCAAAAAATCAATCCCTCAGTTCAGACAGCCTATTTAACAACAGCAGATGACCTCGAGATAACAGCACCATGGACAGGTGGGTATTTATTAAAAGATTTTTATTCGGTGCCGCATATGATACACGCATTAGGCGGTCATTGGTGGGATGCCGAAGATATTGAACTCACGCAAGAAAAGATTGAAACGGCGCACAGGCTCGGGCTAAAAGTAGCCGCTTGGTCTTGGCCTGAGCGTACACGCGGCCAAGATATTGACTTGCCGCTCATACAACAACTGCTTAGCTTGGGTGTGGATGGTATCATCACAGATAGACCCGATCTTGTTACACCGCTTTTGCAACGAGAACATGTTTATACGCGACGATAAATTCTAAAATGACATAACCCCCACCCCATCAATTCAACATTATCATAAACTAATTCAAAAGCATCATGATCTATTTTTTTCGTTGCAATCATGACGCGCGTACCTCTTTTGGTCATGCTTATTTTGTTGATTAAATTTCCTAATGTTTGCTCGGATAAACACGTTGCAGCTAAATAAATAATATCGGCATCCGAAAAATCATACGTCAAGAAATCATGCTTAACAAAGCTGATTTTAGACAACTTTTGTTCATATACATCTCCGACAAACGCGCTAGATTTTAAGATAGCATGAGCCTTACTCAGACTCACCAAAGATTTTTTATATAAAACATCCATTAACTCAATGCCTACACACCGATTAAAATCAAAATAAAGTGCAGCAGAGAATACAGCCTTTCCAGCGCCAGAACCTAGATCGTAAAATATCGCACCCTCTTTGGGTTCTGCTTTTTCAATCATTTTGTGAAACGCGAGTAAATCTATTTCACCATAAATAAATTCTCGATTATTCTTATATTTTATTAATCGATAGATTCTCGACAGGGTTTTTGAATGGTTTTTTTTAAATACCGTATTTAAAAATCTATCAACATCAAAAATTGTTTCAGCATTAAATTGCGTGGCAATTTGAGCACGAAGCTGTCTTTTTTTTAAGAAAGGCACCGCATAATTGGTTAAAAAAAGCCGACCAAAAAAAACGCCAAACGGCAGAGTTAGAACAACATAATACATAAAAAATCCTAATTCTAGAAAAGCACAGAATAAATATCTAAATTTATAAAATAAATTTTAGTGCTACCCTATCATCATCAAAGCCCTGAAATAATAGTCAAGATGCCCCAGTCCCGTTTGATAATCTATTCATTACGTATAGCGAGCCTGAAAAAAATACTGCCCAGATTAAACCCTGAATAAGAGGACTTAAGATTGGATATACAAAAGTAGCCACACCAAACTTTATTCCTGCGGAGTAAGCTAAAGGAAAGCCGCATAGCGCCAGTAAAGGCATATATTTGATGTATTTTATCAATAGCTTTTTCATTCCAAAACATAATACAGAAAAATTTATCCATAAAGCCAAAATCCAAGGCGGGGCATAATGGCTTCCCCATGTATTAGACTCAAACGAAAGTATTCCAAATAGTTGAAAAAGAGTATCGACAAGGTAGCCAAGAAGTGTAAAAGCCATAAACCAAATCATAAACGGTTTGAGATTATCTTGCGTGATGAAAAAGGCAGTTTGGATAAGGCTTATAACAATTGACACCAAAAGGGCTACATAACCCATATTTTTTAGCGCAAAATATATACTCAAAAACCAAACAACATAATAGAGCAAAATAAATACAAATATTTTGGGTGGATTCATAATCAATTAGACCTCATCATTTACTGACTTAACCTGTTTTCCTCAGATTCCTCATCACTTTCTACAGGATTAGCCCGAGTAAAAAATGAGTGGAAGTCCACCCTGCGGCTTTCATCAGGGATATCTTCTAAATTTAATGTGCCCGCAGCAACGCGGTCATAAACACCAGGCTGGCATAATTGATGGAGCTGTCCTGCTGTCAAACGATAGATTTGCGGGATGGTAGCGATGTTGGACAGAATCAAATCATGTACATTATCATCTTCTAAAAATGCTTTTTGTCGTACAGTAAGAGATTGTACTTCCGTAATAGAAATTCTACCATTGATAATTAAAGAGCAAAGGTAGGGACCTAAATGCTCGACCCGCGGGAAATCAAGTAATATTTCTTTAGAAATAATCTGGTTTTCTAGCATATGATGGATTCGAGAATATACTTGTTGCTTTTTTTCTTCATATTCTTGGAATGGAATACCCCGATTAAAACCCCTTTCTTCTCTCGGCCTAGCAAAAAGGCTACCGTTTAGAACAATATTTAGAAGCTGAAAGAGGCCTTCGCTTTGCCCTTCGGTTAAACCAAGCAATTCATCTATCGTCAAAGTGCCATTATCAACCAGTTCGCCTAATTTACAGAAGGTGATCAGTTTTTGGAGGCTTATTGCTCGAATAAGTGTTTGATAATTTTCACTTTGTTCTATATGCGTTTGTAATGCTAATGCTTTGGTATAAAATGGAACTAAACTATCTATCTCCATAGGCCTTTGTCCTAACATTAATCCTGATTCTGGATCAAAACCGAGCTCTCCCAAAGCAATAAGTGAGCGAAATAATGTGATTGCAAGAAAAAATTTCTTTTCGGCGGGCATACTTATTGCCTGCTGCATAGACAACATACCTTCATCGATTGCTGCCTGTATGCCGATGAAGAATCTCATCGATTCTGCTCGTCCTGCCGAGGGATTTTCTAAGATTTTACGCATCGCTTCAGCATGGCTTAAAATTTGCGCGGTACGGCTAAAATTTACATCTGACATATGAATTGCAACATTTTCAAATCCCTGAAGAATACTCTCTCGAGCAAATGCCGTATTTAAAGCTTGTATTTCAACTTCAGATAATGCCTCAGCTTGTACTTGTGTTAATATATTTTCATCAATATAAAATTGAATGTTAATGGGTAAAGGCATAATTAAAGTCCTACAAAAATTTAAAGGATTCTAAATAAAAGCATGGTGAGTGTCTATACAAGCATGCGACTACCTCGCTCAAGATGTAGGGACGTCCAAGTCCCCACTAACGCGGCAAGTATTTTGCAACATCCCTTCGAGCTGATTATCTCGGACTAAGCACCTTTACACGGTCACGCGCTCGGTTATAAAAAACAAACACAGACCCATCCATGAGCGTTGCTTCAAACTCCTCAAGAATAAAGGCACTTAAACCGTTAATCGCTTTGCGCCCATCAACCGGTGTTGTGGCTGTACGACATCATTTTCTTTGTTGATTATTTGATGTTCAACCAAATTTGCCCAAGCAAACCATGCCTTCCTTTGTTCATCTGCATAAACAGCACGTTGGTAGGTAACGACCAACTTATTTTGAGGCTGATGATTTAACATGCGATCAATCACATGTGGGGCTGTTTTTAGGTGCTCACCCCATGCTGTAGCCACTGATCTACGGATATCGTGAATACTGAATGGTTTAAGATCAATTAATGGCGCATCAGTACTCATCTTCTTCTTTGCGCCCTTGGCAATACCTCTTAATCGTGCAATAAAGCCCGTCAATGTATCAGGATGAATGTGCCCTGCTCCTGAAGCAAATACA
>JAACPN010000017.1:5247-36186 GCA_009995425.1 Legionella sp. | reverse complement strand
AAAATGTTTTGAAAAATGCGATCAGATAAATGCAGTTGGTCAACCATTTCATCTGGAAAGTAATGGCGTTTAAGATGGCGCGGTGTGTAGCTACCGTTACACATGGATTCAATGCCTTGTACCAGCCAGTCGTCGAGTTCTCGGGCCATGAAATGAACATCATGATTAGGGTTTGCATGGTGTTTTTGTTTGTGGATTTTGGCAAACAGTTTGCGGCCAATAGCCACCATGTCTGAAACATCCCATTGTTTCATACTGCCACGTCCCTCGTGCACACCCATTGATGACTCGTAAGTTTGAAAATCCAAGTGTGCGTTTTTTACCCATACCAATGGGATGAAAATTTATCTTAATGTAAGTGTGTGTTACCTTCCTGCGCGATCATCACTCGTGTAAAAAGGGAACACACATGGAAAAGTATATCGCAAAACTGACAAATGAAGAACGTGTAAATTTAATTTCATTGGTTAGCAAAGGCAAGGGATCTGCAAAAGAATTAACGCACGCGAGAATTTTGTTAGCAATAGATGGCTCTAATGATGAACAACGAACCGATCTATCTGTTGCAGAATCCTTGCACGTTAGCGAAAGAACGGTGCGTCGCATCCGTATAGAATGCGTTGAAAATGGGCTCGATAGTGCCTTAGAAAGAAAACCTCATTCGGCAACAAGGCCACGTAAAATACAGGGTGAGGAAGAAGCTCGCTTAATTGCTTTATGTTGCTCGACAGCCCCCGAAGGGAGGTGTCGCTGGACATTGAAATTATTAGCAGATAGATTGGTATCTTTAGATATAATCGATACTATTTCACCACAAACCGTTGGTCGTGTATTACAAAAAAATGAACTAAAACCCTGGCAAAAAAAAGAATGGTGCATCCCGGAGGCCAGCGCAGATTTTGTCTGTAAAATGGAGGACGTGCTGGATGTTTATAAACGTCCTTATGATGAAAAACGCCCTGTTGTTTGTATGGATGAATCGAGCAAGCAATTAACAAAAGAAACGCGTGTGCCGATTCCTGCCGAACCTGGACAACCGGAGAAATATGACACCGAGTATGAGCGCAATGGTACAAACAATATATTTTTAGCCTGTGAGCCACTTGCAGGGAAAAGACAAATTAAAATTACAGACCAACGAAAAAAAACAGATTGGGCAGAATTCATAAAGGAATTAGTTGATGATCATTACCCAGGAGCTGATAAAATTGTCCTAGTGATGGATAATCTCAATACACACAATGGCTCGTCATTGTATGAGAAATTTGAACCCTCAGAAGCAAAAAGAATCTTTGATAAATTAGAAATTCATCACACTCCAAAGCATGGAAGCTGGTTAAATATTGCTGAGATTGAGCTGAGTCACTTAGGTCGCCAATGCCTGAATCGCAGAATTCCAGATCAAGAGACATTTATTCGTGAAACGAATGCTTGGTGTAAGCAACGAAATGAAATAAATTCTTCAGTTGATTGGCAGTTTACAACCGATGATGCGCGAATAAAGCTCAAAAGGCTTTATCCGGTCATTACGCCTATTGGCCAGAATTAATGGAATGGCGTACTAGCGTCTATCAATCGACTTAGGAGACACTTTTGTGAGAATATTTGGATATGCTCGCGTTTCGACCAGCCAACAATCCTTGAATGCTCAAATCAAAGTACTCAAACGTGCTGGCGTTGAGTCTCATCGAATCTTCACAGACAAAGCCAGTGGAAAAAACATAGAGAGGCACGGGCTAAATCTTCTGAAACTTAAGGTTGAAGCGGACGACGTTATTTTCATCACCAAACTTGATAGGCTGGGTCGAAATACCGAAGATATGATCAAGCTCATCAAAGAATTTGATGGTATGAAGGTTGCCATCAAATTCTTAGGTGATGGGATTAGCACCGAAGGCACCATGGGTAAAATGGTCATTACTATTTTGTCAGCCGTTGCCGAAGCTGAACGTCATCGAATTCTTGAACGAACCAATGAGGGTCGGCTTGAGGCCAAAGAAAAAGGCGTTAAATTTGGCCGAAAACGAACAATAGACCGAACAAAAGTGAAACGCTTGCATCAAGAAGGAATCGGTGCAACAGATATTGCCAGGCAGATGAAAATTGGGCGATCAACAGTATATAAATTAATTAATGATCAAAATTAAACCGCGCTAAGTATTTTTCAATTGAATAATGATGTCCGTTGCGCTACACTATACATATGATAAAGAGCTGGAAACACAAAGGGCTACATCTGTTTTTTCAGGAAGGTATAACCTCTGGGATTCAGGTTAAGCATCAAAATAAACTGAAAATAATTCTTCAGTTGCTCGATGCAGCCTCTCAACCGAAAGATCTCGACTTGCCCGGTATGCGTTTTCACAAACTAAAAGGCAACTACAAGGGCTTCTATTCCGTAACGGTTAACGGAAACTGGCGTATTATTTATGGTTTCGAAGGCGTAGATGCTGTTTTAGTCAATTATCTGGATTATCACTAAGCGAAACACTTAAAGGAGATCATCATGATACATGAGCCATTACATCCCGGTGCAATTCTAAAAGATGTGCTAATCGACAGCACTGATCTAACCATTTCTGAAGCAGCCGAGCGTCTAGGGGTAACTCGAACCACCTTATCTCGCTTATTAAACCAGCATTCAGGAATCAGTCCTGAAATGGCGCTACGTCTCTCAAAATTCCTTAACACCAGCATCGACATGTGGGTTAACCTGCAATCTCAATACGATATATGGAACGTTAAAAAACATGCCTGTAATATGGATAATATTATCCCATTAAAAAATGCAGCATGACAATCGCGCTTTTCGCCCCGTAAGGCATCATGTGTTTTAGGATAAAGTTGAATTAGCCCACCAAGGTGGAATTGAATTTTAGGTGCATGTTTTGGCGACCAATCAATGAAATCAAGCAACATGAGGATATCATTTTTTTGTTTTTGAGTAGCTAAAATTGGGATAAAATGATGTCTAAGTTTACTGGACTCAAAAATTCTCAATAACCATTCTTGATATTACTTTTTTGAAACATTATACCTGATATGAGTTTTGAGAAAATAGGACAACAAGTTAATGCCAACAATTAGTGCATTTTATGGGATACTAATCCAGATGTTTTGGGGTGATCATGCTCCGCCTCATTTTCATGCCCTATATGCAGAATATGAAGTACTTATTGATATTCGCACTCTCGAAGTAGTTCGCGGCAAAATGCCACGACGAGCATTGGCGTTATAGTTCGGGACTATAGTTGTTGTTGCGTTATCACAAAAAGCTCATCTGTTCTTCCAGGCATCTAAATGCTGTTCCCAATACGCGCGTTTTTCAGCTGAAATACTCATAAAACCTCCGAAATATTTAATTCAGAGGGAGTATCTCGAAAATAAAAGAAGATCGTTAGATGGGGTTAACTAACCGCTCTCATTGTTTTTATTGGAACAAATTTCATGTCAGGTCGTGTTACAGCTTCAGCGATTCCACGTGCATCATTGGCATCATTTTTATTGGACATCACGTACGGCTTCACAAATTGAGGAGCCATCATTACCCATGAATTCAATGAGCTCTTGTCGATCGACCCTTTTACGGAGTTTGCATTTGCCATTTGAGTCGGCACCATGGATTTGAAAAACATTCTTTGCCAAATCGATGCCTAATACTTTAATATCCTTCATTATGGATCCTCCATTTTTATTGAATGAACTGTAACAATTTCATTCTGGCTCATTATGAAGCCTGTTTAAAGTGGCGGGGTCCATACCATTAGCCCTGATCCTCTCACACAAAACACTTGACGATACAAACTCCCCCACGCACAATAAGATTTTAGACTCAGTGAGACAGGGATATGACCGCTGAAAAAAAAACACATAAGCTTTTCATTCTCGATACCAATATTTTAATGCACGACCCCTCCGCCATTTATCATTTTGAAGAGCATGATGTTTATTTGGCTATGGTTGTACTCGAAGAGCTTGACCGGCATAAAACAGGTTTATCCGAAGTGGCACGCAACGTGCGCCAGACCAATCGCATGTTGGTTGATCTCACAGCAAATGCTACACACCAAGATTTAACCCAAGGTTTACCCCTAACCGCAGCACTTACGTCTGACGCCATTGAAAAATGTGGACGATTATTCTTTCAAACCGATGACACCGAACAATCGTTACCTCAAACACTCCCTGGGCATAATGTTGATAATACCTTGCTTGGCATTGCCTTAGGCTTACAAAAAAAACATGCTAACCAAGAAATTATTATTGTCACCAAAGATATTAACCTACGCATCAAAGCCGGTATCTTAGGCATACCGGCCGAAGATTATCACAATGACCAAGTGCTCGATGACGTGAATCTGCTTCACAGTGGCGCGCACATGCTACCGGATAATTTTTGGGATGAGCACGGCAAAGCCATGAATGCCTGGAAAGAGGATGGTCGTACATTCTACCGCATCAGCGGGCCACTCACAGAGCATTGGTATCCTAACGATTGTATTTCAACATCTGACAACCAGTTTCAAGCCATCGTCAAAACACGCGCCGAGGACGAGCAAGCCATGGTGCAGGTCTCTCGTGATTATAGCCAAGCATCCAATGCGGTATGGGGCATCACCGCCCGCAATCGAGAGCAAAATTTTGCTTTAAATCTCTTGCTTGACCCTGATATTGATTTTGTCACGTTGCAAGGCTCCGCCGGAACCGGTAAAACTTTACTCACCATTGCCGCAGGCTTAACTCAGGTCCTGGATCAAAAGCTTTATAACGAAATTATTATGACCCGTGTCACCATTCCCGTTGGCGAAGACATTGGCTTTTTGCCCGGTACCGAAGAAGAAAAAATGACCCCTTGGATGGGGGCGCTTATGGATAATCTTGAGGTTTTACATCATGAGCAAGCCGGTGGAAGCTTTGGTCGCGATGCAACCGGTGACTTACTGCAAAGCAAAATTAAAATTCGCTCACTGAATTACATGCGTGGACGTACTTTTTTAAACCGCTTTATTATTATTGATGAAGCACAAAACTTAACTTCGAAACAAATCAAGACCTTGATCACGCGCGCAGGCCCCGGAAGTAAAATTGTTTGCTTAGGCGATATCAAACAAATTGACACGCCATATTTAAGCGAAACAACCTCTGGACTCACGTTTGCTGTGGATCATTTCAAGCATTGGGAACACAGTGCGCACATGACGTTGACGCGCGGAGAGCGCTCAAGACTTGCGCACTATGCCGCAATGCATTTATAGTATGCGTTTTAAAACAGGGTAAATTATGTCTACTTTAGCTTTGACCTACGATGATGTGCTTCTCATTCCCGCGTACAACCACCACGAATCACGACGTGTGGTGGATATCAGTAACACCGACCGGCTCGGAAAACTCAGCTTAGAGTTGCCCGTGATGAGTTCTAATATGGACACCGTCACCGAAAGCGGCATGGCGAACTTCATGCACGAAAAAGGTGGTATCGGTGTGCTCCATCGCTTTTTAACGATTGAAGAAAACATCAAGCAATACCAAGCCTGCACCGGTCAAGTGTTTGTGTCGGTAGGATGCTCTGCCGCCGAACTCGAGCGCGCGGAAGCCTTGCGTGATGCTGGTGCGACCTATTTTTGTGTTGACGTTGCACATGCCCATGCAAAATATGTGGGTAAAACTTTAAAAAAACTTCGTGCCATGCTGGGCTCGCGTTGCATCATGGCAGGTAACGTCGCAACGTATGCAGGTGCCGATTATTTAGCGTCGTGCGGTGCCGATATTATTAAAGCCGGTATTGGTGGCGGCTCGGTCTGCAGCACGCGTATCAAAACAGGCTTTGGTGTTCCGATGCTGACCTGTATCGAAGATTGCGCACGTACCGATCGCTCCATTGTCGCCGACGGCGGACTTCGTGCAGCGGGCGATATTGTGAAAGCGCTAGCCTTTGGTGCTGATTTTGTGATGATTGGCGGCATGCTTGCCGGCACAACACCCACCCCAGGTGAAATTATTACAAAAGACGATGGCACACAAATCAAGCGCTACCGTGGTATGGCCTCTCGTGAAGCCCAAGAAGGCTTTCTTGGCCAATTGCATGAGTGGAAAACGGCTGAAGGGGTATCGGCTGAAGTACCGTACCATGACAGTCAAGAAGCTATTATAGGTGACATCATCGGTGGTTTGCGTTCAGGCTTAACCTACGCAGGCGCTGATACCATCCGTGAACTTCATCGAAAACTTAATTACATTCAAGTCACCACCGCAGGCCGGCACGAAAGCTTACCGCATAAATTACTGGATTAGGCTTAATACCCCCTTCTCTCCATAAGCGTACTGGGAAGAAGGGGCGCACAAGAGCTTACATTCCAGCAGGCGCAGCAGCAACAACAGCCGTAGCTTCAACTGCTGTTACGGTGATTTCGGCTACCAAAGCAGCCGCCTCAGCAGCCGCTTCAGCGGCGTAACTTGCAACTTCCGCAGCCCCTTCAACAGCACTCGCTCCCGCGTCAACGGCACCGCCGCCCATCTCAGCAACCAGGTCGCCTGCCGCACTGGGCGCTTCTGTCATGGCACTCAACTCCATGCCTTGCGGCATAGCACTCAACTCCATGCCTTGCGGCGCCATTTCTGCTTTCGCTTCTAGTGCCTCAACCGGGTTTTCCCCCAGCGCTTCTTCTAGTTTTTCTTCTGGTTTTTCTTCTGGTTTTTTCTTTTCTTTCTTTTCTCTTTTCTTTCCTTTTTCTTCTTCGTCGTCGTCTTTGTCCTTAAGATGATTCAAGACCTTATCCCACCCCTCCCAAGATGCTTCCTGAGGGATCCAGCCGCTTCCATCGTTTGCTTGCTTCTTATCATCTCCAGGTTTTTTAGATTCTTTTTTTACAGGCTCGTCCTTTTTGGTCTCTTCTTTAGTATCCAGCTTTTGTCCTGGTGTGGGAGCATCAGGCACAGGGGCGCCCGGCAAATCAGGCATGGGCACAGCATCTATATCAGGTGTAGGTATATCCGTTATATCAGGCATCACACAACCCCTCAAATTTAAGACAAAAAGAATTAAAAAAATCATATTATCTATTATTTTAGACTAAAAACTCAAAAAAGACTAATTAAAGCACTAAAGTTATATTATTTTATCTTTTTGTTTGACGAACAACAAAACGTCTCCTATACCATAATAAACACAATAAATGCACTAGGAGAACAACATGCTCGCTTCAGCTGCCATTATGGTTCTTGCTGTTTACCAACCCATGCTTCCGCCAAGTTCCGCTTATTTACCCCCCACCAACCTGCAACAAGAACAATATGACCAACGTAAAAATGCACAGCCCGCTTATCCTGGGCAGCAAGGCGAAGGCGATGGCAGCGTTCAAGATAAAGCGGGTAATGCGGAAATTAACACAGGCCTTTTTCCAACAGAATCCTCCGGTAAAGCGGTTGTTATTCCACGGTAAACCCATTTTCTAGGAACACATATGGTCAACAATTCATCCCGCGCTGTAGCGCTTTCAGAGCAGTATAGTCAACGTAAACTTATGTTGGGCCTGTATGGTTTTTTAGACGGCATTGATATTGCAAGCAAGACGCTCGCGCTTTTTGTCCCTCTACTATCAACCAGCACGTTAAAAATTTGGGCGCTGACGCATGAAGGTGTTTACTTAAGCCTGATGTTTGTTGCATCTATCGCTGTTTTTTCTACCTTAGGCAATGTTTTTAATGGCTCGCAAAACAATATAGAAAAAACAATTTTTCGGTTATGGCAAATCATGCGCGACACTATCAAAGGTGCAAAAATTGCTTATAAAGGCATAAAAAACATCCTAGCTCTCATGCGCGCATGGCCCTCACATGACTTCAAACCCATGCTCTTAACGTTTACAATACCCCTTGTCCTACTCTTTATCATCAACCGACTCGTAACACGTTGCCTAAGCAACCAACGCAAAGACGCACAAACAAGCAATAAAGCGTTACTCAAAACACTAAAAAACTTATGGAAAGCCTACAACCTTGCTCCCGAAGGTGTCGCCAAAAACATCGCAAAACAGTATTATTTAGATTTTGTTACCGATGCCAAGCGGCACCAAATCAGAACCCAATCCCTGCTGACACAATACACCCTATTCGTTTCGAGCTTGATTGAAACGGTCATCAATGGCAGCTACATGTTTATGGGGGCCGCGATGCTTGCGCCCGCGTCACCTCAAGCCATGCTTTTCATCACATGCGTGTCGATAACGATGATACTCATCAATATGATTTCTGCATGGCACGAAGAATTTGAATATCAAATCAAATTACAGCGCACCGAGCAAGCACTCCACGTGACCTGTGCTGTTCATGCGCTTGAACTCGCACTGTTTGACCTACGTACGGCGACACACACACACATACCCATCACACGTGCGCTTCAATGTGTCAAACAAAAACAGCGGGAGCTTCTACAGGAAAAAAATAAACAAGATGCTTTGCATAAAAGTACGTATATTGAAGCGTTGTTTATTAGCTTAAGGTACGCTGTTGCAACACACAAAGCCATCATGGGGGCGCTGGGCTGCATGGCTTTGGTCAATGGATTAATTTTTGGTACGGCGCTTACGGAGGCCATCGTTCTTGTGTGTATTGGCCTATCCATCACCACCAGTATTCTTTTATGCGTTTATGCTTTTGAAGAAACACGCCTACAGATAACGCAACAAAACCAAGCTATTCAACACCAACGAACAGCCATCACAAGCCAAATTAACGCAAGCATAATGAACACAAATACGCCCTCGGTCCATGAACATAGTATGTTTAGCCAGCACACAAAAGCGATTCCCTTAGCTAAGCGAACGCTGCTTAAAGAAGCTGAAAAAGCACGTGCATGTTTTTCAGGGAGCAAAAAACCCAAGCATTTATACGAATTTTCCCTTCTTTTCCAAAACAAACCCGATCATGATAGGCCAATCGATGCTGGAATCAAGTTTTTTCAGTTGTTTAGCATGATGTGTTATTGCGTACTGTGGTGGGCTAAAGCAGATGATAAGCAATATCCGCAGGCATCAAATGCACGCGAACCGGATATCATGCCGGCCAGCGCGATATAAGCGATGCGGCGCATCATTTTCTAGGATTTCACTTGAGATTCGGTTAACATACTGGCATGAAAAATTCGAAAAAAACAACCCATTTTGGCTTTCAATCGGTGGATTGGGAAGACAAAGCATCCAAAGTAGGCGAAGTCTTTAACTCCGTCGCCTCCCGCTACGACATCATGAACGATCTGATGTCGCTCGGCATTCACCGCTTGTGGAAGCGCTTTGCGATCGCCAAAAGCTTGGTACGCCCAGGGCATCATGTTCTGGATTTAGCGGGCGGTAGTGGCGACTTAACCCAATTACTCTGCCAAAAAGTAGGCGCAACAGGCCGTGTGGTGCTTGCTGATATTAATGCCGCCATGCTTGCTGTAGGTCGGGACAGACTACTCGACCAAGGCCTAAGCAACAGCACCTACTGTGTTCAAGCCAATGCCGAATGCCTGCCTTTTGCTGATAATCAATTTGATTGCATCACCATGGCTTTTGGATTGCGTAATGTGACCGATAAAGCCTCGGCGCTACGCTCGATTTATCGCGTATGCAAACCCGGTGGAAAAATCATGATCCTCGAGTTTTCAACACCCAACTTTCCTGGTTTAAAACCTATTTATGATGCTTACTCATTTCATGTATTGCCTAAACTTGGAGGCTGGATAACACAAGATGCTGATAGCTATCAATATTTGGTAGAATCGATTCGTATGCATCCTCCTCAAGAAGAACTAAAATCCATGATTGAAATCGCTGGATTTGAAGATTGTACATACCACAACTTGAGCGGAGGGATTGTTGCCCTTCACATCGCCTACAAATATTGAGGCTCGTATGATTAAACACTATTCTTTATTAGCCCTGCAAAAAGCCATGAACCATGGCTTAGCACTTGATCCAAACACCGCTCATAAAATCCGGGCTTTGCATGGTAAAACATTAGAAATTATTATTAGCCCGCTTGACGTGCATTTTTTTATGCAGTTTGACCAAACTCAAATAAAGCTACTGCCTAAACTCGAGCAAAATCAAGAGGCCAATGCCACCATTCACAGCAGTCCACTCGGACTGATTCGTCTAAGCCTACTTCCAGCCTCAAAAGTACGTTCGTTGTTTAACGAAAATATTCGCATGACAGGGGATATTACACTTGGACAACAGGTTAAACGGCTGTTCGATGATCTTGATATTGATTGGGAAGGGCATTTAGCACACTTTACAGGCGATGTTGTTGCCCATCAGTTGGGGCGGATTGCTCGTGGTGGGCAACGCTTAAAACACAAGCTTGAAACATCCATGCAAAACCATGTCAACGAGTATTTGCATGAAGAACTACGCGTACTGCCTCCACGTGAAGAACTTCAAGATTTTATGAACGATATTGACGCACTATCCCTTCGCGTAGAACGCCTGGCGGCGCATATAAACCAACTCAATAAACCAACTGATACTTACTTATGATAAGACGTCTTAAACAAATTTTTAGATTACTACATATCAATTACATTCTTGCTAAAAACGGCCTGGATCAAGTGGTCGTCAGCCTACGTCTATTTGCTCCGCTGCGCTTTGTAATGTATTTGAATCCTTGGAACTGGTTTCGTAGAAAACAATTATCTCGCGGCGAGGCGTTACGAAAAACATTGGAAGAGCTCGGTCCTATTTTTATTAAATTTGGCCAGGCACTGTCCACGCGCCCTGATTTATTACCGGATGACATGATTGCCGAACTCAGTCAGCTTCAAGACAATGTACCGCCGTTTCCAGTCGAGCAAGCACTCGCAATCGTCGCAGAAGCTTTTGGACAATCAGCCTTTGACGTGTTTGCCGATTTTGATTCAACCGTACTGGCTTCAGCCAGCATGGCGCAAGTGCATGCCGCACGATTAAAAAGCGGCGAAGATGTGGTGGTTAAAATCTTACGCCCTAAGATGCACAAGCTGATCGCACGTGATTTAAACTTACTGACAAGCATCGCCTCATTAGCACATCGCTATTGGCCCGAAAGTCGACGGTTTAAACCGAAAGCTGTGGTCCAAGAATTTCAACAAAGCTTATTAGATGAACTCGATTTGCAACGCGAAGCCGCCAATGCCAGCCAGCTTCGACGTAACTTTGATAACTCACCGCTGCTTTATGTTCCTAAAATTTATTGGGATTACGTACGTCCTCATGTCTTGGTGATGGAGCGTATTTACGGCATTCCTGTCACCGACATGACTTCGCTTAAATCGCACGGTGTGTGTACCAAGGCATTGGCAGCACGCGGCGTTGAAATCTTTTTTACACAAGTGTTTCGCGACTGTTTTTTTCACGCGGACATGCATCCAGGCAATATTTTTGTATCACCCAAACATTTAGCTAAACCTCAATATATTTGTATCGATTTTGGCATCATCGGTACACTGACCGAAGAAGATAAACGCTACCTTGCGGAAAATTTGCTTGCTTTTTTTAACCGCGATTATCGTCGGGTTGCGCTTTTACATATTGAATCAGGCTGGGTTGCACGCAACACCCGTGTGGATGAATTTGAAAGCGCGATACGCACCGTGTGTGAACCTATTTTTGAAAAGCCACTCAAAGATATTTCATTTGCATTACTAGTCTTGCGTTTATTTCAAATTGCACGCCGTTTTCATATGGAAGTACAGCCACAGCTTATTTTATTGCAAAAAACACTGCTCGCCGTCGAAGGGCTGGGTCGGCAATTGGATCCGGATTTAGATCTTTGGCTTACGGCCAAACCGTTTCTTGAAACGTGGCTCAAACAACAGATGGGCCCGCGCACACTCATCAAAAATATACGTGAAAATTTACCGTTCTTCATCGAAGAATTACCACATATGCCACGCTTACTCAACGACGTATTGGTCTTAAGCAAACAGATCCACTTACGGGATCGCGAAGAAGCCCAACAGCACACCACCGATACGCCTGTATCACGTGGCTGGTTTCGTGGCGCATGCATGGGCAGCCTTATAACGTTGCTTGCCATGGCAAGCGTATCTTATTTGCACTTATTTGGACAATAATTAGGAAGATAATCGATTGATAACTCACCGTCCCCGTAAACGCTTTGGCCAAAATTTTTTAGAAGATATGCGTGTTATCGGCCATATTTTAGACGCAATTCATCCAAGCCCAACCGATAATATGCTTGAAATTGGCCCAGGCCTTGGTGCGCTCACACGCCCGTTGCTCAAGCATTTAAATAAGCTCACCGCAATTGAAATTGATACGGATCTTCAAGCCTATTTGGGCAAAATGCCCGAGGGAAAAAACAAACTCACGATTATTTCAGCCGATGCGCTCACCGTTGATCTAACGCCGTTGGGTCAAAAATTACGGATCATTGGTAATTTGCCGTATAATATTTCAACGCCTCTTTTGTTTCATCTGTTAGAACACGCATCTCAGATTGAAGACATGCATTTTATGCTACAAGAAGAAGTCGTTAAGCGCCTTGCGGCTCCGCCGAATTGCAAAGCCTACGGGCGTTTAAGCGTGATGGTGCAGGCGCTTTGTCAGGTGGAAGCGTTATTCTCCGTCCCACCCACTGCATTTAACCCACCGCCTAAAGTGCAATCAGCCATTGTGCGTATTACCCCGCACACGCATCAACCCGATCCGGAACTGATTACAATATTAAAGCCCTTAGTTCTTCAGGCCTTCTCCACGCGACGCAAAACCTTAGGCAACACCCTAAAGCCCCTCATGTCCGCAAACCAGCTCACCGAGCTTGGTATTGACCCTATGCGCCGCCCAGAAACGTTATCTGTGCAAGAATATTTAGGACTCGCCAAAGCGCTTCAATAACAGGTAGAATAACTTCAGCGCCTTATGACTTGATTGGAGATCTGTGTGTTTGAGCGTAAAAAGATGACCGGCCATCATGCATCGAAGCATCAATTAACAGCGATCCTACCCCCGCAGCGTTTGCTGACCGAAGGAAAACGTCCTGAACGTATTCATAGCATCAAAATGGCCAGCTTTCTTGAACCTTCTCGTTTTGAAACCCTTTGTCAAAACTTATTACACAACCTGCTTAATTACACACAAAAACTTCCAGAAACAACCAACAGTTATTTTTCATCACCCGGTGGCTTATTTGATCACGCTTTAGATCGTACGGTTGCAGCCGTTGAATTATTCAAGACCGTTGTTCTCGCCGATCCTGAAGCCCATCTTACAGAAGATCAACAATTATGGTGGTATGCACTTTTTTCTGCAGGATTATTACGTGGCATTGGCAAATTACCGCTCGACTATACGATTGAGCTCTATAACGAAAAAAGTCATCTCATCAAACGCTGGGAGCCTTTACTTGAACCGCTGGCGAAAACAGCCCGTCATTATCATTTTGACATCATCAACAGTGATCACGATGATATACTGCGTCGCCGGCTTAATATTATTTTTGCACAGCAACTCATGCCCCAAGAGGGCTTTGCCTGGCTCAGCAAAAACTTAGAGGTGTTCGCTGTCTGGCTTGAACTCTTAAGTGAAGATAAAGCTTCCTCTGGAACGTTAGCGTTAATTTTAGACCGTGCCGATGCCATTGCCATTCAAAACGATCTCTTGGATCACCTGCCACCTCATCATCACCTTGAACCTTCGGCCAGGCGAATCAGCACCTTTATCAACCCAACAGAAACGCCAAGTGACCGTGAACGATTTGTTGGCGCAGAATTTATTCATTGGCTTTTAGCATCACTTGAAGCCAGCAAACTCACGATGAACCAAGTGCCGTTATTTACCGTAGCTGGCGGCACCATGATAGGCCCCGAAGCGTTCAAACTTTTTGTCCGCGAACATCACGAATTTAAAAACTGGCTTGCCGTAAAAAAAGGTGTGATGGCCTTAGGTTTACACGAACCCGCGCTCGACGGCACGCTGGATGAACAAGGGCTGCTCATCAAAGGCTCCGTCGCTTTACCACACAGCTTCATAACAAAAACATCCAATGCAGCCGAAGCAACACGCACCACTGCACTCCTGCATATGAGTCACAATAACATTGAGCAGCTCTCCAAAACGGGCCAATGGCAAAAAGTAGCCGAACAACAAGCCTCGTCTAAATTTATGCTTTCAAAAAATCCTTATGGTTGATTATGCGTTAGGCGACATACAAGGCTGCTTTGATGCGCTGCAGCGCCTGCTTGAAAAAATTAAATTTGATGATCGTTCAGATAGGCTTTGGTTTGTAGGTGATTTAGTCAATCGCGGCCCCAAATCACTTGAAACTTTGCGCTTTATTAAAAACTTACCCATAACACCTCGCATCACCCTAGGTAATCATGACTTGCATTTACTCTGTCAACTATTTTTACCAAACCAACACCCCAAACCTGATGATACGCTTGAAAAGATTTTAAACGCACCCGACCGTGATGAACTCGGACATTGGCTCCGCCAACAACCTTTACTGCATCACGATCCTAATTTAAATCTTGTGATGACGCATGCAGGCATAGCCCCTTGTTGGAGCCTTGAAGAAGCCAAAGCGCATGCCCACCAGGTCGGATTAGCGCTTGCTGGCGAACATTATTTAGATTTTTTAAAACACATGTACGGCAACACACCGAATTATCTATCCAATACTATAACCCCTATCGAACGACTCCGTGTGATTTGTAATTATTTCACACGCATGCGTTTTTGTGATACCAACGGGCATTTAGAACTTGCATGCAAAGGCGCACCTAACGCTCCTCCACCCCACACCTACCCTTGGTATGCTGTCCCCACACGTTGTGATATTCATGAAGCTATCATCTTTGGCCACTGGGCCGCTTTACAGGGCCGCTGTCCTGTCAAAAACATTCATGCGCTTGATACAGGCTGTGTTTGGGGTGGTTCTCTGACAGCATTGCGCTTACAAGATAAACAACGTTTTTGTATTTCTCTTTAGTTTTATTTGAATTTATCCCAATCCTCTACCACACTGAATATTAAGTAACCTGCCGTACACTATCTCACAACGAAGGAGACACGGAATGAGAATACCTGCGCTTATCACCGCCATTTGTATCGGCTCCCTTACATCAAGTCAAACCATGGCAAACCAAACCAACTGGGCGACCTGGCTTGCTGACGTCAAACAACAGGCACGTGAAGAAGGTATATCACCAGATATTATTCAGGCGGCATTTAGTGATGTCCATGAACCAAGCCGGCGTATCAAAAATCTTGCGCACTCTCAGCCTGAACATCGCTTAAGTTATTACAAATACAGAAATTCACGGATTGATGCATATAGAATTAATCTTGGACGTCAAAAATACAAACAGTATCAACAGCTCTTAGAAAATATTGGCCAACAATACGGTGTCGACCCCTGTTTTATTGTCTCGTTTTGGGGGCTTGAAACCAGTTACGGCGGCTATATGGGTAATTTCCCCGTGATTAACTCACTCACAACCCTGGCCTATGACTCTAAACGTTCCGAATTCTTTCGGCATGAGCTCTTTACGGCATTGCATATCTTAAATGACGGACATGTTGACCTTAAGCACTTCAAGGGTGAGTGGGCTGGCGCATCAGGTCACCCACAATTTTTACCTTCAAGTTGGGTTCAATATGCGGTGGATTATGACGGCGATGGTCGTCGTGATATTTGGACAACCAAAGCGGATGCACTGGCATCCATTGCAAATTACATGAAAGGCAAGGGCTGGCGACAAGGCGAGCCTTGGGCAATTCATGTGCAACTTCCTAAAAACTTTGATGACAAACTGGAAGGCAAGTCTACCGTCAAAACCGTACGAGAATGGGAAGCTTTAGGCGTACGCACGATGCAAGGTGGTTCTTTGCCCCGACCTGATTTAGAAGCAAGTATTATTCAGCCACACGGCGGACCTGTTTTCTTAGCTTATCCAAACTATAAAATGATCCTTCGGTACAATAATTCGATTTATTATGCCGGTGCCGTGGGATATCTTGCTGATAAGATTTGCCATCGTCAAACAGAAGAGTAATTGGCGTGCTCAAGGCAACGTTCAATTTAGGCGAGGTGGTCTTGCACAAACAGCAAGGCTACCGCGCTATTTCATCGACTCAACCATCTTTTTTAATTTGCTTCCGGGTTTGAACGTGACCACACGGCGTGCTGTCACCGGAACCATCTCACCGGTCTTAGGATTACGACCCGGACGTGCTGGTTTGTCCCGTAAAATAAAATTACCGAACCCAGACAACTTAACATCATGCCCTCGCTCCAAAGCATCACGTATCGATTCAAAAAATTCATCGACCATGAGGTGCGCATCGGGCTTGGTTAGCGCCAATTCATCACATAAGATTTCAACCAATCGAGCTTTACTTAATGAACTCACAATGCATTCCTTATCATGGTCATGATAACTAAACAGTTTGAGTATAGCACAATTTGAAAAAGTTACGAGTGCCTGTATACAAGTAGGACTAAGTTGTGGGTAAGTTTACAAAAATGCAATGCCCGTTTTATAAACACACTTAACTTATTGATTTTAATGCTTTTTTTTATTATAAGGCAATATTGTTTTATTTTGTGTTGTGGATAACGTTGTGTGCAAAACAAGACTCAAGCTGACAAGCTTAAGTCCTGTTGCTTTACTTTCGAGGTTACTTGAGTTGTTTTCGGACTTTCTGTATTGCTCGAATTTGAGCAATGGCACGCGCTAGTTCGATAGAAGCTCGTGAGTAGTCAATTTCAGAGTTTTTATCTGCCATGGCCTCTTCGGCACGTGCTTTTGCCTCTAGCGCAACAGCCTCGTCTAACGAATCCGCACGCTCAACTGTGTCAGCTAACACACTCACGCAGTTAGGTTGCACTTCAAGGATTCCACCTGAGACATAAAAGATCTCCTGAAGACCGCCCTGCTGCGTCACGCGAATTTCACCGGGCTTCAACACCGTTAAAAGCGGTGCGTGACCAGGAACTACACCAAGCTCACCGAGCTCGCCTGTGGCAATCACCATCTCAACAGGACCCGAAAAAATAGCTCGTTCTGCACTCACAATATCTAGATGCATCGTCATCGCCATCACATCCAACCTTATAACGTTTTCGCTTTAGCTACAGCTTCTTCGATAGAACCGACCATATAGAACGCTTGCTCGGGTAAGTCATCGTATTCACCGGCCAAAATACCCTGGAACGCTTGAATGGTATCCGATAACGGTACATATTTTCCTGGTGAGCCTGTGAAGACTTCAGCCACAAAGAACGGCTGTGACAAGAAACGCTGAATTTTACGAGCGCGTGACACGGTACGTTTATCCTCTTCCGATAACTCATCCATACCAAGAATTGCAATAATATCTTTCAATTCTTTATAACGTTGCAACGTTTGTTGTACACCACGTGCTGTATCATAATGCGCTTGACCTACAACCAACGGATCAAGCTGACGCGAGGTTGAGTCAAGTGGATCGACCGCTGGGTAAATACCAAGCTCTGCAATTTGTCGAGATAGTACAACCGTGGCATCCAAATGCGCAAAGGTGGTCGCAGGCGATGGATCAGTCAAGTCATCGGCCGGTACATAAACCGCTTGAATCGAGGTAATCGACCCAGACTTGGTCGATGTAATACGCTCTTGAAGCATACCCATCTCTTCCGCCAACGTAGGCTGATAACCTACAGCTGATGGCATACGTCCTAGCAACGCTGATACCTCAACCCCGGCAAGCGTGTAACGATAAATATTATCAACAAACAAGAGAACATCACGACCTTCGTCACGGAATTTTTCAGCCATGGTCAAACCGGTTAACGCCACGCGTAAACGGTTGCCTGGAGGCTCGTTCATTTGTCCATACACCAACGATACTTTATCCAGTACGTTTGAGTCTTTCATTTCATGATAGAAGTCGTTTCCTTCACGCGTACGCTCACCCACACCCGCAAACACAGAATAACCGCTGTGCTCAATCGCGATGTTTCGGATGAGTTCCATCATGTTTACGGTTTTACCTACACCCGCACCACCGAAAAGACCAACTTTACCACCTTTTGCAAACGGGCAAAGCAAATCAATCACTTTAATACCGGTTTCAAGCAACTCTTGACTGTTAGCTTGCTCATCATAACTGGGTGGATCGCGATGAATAGGCGCTTCTTCTTCGGCACCAATGGGACCCGCGTTATCAATCGGGCGGCCCAATACATTCATAATTCGACCCAGGGTTTTTTTACCCACAGGCACTTGAATCGGTTCATGGGTATTGTTGACGTCAAGCCCGCGCTTTAAACCATCGGTTGTTCCCATCGCAATGGTACGTACCACACCATCACCCAGCTGCTGCTGGACTTCAAACACTAAATCGCTGTCTACAAGCTTTAATGCATCATTAATTTTAGGCACGTTTTCACGAGGAAATTCAACGTCTACTACCGCACCAATTACTTGAACTACTGTTCCTACGCTCATCATTTGCCCTCTTATAACGCGTCTGCACCACCGACAATTTCCGCCAATTCTTGGGTAATCGCGGCTTGTCGGGCTTTGTTATATGCCAATTGAAATGTCTTAATCAAATCACCTGCATTGTCTGTCGCACTCTTCATCGCCATCATTTTGGCTGCTTGCTCACAGGCAATGTTCTCAACCACAGCTTGGTAGACTTGTAACTCAATAAAACGGGTTAGCAAGTCATCCAGCAATGTTTTTGCTTCAGGCTCATAAATATAATCCCAATGATGCCCGAGTGATTCACTGTCTTCTTCCGAAACAGGCAGAGGAAGCAGTGACTTCATCACCGGCTTTTGCGTCATGGTATTTACAAACTCATTGGAAATAACATGTAAGGCATCAATTTCACCTTGTTCAAACGCATCAAGCATGACTTTAACACCACCGATCATATCGCTCACATTCGGTGTATCACCAAGCTGAACAATCGATGCTAAAACCTTGCCACCGACACGTTTAAAAAAAGCCTGACCTTTACGGCCCACCACACACAAACGAATTTCTTTTCCGGCATCACGCCAGTCACGCATTTTATGAATGGTCTCACGCAATAAATTTGCATTTAAACCACCGCACAAACCACGATCGGATGTGACAACAATCAAACCGACACGTTTTTGCTCACGCACATCCATAAAGGTGTGTCGATACTCTGCCGTCGCACGTGCAAGATGCCTAACGACATCATACAATTTGGTTGCGTACGGTTTAGAAGCGCGCATGCGATCTTGGGTTTTACGCATTTTACTCGCGGCGACCATTTCCATCGCACGCGTGATTTTTTGCGTATTTTTAATGCTCCCAATCTTAGAGCGGATTTCTTTTGCTCCAGCCATCAATCTTCTACCTGTTTGGGGAGACCCCGGTTATTTACCAGCTTCCAGTCCGTTTGAACTCTTCTACAGCCGCCGTCAATTGAGCCTGAATGGCATCATCAAAGCCACCGCTCTCATTGATGGTTTGAAGTAAGGCTGCATGTGAAGCATGCATGTATCCACGAAGTGCGGCTTCAAAACGACCGATTTCATGGGTTGATAAATCATCGAGATAGCCTTTTTCAACAGCAAACATCGAAATTGCCATATCCGCAACCGTAAGTGGCGAATATTGTGGTTGCTTCATGATTTCTGTAATACGCTGACCACGTTCCAACTGCTTACGGGTGATTTCATCTAAATCCGAAGCAAACTGCGCAAACGCTTCGAGCTCACGAAATTGAGCCAAAGCCAAACGTGTTCCACCACCTAATTTTTTCATCACTTTAGTTTGAGCCGCACCACCTACACGTGATACTGACAAACCTGAGTTAATCGCAGGGCGTACACCGGAGTTGAACAAATCTACATCCAAGAAAATCTGACCATCGGTAATCGAAATCACGTTGGTTGGTACAAACGCGGATACGTCACCGGCTTGTGTTTCAATAATCGGTAATGCTGTGAGCGATCCTGTTTTGCCTTTAACACGGCCTTCCGTCAAGCGCTCAACTTCGTCTGCATTGATACGTGCAGCACGCTCAAGTAATCGTGAATGCAAATAGAAAATATCCCCAGGATAAGCTTCTCGACCTGGTGGACGACGCAGTAACAACGAAATTTGACGATAAGCCCAAGCTTGCTTGGTTAAGTCATCATAGACGATTAAGGCATCTTCACCTTGCTCCATGAAGAACTCACCCATCGCACACCCTGCATAAGGCGCGATAAATTGAAGCGCAGCAGGATCGGCAGCACCCGCGACCACAACAATCGTGTGGGCCAAAGCATCATGTTCTTCTAATTTACGCACCAACGTGGCAACAGAAGACGCTTTTTGGCCAATCGCAACATAAACACAGGTAACACCGGTGCCTTTTTGATTAATAATCGCGTCAATCGCAATCGCTGTTTTACCGGTTTGACGGTCACCAATAATTAACTCTCGCTGACCACGGCCAACAGGAATCATGGCATCAATCGCTTTCAATCCCGTTTGTAACGGTTGATCAACCGATTTACGCTCAATCACACCAGGGGCAACACGTTCAATCGGTAACGAGGCTTTTGCATTGATAGGGCCTTTGCCATCAATTGGATTACCCAGCGCATCGACCACACGACCTAAAAGTTCGGGGCCTACGGGTACTTCCAAAATACGGCCGGTGCATTTGCCTTTTTGACCTTCAGATAAACCTTGTGGACTACCCAACAAAGCGACACCTACAGAGTCACGCTCCAAGTTTAAAGCCAAGCCAAATACGCCACCTTCAAACTCAATCATTTCTCCTTGCATGGCTTCTTCAAGCCCTTGCAGACGCACAATACCGTCTTTAATACTGACAATCGTGCCTTCGTTACGTGCATCAGAAGTAACGTTGAATTTTTCAATTTTTTGTCGGATGAGTTCACTAATTTCCGATGGACTTAATGTGATTTGTTGTGACATGAAACCTACCCTCTCAATGACCCGACCAAGTCGGCGCCTAATTTGTCTAACTGACCTTTTACTGAGGCATCAATAACCCAATCGTTGGCGCAGATAACAGCCCCACCTAGCAGCGCTGGATCAACCGTTAAATCCAGCGTGACCGCTCGCTTAAGCCGCTTGCTTAAACGCTCGGCTAAACGCGCTTGTTGCATTTCATCCAACGGCGAAAAACTGCTCACACGAACACATATTCGATTTTCTTCGTCGGCACGCAGCGCCTCGAATTGTGCATGAAGCTCTGACAGCACTAAAATGCGCTTGTTATCCGCTAACACGTGAATAAAAGCACCCAACACGTCCGGCAATGCTTGGTCTATTTGGTTTATATTGAGCAAAGCTTTCATAATAGAAACCAATGCTTCAGCATGCTGCGCTACGGTTGTTCTAGGATTCTGAACAAAGCCCTGAAAATCAGGGCTTGATGCCACACCATCAAGCTTTGCAAGCCAAGCAGACCAATCAGACAAGGTCTGACTTTCTAGGGCATGCTCAAAAACAGCTTTTGCATAAGGTCTTGCTATACTTGTGTTATCTGACATATCAAAGCTCTTCAATTAAATGATCGAGGATAGCTTTATTTTTTTCCGCATCCACTTCATTCATTAAAATTTTCTCAGCAGCTGCTAACGCTAAAACACTGACTTGCTCACGCAACGCTTCTTTTGCTCGATTCACTTCCTGAGCGAGTTGCTCAGCATGCGTCTTAGCAATACGTTCAGCTTCAGCGCGTGCTTGAGCCTTCGCCTCATCAACCAGCAATGACGCACGGCGTCCTGCTTTTTCGATAATATCTGCGGCATCAACCTTCACTTGCTTTAGCTCTTCTTTAACGCGCTCTTGCGCCAATTGAAGCTCGCGTTGACCACGCTCAGCAGCAGCCAAACCTTCAGCCACTTTATTACGGCGCTCTTCTAAAGCTTTCGTCAAAGGCGGCCAAACAAAGGTCATCGTAAACCAAACAAATGCTGCAAAAACCAGCATTTGAATGATGAGTGTTGCATTAATATCCATGCTTTAAGATCCAAGTGCACTAAGGAACGGATTCGCAAAGGTAAAGAATAAAGCAATACCTACACCAATCATGGTTACAGCATCTAAAAGACCTGCAACAATAAACATTTTAACCTGCAGCATAGGAACCATTTCAGGCTGACGTGCAGCACCTTCTAAAAACTTACCACCCAATAAACCAAAGCCGATTGCTGTTCCTAATGCACCAAGACCTATCAAAAGTGCTACAGCAACAACGGTCATGCCTTGAACTTGTGCTACTAAACTTGCCATTTCCATCAAACTTCCCCTTTAGATTAAAAACTAATGCTCTTCATGTGCCAAACTTAAATAAACAATCGTAAGAACCATGAAGATGAACGCCTGCAGCGTGATCACAAGGATATGAAATATAGACCATCCCAATGATAAGAAAAACTGCGCGATACCTTGTGCTGTACTCGAAATGAGCGAGGACGATGCCGTATCCAGCGTGAGCAAGGCTATCAGAATAAAAATTAATTCTCCAGCATAAAGATTACCAAACAATCGAAGTGCTAGTGAAATTGGCTTAGCGATTAAACCAACCAACTCAAGCAATAAATTAAACGGTATAAACGCTGGGTGATTAAACGGTTGTAGCGTCAACTCTTTTAAAAAGCCTTTAGGGCCTTTAATCTTAAGACTGTAGAAAATGATCATAAAAAACACAGACAGCGACATCGCGAACGTCATGTTTAAGTCATTGGTGGGCACGACCTTCAAGTGATGCACACCTGCGGAGCTTGCAAGCAACGGCAGCACATCTACCGGCACGATATCCATAAAATTCATCACAAACACCCACACAAATATCGTGAGCGCCAAGGGCCCTATCAAAGCATTTCGGCCATGAAAACAATCACGGACCTGTGTGTCTGCAAATTCAAGCATCATTTCAGCAAAGTTCTGCCATTTACCAGGAAGACCCGCAGAAACGCGTCGAGCACCAAAAATTAATAATCCTAAAGCAACCACACCGGATAACACCGAGAAAAAAATGGTGTCAAGATTTAACGTCCAAAAACCACCGCCAGAGCCAAGACTCATGGTTTTTAAATTATACGTTAAATACGTAAGATGGTGCTTAATATAGTCCGTACTTGATATCATAATTACTCAACACTTATATGACTTATGCTGCTCTGATCCCCTCGAAAAAATCGAGGTGCAAACCAAAACGTGACGTGTACCAAAAAATATCCTGCAAAAAACATCACAGGAACCACATCCACCCATCGAAACACCACAGCAAACATGGTAGCTGACATCAGCAACTTGATTGCTTCGCCTCGATAAGCGCTTTTTAAAATCTGTTGTGAAAAACGTGCTCGCTGCTCTCGAAATAATGCGCGCGCAAACCAAGCCTGAGGAAGTAAGCACACGAGGCCGCCCAGCAACGTCGAGCGTGCTGAGCTTAGACCACACAGAGCCCAAATCATCAACGACACGCATGCGCTAAGACGCAACTGCATCATAAAAAGACGTTTAGCGCCTTGTATACCTTGCTGATTATTCACATGCCACCTTCATTCATTGGCGCAAATTATAAATTAATCATCTACATGACGCAACAGGTGTGTTCAATCCATCCTACCACACGCTTATTAAGCCCAAATCCAATAAATAAGCGGCGTTGCCACGATCATAACAATCAATTCCAACGGCAAACCTAGGCGACCATAATCAAAAAATTCATACTTACCAGGCCCCATCACCAGCAAATTATTTTGATGCCCGATAGGCGTCAAAAATGCGCACGAAGATCCCAACGCCACGGCCATCAAGAGTGGATCAACCGACATATGCATCGAATGAGCAAGGCTGATTGCGATAGGCGCCATGATAATCGCGGTAGCCGCGTTGTTAATAAAGTCAGATAAAAACATGGTGATAAACATCAGCACACCTATCATCACAGGCACGGAAAAATCTTGAGACATGTTTAGAACGACACCTGTAATCAAAGACGCGCCGCCTGTTTCTGTAAATGCCTGTCCAATAGGAATCATCGCTGACAAAAAAATAATCATCGGCCAATCAAAACGCTCATGAATATTTCTGACCACACTCCCATCAAGAAGAACCATAAGAATAGCCGCAGCGGTAAAGCCAATTTCAACCGGAACAATCGCAAAAGTCACCAACAAAATCATGGCTGCAAAAATAATTAACGGAAAAAATACACTCAGGCCAGCCCTAACTTGCATCGTGGTATGTTTGAGAGGAATAAAACCAAGATCATCCAATTTATCAATGATTTTAGGATCTTTGTATTGCAAAACAACCAGATCACCCGGCTCCAACTTACTTTGTTTGATATGCTTGATGGCCGTTTTTCTTGTTTTTGACAGAGCGACGCGTGTAAATTTATAAAGCTTCTTAAAGTTTGTTTTCTCAAACGTTTTTCCTTGGATGCTTGACTGCGTGGGTACAACGGCCTCAATCAAATATTCTCGATTGAAACCGGCTTTACGACGGCCCCGATTACCTAACGCATTAACAATCGTGACATCAGGGTTATCAAATAACGCACGTAAATTATCGAGCGTTGCTTCAACAATAAAATGATCGCCCGATTTTAATTTCAAACCCGCCGATAGATCCGTTTTTCTATTTTTTCGTAAGAGGCCTTTGATTTGAACCGTCGGAGCAACACTTGCCTTAAAGTTTTTATACACATCGCCAATCCAGTTTGATTTGGAATGTATAAGAATTTCAAACGTATACAAAACTTTCGTGGTGTCACTTGTATTTTTTTGCTTGGGTAATAAGCGCCATCCCAGTAAACCGATAAAAATCACGCCAATCAACGCCGTTGGTAAGCCGACATAACTAAAATCAAACATCCCAAAAGGCTCACCACTTGCCTGGGCTCGAAAATTCGCAATAATTAAGTTCGAAGGTGTACCAATTAAAGTGATCATTCCCCCCAACGCCGACGCCATGGCAATGGGCATCAAAAGATAGGAAGGCGACCGATTATTTTTAAGCGCTGTTGATATGCTGACGGGCATCATCAGCCCAAGCGCCCCAATATTATTCATAAACGATGAGAGAAACGCAGTAAATAGACTCAACAAAAATACCTGCAACGATCGGGACGGCATCAAATTTTCAAAATGACTCACCCACACATCCAAGACTTTGGAGTCAGATATAACACTTGCGATGATCATGATACTGGCGACCGTAATCACAGCCGGATTGTATATTCCTGAAAAAACTTGATTAAACGGCACAATACCTAGCGTGGTTGCAACCGCTAACGCTAAAATTGCGGTCATATGAAATGGCCACTTTCTCCAGATAAAACAAACCATGGTGACACACAAAATGATGATCACTGAATAAGGCCGATACTGCATCAACAGCTGAGTCCATCGCATAACAATCCGTTGTCAAATATTGAGTGTATAACATTAACAAATCTCACGCCGCCGTCAACACCGTCACCACATCACACCTAACCTGCGCAAATACAAAGCAACTAGGCTATACTTCAATTAAGATAAAAAAACTTTTTCAAACGTTCCATCACATGCGAGGTTGCTATCATGTCTGAACGAAAACAACACACAAGTGCGTGCATGCACGAACATATGGGCCAACGCTACGGCGATGATTTTCATCACAAACATGACAAACGTCATCTTAAATATAGGCTTCATTGGCGATCACATCCAGTTACAAACCTTCACAAGCAAGAACAGCCTGAAATAATAAAATTCCAACCGGATTTATTCCGTACATTTAAAATAAAAAAAACATGTAAACGCTTGGCGAACACCTCTATTCACTGATAGAGTATGATTATCTTGATCGGGTTTGCCACTTCCTGATTGGGAAAGAGTTCGAAAAAGCCCGAGGCGTTCTTGGGCTTTTTTATGAGTCTGCTATTCTGCGCTTAATCGATAATAATTAAATAATTTTACAACGCGACGTACCCCTTCAGTTTGCCTTGCTACGTGTATGACGCGTGCGCCCTGATCTGGCATGACATCACCCATTAAATAGACAATTCTATCTGCCGTCACCACCTTAAACTGACGCGGTTCTATCTTCGCATCAGCAATCACCTGGCTTCGAATTTTTGCCGTAATCCATGCATCTTGTACCGTATTATCAAACCCGGAACTAATCGCTAATTGCGTATATTGTCTGCGGATACCAGGAATGGCAGCAACCCGTGCTTTGGCCTCTTTACGGAGTGCTTGGCTTGGCACATGCCCTGTGAGTAACACATCTCGATGAAACACGGCCAAATCAATCGCACAACCATCACATTTCAAAAGCTTATCATGAAACAACGCGCGATTCGCATTTGCACCCAATTGATAATCGGTCAGTTTTTTATAAATATTATGCCGATCATAAATCAACATCGCGCCGGTCCATACACCACTGCCTAAATCGGTACAGCTGGATAATAAGATACTTATCCAGCCTAAAAATACCCATTTAAGCTTGTGTTGATGCATGATCAACGCACGTACTGAAACGCTTTAACGACTTTACGAACACCTTTCACTTGTCGTGCGACATCAACCGCAAGCCCGGCTTGTTCCGGTGTTGCAATCCCCATAAGGTAGACCACGGCGTTATCAGTCACGACTCGAATCGAACCGGATTCAAGCCCTTTCTTTTGCAATAATTTTGCTCGAACTTCACCGGTGATCCAGGTATCACGACTTTGCTCTGTGAGTGTAATGGGTGTACCCATCGTAATTTCGTTGTAAACACGCCTTACATGAGGGGTTCTTTTGGCAATTTTTTCAGCAAGTTCACGTAATGAAGCTGTGGGTGTTTGCCCCACCAAAAGCACGACTTGATTAAAGCTTGTCACTCCAATATGTGAATTTCTAAATTTAGGATCAGAAACAATTTCTGTATGCACCCGATGAAAAATACGTGCATCACGTTCAATCATCACAACACTTCGCTTGTCATACACCACTAGACCCGCCGCAGCACCTGCCATCACGCCCAAAACACATCCACCCAGCAAGATGCTTGAGCTTAAGACAAATACGGCACGCCATCGCCCTAATGTCATCATAGTTTACCCCATCGTTTGACCAAACAACGCCCGATCAATTAAATCACAAAAACAATGTAACACAAATAAATGAATCTCCCGAATACATGCTGGCGACTCTGCCGGCACAGCAATCTCCATATCTTGCGGGCCTAGATGATTGTTCAGCACACCTGGTTTTGATCCGCCAAGGACAATCACATCCATACCGCGTTCATGTGCTGCATCTACGGCGTGCACCAAATTCATGGTCTGATTGGATGTGCTGAGTAGTAATAAAATATCACCCGCGTGGCCTAACGCTTGCAAAGAACGTGAGAACACGTGCTCAGCATGTCCGTCTTGTAACAACGAGGTTGTAAGTGCCGCATCCATACCTAATGTCATGACCGGTAATGCAGGTCGCTCCACTTCAAAATGATTCAACAACGCCGTTGAAAAATGCAGTGCATTGGCAAGCGATCCACCGTTACCACACACAAAAATTTTACCGTTATTGAGTAAACTATCCGTCAAGCGCGTGCCAGCTTCCGTTATCATCTCAGGTAATGTATCAGCTGCTGCAATTTTTACCTCAATACTTGCGTGAAACAACTGTTGCACATGTGAGTCGATTGAACCCATGTTTTATGTCCTCAATAATCTGCGTCGAACGCACGTTTTATCCACGTTAAGCGTGCCGGTTTGCCATCAAAAGCTAATACATCAAAACGCACACCATGCTGCCCTTGATGAGGATATTTTAATAAATAGAGCGCCGCTGTCTTCATGATTTTCTTCTGCTTGCTCGCCGTCACGCTTGCCGCGGCTCCACCAAATTTTATCGAAGAACGCCGCCTGACTTCAATAAAAACAAGTTCTCCTTCACATGTTTTCATGATCAAATCAATTTCGCCTACGCGACAACGAAAATTACTGGTAAGCCAAATTAAGCCCTGCTTTTCTAAATACTTGCGCGCATACAATTCCGCTTGTTCACCTAGGGTTAGTTTTGCTTCCGTTGTTGTCACGCCATGACTTCCGCATCATACGATTGTGCAGCACGCAATGCCGCTAACATCTGCTCTAAATGCTCCGTATTTTTAAATTGAATCAGCAACTTTCCTTGCCCAGAGGCTCCTGGCTTAAGCTGAACCTTTGTGTCTAAGTACGCTGATAATTGCTTTAATTCATCCTGAAATTGCGTGCCAGAAGCGCAAGCTGACTTAGGCGAAGACACGTTACTTGGATTAGCTTTAACGCGTGCAACCAGAGCTTCTGTTTCACGAACCGATAAACGTCGGTTCACCACCCATTCCGCAACGCGTGCTTGCTCTGCTTCATTGAGCCGCAACAAACAACGCGCATGCCCCATATCGAGCTTGCCATCATCAAGCATGGCCTTGACCACGTCGCTCAAATTTAAAAGCCTCAAACAGTTACTCACCGCAGCGCGTGATTTTGACAGTAGGCGCGCAATATCAACATGCGTAAGTGAAAACTCTTGACTTAAACGCTGCATGGCACGCGCTTCGTCCATCACGCTCAGCGCTTCACGCTGCAAATTTTCAATCAGTGCCAGCGCCATCGCCGTTTCGTCATTCACTTGACGCACCAACACCGGTACATCCGTAATATCGGCTAGCTGACAAGCACGCCAGCGACGTTCACCGGCAATAATTTCATAATGCCCCGGCGAAAGCTCACGCACGACAATCGGTTGTAATAAACCTTGCTGTTTAACCGAAGCGGTAAGCTCCTGCAAACCGGTTTCATCCATCGCGCCACGTGGTTGATATTGCCCGGGCTGCAAAGCCGCGACCGGCAACGTCATCAGCATTGACTCGTTCACATGTTGTGTATTTTCAACAACAATCGACTCATCCATATTCGCAAGTAATGCTGACAAACTACGCCCTAACCCACCACGCTTTGCACTCATGCAACCTCCGCGGTCATCGGCGTAGATTTTCGTGAAGACTGATGACGCCCCATCAACTCAGACGCAAGCACTTGATACGCGGCCGAGCCCGCAGATGACCTCGCATATTGAAGCACAGCTTGCCCATGGCTTGGGGCTTCAGCTAATTTTACATTGCGTGGCACGACCGTGCGATATACTTTGGTTCCAAAATGCTCCAAAAGTTCTTTTGATACTTCACGCGATAAACGGTTTCGTCCGTCATAAAGCGTGCGCACCAAACCTTCGATCGTCAACTTCGGATTAACCGAAGCCGCCACTTGCTTAATCGTAGAAAGTAAGTCAGCAAGCCCTTCTAAGGCATAATATTCACACTGCATCGGTATAAGTACCGACCCTGCAGCCACCAACGCATTCAACGTCAGTGTATTAAGCGCAGGCGGGCAATCAATTAAAATATAATCGTAACGCGTCTCAATCGGTTGAAGTGCTTTAGATAGCATCGCTTCACGATGTGCATGTGCCATAAGGCTCACTTCTGCAACCGTCAAGTCAGAACTACCTGGCAACATGTCAAACCCACCGGCTGTTTTTAAAATCGCTTGCTCTGCCAAGCAATCACCCAGCAAAACATCATTGCTTGAATGCAATAAACGATGCTTATCAATACCTGACCCCATGGTCGCATTGCCCTGCGGATCAAGATCAATCAATAAAACGTTTAGGTGTGCCGCCGCGAGCGAAGCAGCTAAATTAACCGCTGTGGTGGTTTTACCAACGCCCCCTTTCTGATTGGCAATGGCAATCACTTTGCCCATGCGTGCTCCTCAAGATGATGGTTCAATAAGAATACAACAGCGCTCGCCCAAAACACCCGGAACCGTATACGTCCGCGTATCATAAGACTTGCCAAGTTGGGTGAGCTCATCTTCCGGAACCCGCCCTTTCATGGCTAACCAAAGCCCACGCGAATCAATCAGATGCCGCGTCTTTTCGACCATCGGTTCGAGCGCACTAAAAGCCCGACTCACTACTGTATCAAATGCACGTGTAGGGTGGTAGCTTTCAACACGTGATTCAATCACTTCAACATGCTTAAGTGACAAATTACGAACCACTTCGAGTAAAAATCGTATTTTCTTGCCGTTACTGTCGAGCAAAACAAGCCGAGCGTCTGGATGCGCCAAGGCCAAAGGAATGCCCGGCAAGCCCGGACCTGTGCCCACGTCCAACCAACGCTGACCTCGCATGAAAGGCACAATGGCAAGGCTATCTAAAATATGCCGACTGACCATGTCCTCAATATCCCGAACAGCGGTTAAATTATAAGCACGATTCCATTGCTGAAGCAGTTCTAAATACTGCACAAAAGGCTCAGGATCCAGATGCGACAAACCTAATGCCTCAAAACCCGCTTGAAGTTGCTCACTCAGTGTAAGTTTAACCATTAGGCAAGCAACCGTTGTTTTTTGAGATGCACCAATAAAAGCGATAACGCCGCTGGCGTCACTCCCGAAATACGACCCGCGTGCGCAAGTGAGGCAGGCTTAATGGTCATGAGCTTTTGCACAACCTCAGCTGATAATCCTGATATCGATGCATAATCTAAATCATCCGGCAAACGCGTGGCTTCATGTTTTTTCAAACGCTCTATATCAGTACGCTGTCTGTCAATATAGCCCGCATACTTAATTTGAATTTCAAGCTGTTCAGCCACATCAAGAGCAATCTCAGGCAAATTCAAATCATCCAGCCCCTGAAGGTGCGCATAACGGACTTCGGGACGCTTCAAAAACTCCGACGCACGCACATCATGCACCAAAGGGCCTTCGAGCATATCTGCAAGCGCAGCTTGATGCTTGGTGCGAACCCATGTTTGCTGGAGCTGTGTTTGCATGGATTCTAACGCTTCACGCTTATCACAAAATACGCGCCAGCGCGCATCACCAACCAAACCAAGCGCTCGGCCTTGTTCTGTTAGGCGTAAATCCG
>JAACPN010000017.1:0-5223 GCA_009995425.1 Legionella sp. | reverse complement strand
GATATTCTGCACGCGACGTAAACATACGATACGGTTCAAGCGTCCCGCAAGTGATTAAATCATCAATTAAAACGCCAATATAGGCCTCATCTCGACGTGGACACCATAATTCACGTTCTTGTGTAAGACGAGCAGCATTCAAACCCGCGATTAATCCTTGCGCCGCGGCTTCTTCATAACCCGTGGTGCCGTTGATTTGTCCGGCAAAAAATAAATTAGCGATCCCTTTGGTTTGCAAAAACGCCGTTAATCCACGTGGATCAAAATAATCATACTCAATGGCATAACCCGGGCGAGTAATATGTGCGTTTTCGAAACCTTTGATCGTTCGAACAAACTGACGCTGAACTTTAAACGACAAACTGGTGGATATCCCATTCGGATAAATCTCGTTTGTGGTTAAACCTTCCGGCTCAACGAAGAGCTGATGTGAATTTTTATCAGCAAAACGTACGATTTTATCTTCAATCGACGGACAATAACGGGGCCCAATACCGTCAATTTGCCCTGAATACATCGCCGACTCACCTAAATTATGACGAATAATGTCATGTGTGGCCTCCGTTGTGTGCGTAATATGACACGCAACTTGGCGCGGATGATCATCGAGCGAGCCCATATAGGAAAACACGGGGCGTGGTGTGTCGCCCGGTTGTGGTGTCATCACATCATAATTCAGGCTACGACCATCGATACGTGGTGGAGTCCCGGTTTTAAGTCGACCCACAGGAAAATCCATTTCACGCAAACGCGCGGCAAGTGTAATCGCTGGAGGATCACCCGCACGCCCGCCGGACGACTGCGTCTTGCCGACATGAATTTTGCCACCTAAAAACGTTCCGACCGTAAGCACAACCGCCCGCGCGCTAAAACATAGCCCCATCTGGGTGACCACGCCCGTGACACGCCCACCTTCAACCAAAACATCATCCACCGCTTGTTGAAATAACGTTAAATTAGATTGGGATTGAAGTCGGCGCCGAATGGCTCCTCGATATAACACACGGTCAGCCTGAACACGTGTTGCACGTACAGCCGGGCCTTTGGATGCATTCAGCGTTCTAAATTGAATACCGGCCTCATCAGCGGCCGCGGCCATCACGCCACCTAACGCATCAATTTCTTTCACCAAATGCCCTTTACCAATCCCACCTACGGCTGGATTACAGGACATTTGACCCAACAAATCGAGATTATGCGTTAATAACAACGTCTTCACGCCCAACCTGGCTGCCGCTAATGCCGCCTCAGTCCCCGCGTGACCACCACCGACTACAATTACATCATAATGTTCTAAAGCATTCATAACCAAAGCACCCTGACTATCATGGATGCATATTATACACTATTTTATACTTTCGTGGCATATCTCATCGCTAGGCAATTCAGGTGGCGCTTTCAGGGCTTTATTTTTTAGTTGTTCACTCAAAATAACCGCTGGATCTTCATCGTTTTTAACGCGCTGACAAAAATTGTTATATTCACGCTCATCAAATTGTTCAAGCCCGTTATCTTCAGGCTCTGTTTTTGAAAAAATCCACGCTCCAAACGAATCCAAGGCTTTAAATAATTCCGGCTTTTTATCTTCAGGTGCCATTTCCGCCACTTGCCAATGCGCACAAAATAACACCACCAAACCCACAGCAAAAAGTGGCATACCAACACCCAGCGGCAGGAATACAAACGCCAGCAAAAACAACGTGGGTACAATTATATCGGTTAAAAAATTACAAATAATCTGTGCTTTTTGATAATCAATCACCTTCGTTTGATAATCTTGCGTCGCCAGCGCTTTTTTTAAGCTTAAATACACTAATTTTGATTCGGTTTGAAGCTTAATATTATCAGGAGATTTTTTTAACGCGCTTGAAACGCCTTTAAATAAACTCCAATCATCATGAAAATCACCCCGACTCAAACTGCATGATTCAACTTCTTTTTGGATCACCAGCTGACCACTGAACGCTTTATGCATCACACCCAAAGCAAAGCACATCGCAGCACCTGTCAACGCAAGTACCATCGCCGTAAATGGCACAATCAACGTTGGTGGAAAGAAAAAACCACACAGCACCATAAACCCAACAAAAATACTCGCGCCATACATAAGATTAAGCTGATATTGTTTTTTTTGATAACACCAAGCTTGCTCAAGTTTTTTTTGAGCATCCTGCATTTTGCCTTGCTCAAGTTGTAATCGAGCGATGTATGGATTATTTGGTTCTTCTTGTGATAGCTCTCTTATTTTAACCGACAGTACCTCAATACCTTGTTCATAAAATCCAAGCCTTACCTGATGTTCAGTGTACGCTTCTTCAAACTGCCACCAAACTAAAAATAGATCGGCAAGAAAGAGCGCCCTGGTTAAAACATTTCCCCAAAAACCCAAAGCATTTTGTCCAACCAACCAAAAAAAACAAACAAAATTGACCAGACCCCAAACTGCGTTATTAAGCAGCAAAAATTTTCGCTCATCCCACTGGGTTTTAAACCGCTCATACCAGCTAAGCTCTAGAGCCCGCACGCTGGGTGTTAGCCCGCAGTCGAGCGTGTTTTGTAATACAATGGAAGATGCAATGCCAAACGTTGTAAAATATAGAACAAAACCCAACGGTCCTGTCGCCAGCGCTAACTCATTTAAAGCCACTTGTGTTATGGTCAACGTTTGCTGCGCTGAGCCCGCAATCACATTACAAATCAATTGTGACAACCCATTAGCCCACACAAGGTAACGACGTAAGCCATTGTACGATACTAAAATATTGTGTGTATTTTCGACTTGATTTAACGTCATATTTATTACTGCTTCTTCAATAGCCGGCACAATGTAAAGCATCCCAAAATAACGCATGGGCCTATCTGAATCACCGGTCGTTTTTGGACTCTCGAGCAGTGGCATGAGTTCTGTCTGATTGTTTGCGCGCTGTCGTGCACGTCGTAACGCAATAAGCATGCGCGTGACGCGCTCAAGATAAGCGCGATGTTCTGGCATCACAGGTAAATTTCGGGTTGCTTTTGCGCGTTCAGCAGACATAAGAATCAGATAACTTAACAGTTTTAATTTATGTTCAATCACATCAAGCTCTGCGTCATAACGTGGCTCGTGTGCGTTGGCTTGAACCTCAAATGCCGCAGGATTAAGGCTTTTTAAAAAGTCTTGGCCTTCATCTAACGCTTGAATTAACGAACGCCGGTTAAGTATGGCGCTATGAAGATCGACTGAAAAATCAGCATATTCTTCAGCGTATATGTATGCATCAGCACAACGATCAACAAGTTCGCGTGCTTTATCATTTAACAAAAAATAAGAAGGCGATTCCAGAATACCGACGGCTTCTGGATGATCGAGGTTTGCTTGCGAACCACCATCCTTCCCCATACCTACCCTCAAGCTTTATGCAAACATATTTTTAATTAAATTAACTTAGTCTAAATATAGTACTTTTTGAACGCATCGCTCGTTTTCACCAGCTTATTGTCATCACTCTAAAAATATCCTAGCGAGGTAATTCACTGTTCAAACCTCACTAGGCAATATTTCTATCACTTGTTATACTTGGCGGGTTATTTCCAACCCGTCATGGAGTGTTATATGAAATGTATTCGTGTTATTGCAGCTATTTTCCTCTTCAGCGGCCATGCTTTTGCAGAGCCCGATATTCAATTCAAAGGTAATTTCCAACAAATCATTACACCGGCGCCCACACACACCACCCATAGCCTCACACGACAAAACCTCATGCCCAAATCCGTACCACTACTTCGGGTGGAATTATCAGACCACGCCAAACAAAAACTTACTGAGCGCTTCAAAAAAACACCACATACACCCAACACGCTTCGTCTAAATCAAAACAGATCGGATTTACCATCACACATCCAACTCGACATGAATGATGTGCCAGTGCTCGACCAAGGACAACATGGTTCGTGCGCGATGTTTGCAAACACCGCCGCCGTCGATGCGGTTTTAAACCGAGGTGATTACATCAGCCAGCTTTGCCTACTCCAGCTCGGAAAACATCTTGAAAAATTTGGGTACAATACCAGTGGTTGGAATGGTTCGATTGGACCCGTGATTTTACAGCAGCTCCAAGCTTTTGGCATGATCAGCAAAAAAACACAAACCCTTGTCGGCTGTGGTGGCCTCACGGATTATCCGACCTATGATCAACTACCCGAAAGCGACATGTCGCTCTCAGAATATCACGCCTTAAGTGAGCCTTTGGCCGAAGGACAGTTTGCTTGGTCGCCGTTACTGGATTTTTACCAAGTCCTGTTGGATAGTACCAACGCTGAAGACACGCTACGCGCAGTTAAAACGGCTCTGAATCATCATGACCGCCTCACCATGGGTGTGCTTCTGTTTGGACCACAATATGGGGTATCTGGAGCGACGGGACAGCATCATGCCCCTAACGATACCTGGGTGCTCTCAGAAAATATATTTGACATGCTTTTTAATTGGAATATGATTGGGGGGCACGCCATGATCATCACAGGCTATGATGATAACGCCATAGCGATTGATGCGGATGGTCAAACGCATCATGGCTTAATCACCTTAAGAAACTCCTGGGGTGAGCATATAGGTGACCACGGTAATTTTTATATGTCGTACGATTACTTTAAAACCTTAGCTATCGAGGTGCAGCGTATCCGCTCGCTCAACACATCGATTTTCTAACCCATGTTGTAACCCATGCTGCAGCGGATCACCTGACGCTGATCCGCTCCCAAAACAAGCTTTGGAACGTGCACGAAATAACTTCCGCAACCTCAGTATTCAATCAAAAATAAAGTGTACATTTTAAATTGCCTGCATTAAACTTTTGACATGATTTAATGCTATAAAAATATACATCAGAATGGACAAGAAAGTTGGAATTGGATTCCCATATACTCCCCCAAGTGAATCGGAAATCATCTTGGATCTTGCAGATGATTTGTTAGAAGCCGCAGAAACAAAACCACAATATGATTCTGCCATTGCAATTACTTGTGTCGCGTGGCATTTAGCTACCGTTAATTCAGCAGAATATGCGAAATCATTAGAGCGTGGACTGAATAAAATAGATGACCAATTACATCAAAAGGCGACATTAAAAATCATCAATGCATTAGTCAAAAAAAGAATCGTCTTTATCCTGACATCAATCGAGTTATTCTTGATTATGATCTGATTGGTAATAAAAATAATTTTCATTTAAACGTAGTATCTAC
>JAACPN010000016.1 GCA_009995425.1 Legionella sp. | reverse complement strand
CTTTTTCCAGTTGTGTATTTGGCTTGCATGAACCCCAAATTCCGTGGTTAATTCATTGATAGTCTTGTTACCCTTTACGGCTTCAATTGCTACCTTGGATTTGAACTCCGCTGTAAATGTTTTTTTAGCCATTTTGTACCCCTTTTGACAATAGTTTGTATTTTACACTACTGTCTCATTTTTGGGGTCCACTATATTGCTGCTAGAATACACGGCTTCTTTTACTTTTAGGCTTAGCATGTCAAAATACATGCATCTAAATAGTTTTATGATCCGATGTATTTATGTTAGAAGTCCAAGGCCTACAATTTGATTACGGTGATAAACCGCTGCTTCAAAACATACGTTTTGCACTCTCGGCTGGCTCTGCATTGCACATAAAAGGCGCGAACGGCGCTGGTAAAACCACGCTCTTAAAATTACTTGCAGGGCTTTTGTATCCTACCGAAGGTGAGATCAAGCATCAACAAAAAATAGTTTATGTGGGGCATAAGGCTGGCGTAAACACGCATTTAACACCGCGTGAACATATATGCTTTGATCTTTCACCTAAATCTTCTGATGAGCTTATCGATGTGTCACTTCGGCGTTTGACGTTGTATGATCTTCAGCATACGCCGTGTGGCTTGCTTTCGGCAGGTCAATGTCGTCGTGTGGGGCTCTTGCAGCTTATCAACTCAGATGCTTTATTATGGCTGCTCGATGAGCCTTGGGTGGCGCTCGATCATGAAAGCATGGAGGGTTTAAGTGATCTGTTATTAGCTCATGTGAGTGTGGGGGGCGCGGTCGTGTTTACGTCGCATCAACCGCTTCCGTTTGATTTTCCAATCTTGCAGGAGCTTGTCGTATGATGTTGATAAAGCAGGCGTTATTACGCGAAATCACGCTGCAAAAACGACAGTTTCGCGGCACGTTGAATGCGTGTTTGTTTTTTTTCATGGTGGTGATGCTCTTTCCTCTGAGCTTTCCGTCTGATCCTGTTTTTCTTCGTCAATTATTACCAGGCCTCGTGTGGATTGCTGTATTATTTGCCTTTTTTTTATCGGCTGAACATTTGTTCCAGCAAGAACATGAAGATGGTGTGCTTGAGCAATGGGTGATTTCTCGTGAGCCTATGCATGTACGAGTGCGTATCAAACTGATGGTTCATTGGTTGACTAATCTTGGGCCGCTCATCTTATTTTGCCCAATACTCGCGATTTTATTTAATTTAAATGGGTATGAAATCGGTGTTTTAAGTTTAAGTTTAGTATGCGCAACGCCAACGCTGATGGCTTTGTGTGCATTTTCAGCGGTCTTTGGGATAGGTCTTAAACGACAAGGTTTGTTTACAGCATTAATCTTATTGCCACTCACTTTACCGGTGATTGTTTTTGGCGGCGGGGTATTAACCGCCGCCATGCAGGGGCTGCCCATCAGTGGGCATCTCGCTTTGCTGTCCGCTCTCTCCATTTTGGCCTTTTGGGGATTGCCTTGGGCAATCTCGGGTGTGATTCGTGCGAGTATGACTTAGGTTTATGATTTTAAATACGTTAAACGATGTCAATACGCCTTTTTATATAGGCTCACTTAAATTATCACATCGGTTGATCCAAGCACCGCTCGCGGGTATAAGCTGCGCGCCTTTTCGGGAACTTTTTTCGCTCTATACCCAGCCCGCCTATGCTGTCACAGAAATGATTTCTGCGCACTCTATCCTACAACATGAAAAATTAAACCCACGTTATTTAGCGCATTCACCCCAAGAAGGTCCTTGGTGTATCCAGCTCTCAGGTAATAACCCGGAGCTTATGCATCAAGCAACGCAAATTGCAGCGCGGTATCAGCCTGATTTGATTGATTTAAACTGCGGTTGCCCGAAACCCAAAATTCGAAGTAGGGGCTGTGGTTCGGCGCTCATGGATTCGCTTGATAATTTAAGTGCGGTTGTGACGGCGATGCGACAAGCCACAACGTTGCCACTTACGGTAAAAATCAGAGTGGGCGGTCAAACAGATGACCATGCTTATTTAGACGCAGCCACCGTGATTGAGGCGTGTGGTGCAGACGCGATTATTGTACACGGTCGACATCATTCAGAAGATTATGATGTGGTGGCTAACTATCAACACATCAGGAATGTTGTGGAGCGTGTGAGTATTCCGGTGATTGCGAACGGTGATGTGCGAGATAGGGCGAGTATGCAGCGTTGTTTCGGTGAAACGGGTGCGGCTGCTATCATGATTGCGCGTGGTAGTCTTGGGCGTCCTTGGCTCTTTCAAGCATTATTGGGGCATGATGTTGCACCATCTTCATCTGAAGTTTTAGATATTTTTAAATATCATATTGAGCAACTAGCCGTGCTTGAAGGGAGTGATAAAGTAGCTTTACTTCAAGCAAGGCGCCTATTGAAATGGTACTTTCCAGGGTTAGATCGTATTCAATTAGAGCATTGTTACAGCATTAACAAGCTTGGTTTATTAGAAGTCATCTTGGGTTTTTTTATTTCTAAATAAGGTGCTTTATGGTATCATGAAGCCATCTTGAAAATATAATGTTGTATTTTTATACAGGATGTATTTAACATGATAAACCTAAAAAATTAACACTTAAATCGGTGCTATTTTATATATTGCTGATTACGCCTATGTTCTCATTTGCTGCAATTTCAGTGCAAGATATGGCTAACTTTAAAAATATATACGCTAGTGAAATGAAGCCTGAAACATATACCAAGATATTGAGTTTTTGTAATGCAAGTGATACAAGCATCGACTCATGTTTGGTGAAATTAAAGACGCAATCATCAGAGCAGAAACCAACCGCAAACGCAGCAATGGGTTATAGTCAATGTTGCTGGAATGTGTCTGGTCAGTGGGGCGAGTATGTCTATGTTTACGGTCAAGCATATTGCGTTTACCCATGCGGCCACTGATATAAATAGTGGTTCAAGTAGACCAAAAACAATTTGCCGTGGTTTATCAACGCGGCATATATCTATTCAATGAAATCGAATGGTCTTGTCATAGCTAACATCATCTCCCACGATGATATGCAAATCAATTCCCACTTGTAATTCACAGAGAGCAGAAATGAATTTATTTAAAATGCTTATTCTTGGCTGGATTCTTTTTTCTATTTATGGCATTGATCACAATCTTAACGAAGTCAAAGATATACTCAATAACATTGATAGCAATATTGCGATAATTTCAACACACACTGCCCAATTAGACGATATAGAAAGTAATACGAGTCGAATTGAGAGCAATACAAGCCACTAGCTTTTACTTTCCCAGTCCTGAACGCCCCTGTACCAATTAATTTTTAGGCACCCACATAGGCACCTGTGAAAATAAAAATCTTTAATTTTTAAATTTTAATCTCGTAACCCCTTGATTTCATTGGTGTCCCAGGCAGGATTTGAACCTGCGACCTACCCCTTAGGAGGGGGCCGCGCTATCCAGCTGCGCCACTGAGACATCGTGTATGTATACTGCGTTCGGTATATAACTCAGAAAGTTTACCGTTATCTTTAATTAAGCACAACAGAAGCTTTCAGCGATTTTTTATCGTTAAAATAGGTGGATGTGATACTAAACACATTATAAATCATAATGATAAGCAATAGTGAGTGAAGCCATGTCTGCTTCATATGCGTCACAATAGGTAATGCAATCAACACACCTAAACATCCAAATAAACTCAAGGTAAGTGTTTTTCTCAGAGGAATTTTGTCCTGCTTTAAAAAAACGAGTGTAGTTAAAGGCTGCTGCATAGCGCCTGCTACGGTCATAATAGGAAAAGCGACGGCGGGAGATAAGTGCATTAAAAATAAAACCGCTTGAACCATAGCAAATAATCCAATGCCGACGGAGGTCAATGCACCACATATGCTCATGGCTAGAAAACCGAGCCATAATTTCCAAGCATGCAGGGCTGTCAGTTCATGATTCGATGTGAAATATCCAAATTTCTGGTAGATGAGTAAACCAATAATACCCGTAAAACAGATGATCATCGCTAAACGAAGTTTTTGTTTACTTAAGTGAGTTATCATGTGGCCACCCAAGATACCTCCAACACACGTTCCTGCGACTAATGTGAGTAATGTCGTTAAATCAACATGAATGATTTGTATAAAGAAAAGAGCTTCTATCGTACCAGGGATGACTTGTGCGCCGTTCGTGACTGCAGGGAGTTCATGATCTTCAAAGGTACCCCAAAGTTTTGATAAGGCGATGGTGATAGGAAAACTACCCACACCTAATGTATCGGCAATAAAAGCAAGCACGCCTGTCATGGCTAATTTTACGTTTTCTTGAATTGAGCGTGTAATTTTGGGTTGTGTCGGGAGTTTACGAAACATAGCAATCACGCATATGCACGACACGCACAGAATACTAACTATCATTAATTTAATAGGCATGGTTTAAATATTGACTCATAAAGGTAATTTTAAAACAAAGCAAGTTTACTGCGATCTGCAATTAAGTACAATGTTGGCCTTGAAATTTTATGATTCATCCCCATATCCAAAGTTCTTAGTGAATTTTTTCTTTTTTTGTTCGTGAGTGGGAGATAGCATAATGGCAAGTAAGCAACAAACCATGGGGTTTCAAACCGAAGTAAAGCAAATGCTTCATTTAGTGATTCATTCGTTATACAGCAACAAAGAAATTTTCTTACGAGAACTGGTATCCAATGCGTCCGATGCATTAGATAAATTACGTTTTTTAGCATTGTCAAAAGCTGATTTGTATGAAGGTGATGCGGACTTACGTATTACGGTCGATTTCGATGAAAAAAAGAAAACCCTGACCATTTCAGATAACGGTATTGGCATGAGCTGGGATGAAGCCGTTGAAAACTTAGGAACGATTGCTAAATCTGGAACAAAAGATTTCTTGAGTCATTTAACCGGTGATCAATCGAAAGATTCACAATTAATTGGTCAATTCGGTGTTGGTTTTTATTCTGCGTACATTGTTGCCGATAAAGTCACCGTTAAAAGTCGTCGTGCTGGAGTTCCTGCTGAAGAAGCGATTGTTTGGGAATCCAACGGTGAAGGCGAATTTACCATTGCCAACAAAACGAAAAAAGAGCGCGGTACAGAAATTACCTTACACTTAAAGCCTGAAGAAAGCACTGAATTACTCAGTGATTGGCGCCTACGTAGTATTATTAATAAATATTCAGACCATATTGCTTGGCCGATTGTCATGAAAAAAGAAGTGGAAATCGAAGAAGAGTCTAGCGAAGGTGATGAAAAAGACGCTAAAAAAGCGAAGAAAGCCAAAAAAGAAGTAAAATTTGAAACCGTCAATAAAGCAACGGCTCTTTGGACGTTACCTAAAGCTGAAATTTCTGATGAAGAATACCAAACGTTTTATAAGCATATTTCACATGATTATCAAGAAGCGTTAACGTGGTCACATAATCAGGTGGAAGGTAAGCATGATTACACCAGCTTGCTGTATATTCCAGCTAAAGCACCGTTTGATTTATGGCAAGCTGAATCGAAGCATGGCTTGAAGCTTTTTGTAAAACGTATTTTTATTTTAGACGATGCAAGCCAATTTTTGCCACGCTACCTGCGATTTGTTAAAGGGATTGTTGATGCAAGTGATTTGCCACTCAACGTATCACGTGAAATTTTACAAGATAACAAGCAAGTTGAAAGCATTCGGGCAGCCTGCACAAAGCGTGTATTATCTTTACTTGAACGCATGAGTGAAGACGATGCCGAAGCATACCAAAAATTTTGGGATGAGTTTGGTGCAGCAGTTAAAGAAGGCCCGGTTGAAGACATGGCGAATCGCGAACGCGTCACCAAGTTGTTACGTTTTGCAAGTACCGCCACGGGTTCAGAAAAACAAACGGTTTCTTTGGCTGATTACGTCTCACGTATGAAAGAAGGTCAAGATAAAATTTATTATGTGACCGCATCCAGCTTTAATGCTGCAAAAAACAGCCCACATCTTGAAATTTTTAAGAAAAAAGATATTGAAGTGCTTTTATTAAGTGATCGTGTGGATGAGTGGCTTGTGGGCTACATGACTGAGTTTGAAGGTAAAAAACTTCAGTCCATTACCAAAGGTAAACTTGAGCTCGATGTTGATGATAAAGAAGACGCGAAAAAAGCCGAGCAAGATGAAAGTATGTCGTCTATGCTGAAGCAAATCGAAACTGTTTTGGGTGACCGTGTGAAAGAAGTGCGTGTGACACATCGGTTAACCGATTCGCCTGCATGTGTGGTCGCTGATGAAAACGACATGGGTCTTGAAATGCAGCGTATTCTACAATCGGTAGGACAAGCAGCACCTTCAACAAAACCTATTTTTGAAGTGAATATGGAGCATGATTTATTGAAACGTTTACATGCGATTCAAGATGATGCTGAATTTGCTGAATGGACTGAAGTGCTGTTTGATCAAGCGGTGTTAGCTGAAGGTGGAACCTTAGATAATCCAGCTGAATTTGTTAAACGCGTGAATCGTTTATTAAATGCATAAGGAGTAGTATGTACGTTGTACAATTTTTGCAGGTGCATGCATGCTGAAAACAGCTATTTCACGCATGACTACAGCTGCGCCAAAATCTGTTCTTCTGCGTGGGCAACGTCACTATGAAAGCGGTGATGTGCTCACGTTTCGCTTAAGTGATGGATTACTTAGAGCACGCGTTAAAGGGGAAACGCATCAGATTTTTGATGTGTATATGGATTTGCGCAGCTTTCCTGCAAATTCAGCGCGGTGTGGATGTGAGCGAAAAATTAATTGCGAGCATGCCGCCGCCGCTTTACTTGCGTTACATGCGAGGGAAACAGGTGCCGACTTACTTAAAAATAAATCCCAAGTGTCGGGTCCACGTTATGAAACCGTGATTAAAGAAGACGATGTGATGTGGTATTCACAAAGTCGTTCGGAAGGGCATGATTTTTTTGCGTATCAGCTTGGTATTCTGATTGATGACCAACGTGTCAGTATTGTACCGTTGGTGGCCGGTTTACTTGAGCAGTTTGGAACAGATACGTTTGAGAAGCGTGATGATCATGAGCGTTTTCGTTTGCCGATAGGTGAGGGCAAAGTGCTCGAAGTCGCGCTCGGGCGTTTAAAGCCGCTGCTTCGATTATTATGGCAATATGGTTTAAAAACCCGTGATATGTCAGACGATGCGTTAAAGCTCACGCGTTATCAACTCTTGTTTATGCAAGAAGCTGAGCAGGCGCTTGCTGCGAGCACAGCGCGTTGGCAGGGAACCGCTGAATTTAGACGCATACACCAAGCTTTACTTCAACATGAAGAACAACCGGAAATTAAAAGTCCTCTCGGATTAAAAGCGGAACTGCGTGATTATCAGCTCGGTGGTTTGAGCTGGCTTCAGCGTTTGCGTTCAGCGCGTTTAGGCGGGATTTTGGCAGATGATATGGGACTGGGGAAAACCCTCCAAACCTTAGCGCATCTCCAATACGAAAAAGAAGCTGGGCGTCTTAAACGTGCGGCATTAATTTTGGCGCCGACCAGCGTTATCGGCAATTGGCTTGAAGAGGCTGAGCGCTTTACACCTGATCTTAACGTCATGATTTATCATGGGCTCACACGTCATCAAAACAGTGCGTTTGATGATTATGATCTCATTATCTCAACCTACGGTGTTGCGCAACGCGATAAAAAGCTTTTTATTAAATATCCGTTTTATTATTTGGTACTTGATGAAGCCCAGGTGATTAAAAACACACAAACAAAAACACGCCAGATTATTCAACAGCTTCAAGCGAAGCATCGTTTGTGTTTAACCGGAACGCCACTGGAAAATCATTTAGGCGAGTTGTGGTCGTTGTTTCACTTTTTGGCGCCTGGATTTCTTGGCACGTTGAAGCAATTTCGCCAAATTTTTCAGTATCCCATTGAAAAACAACAGGATGAAGATTGTCGTGCAGCGTTAGTACGACGCTTGCAACCGTTTGTTTTGAGGCGAACAAAAAATCAGGTGGCGTCTGAGCTTCCTAAAAAAACAGAAATGACACTGACGGTTAATTTACTCGGTTCTCAACGTGATTTATACGAAACCATTCGTATGACAACCGAGCGCTCGGTTCGTGAAGCGATTGCAAAACAAGGACTAGGTAAAAGCCAATGGGTGTTTTTGGAAGCTTTACTTAAACTACGACAAGTGTGTTGTGATCCGAAGCTGTTAAAACAACGTGATGAAACGGCGGTACAGAATTATTCTTCGGCTAAATTAAATACCTGCCTTGAGCTGTTAGATAATCTTATGGATGAAGGCCGGTCGGTCTTGGTTTTCTCTCAATTTACCAGCATGCTTGATATCATTGAGCAAGCCTTGATTAAGCGTGGGTACCCGCACTTAATCTTGACCGGTAAATCACGTGATCGCGAAAGTTTAATTCAACGCTTTCAAGCCGGCGAAGCGCCTATTTTCCTCATCAGTTTGCGTGCCGGTGGGGTGGGTTTAAACCTAACACAAGCCGATACGGTGATTCATTACGATCCGTGGTGGAATCCTGCGGTTGAAGATCAAGCGACGGATAGAACCCATCGCATAGGTCAGGAGAAACCGGTGTTTGTTTATCGGTTGATAGGCTCGGGTACCGTTGAAGAAGTGATGATGAAAATGCAAGCTAAAAAACGCGTTTTGTTTGATAGCATTTTTTCAGAAGAAACCTTAAGTGCACCGGTTGAGTGGACCGAAGAAGACGTTGCTCAATTTTTTATGCCGTTGTCATCAGAGTAAATCAGGTAGTTTTCATGCAAAGCAAAAAGTGCGTCTTCGAGATGCTCGGGGTTGCCGTCGTTACGGATCACATCATCAGCAATCACGCGTCGAAGTTCTTCTCGTGGTTGTAACTTGAGCATGGCGATTGCGTCATCATAGGTGCATTGGTCTCGTTCCATGAGTCGTTTTAATTGAAGCTCTTGGTCTGTTTCGAGTAATAAAACACGCTTTAAATACGGATAATGCTCTCGGTTAATCAGCAGGGGAATCTCAATCATGGCATAAGGGCTGGTGACATCGCATAAAGCATTTTCGATACGTGCTCTTATTTGGGGGTGCAGATAGCCTTCTAACCATCGGCGCTCGGCGGGGTGTCGAATAATTTTTTTTCGAAGCGCTCGGCGATTGAGCTCACCATTTTTTTTCAGAATCCCTTGTCCAAAGTGCGAGACAATGGAGGTGAATGCAGGTTCACCCGGTTTTGTTAAAGCACGTGCGATGTCATCGGCACTGATCACATCAATAGCATGTCGCTCAAAAAACGTGGCGGCAGTTGATTTTCCGGTGGCGATACTTCCTGTTAGGCCAATAGCATAGGTCATGGTGATGGTTCATCAGCAAATAGGATAAAAACCATTAAAGCATGGTGGGATGATGTTGGCTAGTGAGCTAGAGTGAAAATTTGAGTTTTTGCCAATAGGTATTATAGATCTCAAGTGTTTTTTCATCGAGATCGCGCTGAATAATCCCGCGTTTTAAAATTTCAGGCGCTGGGTACGTCATCGGGTTGTTTTGAATATTTTCGGGTAATTGTTGTTTTCCGGCTTGATTGGTGATGGCATGGCCTTCAGCGAGCGCTAGCGAGGCCGCACTGCTGGCTTTGAGCATGAAATTAATAAAGGCGTAGGCTTCATCAGGATGCGGCGCATTTTTAAGTATAGCGAGGCAATCTATCCACATCACAAACCCTTCTGCTGGGTAAGTAAAGCGAATGTTTTTATTTTCGCGGTAAGCTTTGAGTGCATCGGCATTCCAGGTCACGCCTACCATAGCATCACCATCAATAAGAATGGACTGTATGCCTTCACTGGCAAATATTTTAATATTAGGCGCAAGCGTTTTTAAGCTCTGAAAAGCTTCTTCAATATGTTTGGGATCGCTATCATTGGGATGATAGCCCAGTTTTAATAACGCCATACCAAACGCTTCACGTGGATCGTCGAGTAGCATCAGTTGACCTTGCCACGACGTGTCCCATAAATCTCCCCAATGTGTAGGAATATGTTTGATCCATGCTTGATTATAAAAAATACCTGTTATTCCCCAGATCAGGGGGACACTGTATTGATTGTGTGGATCATAGTGATTGTTTGTAAAAGCAGGATCTAAATTTTTAAGATTAGGCAGGCGATTATGATCCAATGGGTTCAAAAGCTTTTGTTTTTTTAGGCGCTCGACAAAATACGCTGAAGGCAAAACAATATCATACATAGGATGGGGGGTTGCTTTTAATTTCGCATACAGCGTTTCGTTGCTATCGTAAGTTGATAAATTGACTTTGATGCCTGTTTCATGCTCAAACGTTTGAATAAGTGCTTTAGGAATTTCACCGCCCCAGATGTAAAGATTCAGTGTTTTAGCAGCCCATAGCGGCGTTGATAAAAGTCCCGCTAGAAATATGATCAATAAGCGCTTAATCATCATGATGACGTTTTCCGTGAAAGACGATGTGCGGCAACGACTAAAAGCATCGACATCAAAAACGTGATGCTACACAGTGCATTCAGCTCAGGCGTAACACCTTTTCGAACCAACGAATAAATCGTTAAAGGTAAAATATTAAACCCAGGCCCTGCAACAAAATAACTGATAATCACATCATCAAACGATAAGGTAAAGCCTAAAAGAAAGGCACTCATCACAGCAGGCCATAAGAGCGGTAATAACACGTGCGTGATAGCGCGGGTTCGCGTGGCACCTAAATCAAGTGCACTGTAATATAGATTAATATCTAAATTATGAATGCGGCTATTAATCGCGACAATGGCAAACGGTAAACAAAACGTGATGTGCGCAATCAGTAAACTAAAAAAACCGAGCGGTATTGACGTCAGATTAAAGAAAATAAGTAAAGCTATGCCTAAGACAAGATCCGGCAAAATAATCAGCATTAAAAGCGTGCTTTGAAGTGCTCGATTGGATTGATGGTGGTGTAAAAAGAGATGAATACAAATAATTAAACCAGCAACACTCGCAATAAACGAAGCACTTGTTCCCAAAACAAAGGAATGAGTAAAAGCCAGCCATAGCTCGCTATCTTGAAATAATTCATGATACCAATGAGTCGAAAAACCTTGCCATTGTAACGAATACTGGGCTTGGTTAAACGAGTAAAGTACCAAAATTAAAATAGGAAAATATAAGAGTGCATAAACACACGTAATATATAGATTCTTAATCCAAGGCTTCACGATTGAACTCCACGAGGTCGTCGATAGATAAGCATAAGCAGGAGTAAGAGTACGGTTAAGCAAATACTGGTTGCCGCACCAGCAGGCCAGTTTTCTTCGACAAGAAATTGATTTTGTATGAGATTACCGATCAAGATGGATCGTGCGCCACCCAGTACATTCGGAATATAAAAGAGCGTCATGGCGGGTAGAAATACGAGTAGCGCGCCCGACACAATGCCGCGTGTGGTGTTGGGTAAAAATACACGAAAAAAAAGCGTCCAGCGGTTTGCACCTAAATCTTCTGCAGCTTCAAAGAGTCTAAAATCAAAATGCTCCATGTTACTGAACAAAGGGAGCACCATGAAAGGAAATAACGTATAAATTAAGCCGCTGATGACCGCAAAATTTGAATAAAGCAAGGGTAGCGGCACGGTAATCAGATGCATTTTAAGTAACAGCGTGTTTAAAACACCGTTAAATTTTAAGATGGCAACCAATGCATAGGTTCGAACCAATGAGCTGGTCCAGAATGGTATAATAATAAGTAATAATAAAAGCGATTGATGCTTTGAACGCACCATAAAATAGCTGAAGGGGTAGGCAATCAGGAGGCATGCGCATGTGGTTATTAACGCCATCACCAGCGAGCGGAGCATGACATGCCCAAGCAGTGGCGAAAAAAGTGCTTTATAATGCGCAAGGGTCAGTGGAAGTGTGATTAAATGTGTGGCATCACGCGAAAAAAAGCTTGCAATAAAAACTAGGCTAAGTGGAATGAAACCAAATAAAAAAAGCCAGGTATATACCGCATAAAGGGGTAGATTTTTTGTGTTTATTTTAGTTTTCATAAGGTAACAAGACTTCCCAACCGGTGAACCATTGAACCCATACTTTTTCGTCAATTTCATAATCAAGATCGTCGTCGTCTTCGTCAAAAAACTCGGATGCATTAATGATTTTTCCCGAGGGGAGGGCGACGGTAAGATCAACGGTTGAACCTTTGTAGATAATATCAACGATGGTTCCTGGGATCATTTCGTCTGAAGAGGTAACTTCGTCTAGATGCCAAACGCGAATATCTTCAGGTCGAATCATCAAGTGAAGATGCTCTCCCAGGTTGTGTTGGCCTGTATTCTTGCAACGAAGTCGTTGTGATTCAACAGTGACATATAATTCGGTATCGTCTAAGGCTTCCACTTCAACATCAAACATATTGGTTTCGCCAATAAATTTGGCAACATAAAGATTCTTGGGATTTTCATAGACTTCTCGTGGTGTACCAATTTGTTCGATATGTCCGTGATTAAATACAGCAATGCGATCAGACATCGAGAGCGCTTCTTCCTGGTCGTGTGTGACCAACACAAAGGTGATGTTCAGTGATTTTTGTAATTGCTTGAGCTCATATTGCATGGTTTTACGTAGTCGATAATCGAGTGCACTCAGTGATTCATCGAGAAGTAGCACTTTTGGGCGATTAATAATGGCGCGTGCAATGGCGACGCGCTGTTGTTGCCCACCACTTAATTGTTGGGTTGTACGATGTTCAAACGATCCAAGCTGAACGCGTGCTAAGGCTTCGTGTACCCGTGTTTTAATTTCATCTTCAGGCGTTTTTTTACAACGTAATGCAAACGCAACATTTTCAAATACACTCAGATGAGGAAAAAGAGCGTAGCTCTGAAAAACCGTATGCACATCGCGTTGTTGTGGTGTTAATTGATTCACACATGTACCGTGAATATAAATATCACCTGAACATGTTTTTTCAAAGCCAGCAATCAATCGTAAGAGCGTTGTTTTGCCACAGCCCGATGGCCCAAGGAGGGTTAAAAATTCACCTGGGAAAATTGACAAGGAAAGATCGCGAAGAATAGGTGTTGAGCCATAGGATTTTGAGAGATGTTTAATCTCAATCACGGATGCTTGCATAGGCAGATTTGGCCGACGTCAAAAAGAGCAAATTATGACGGTTTGTTGAGAATATGTCTAGCGATTGGGCCTTTATCTTGTCTGATGTGAGCTCATCGGTGTATTATGTCTAGCTTGTTCGCTAAGATATCCTAAAATTTTAATGACGATCATTGATCAACAAACAAAACAAAAAGCTAAACTCGTGTGGCGCTGCCGACGTGGTATGCTTGAATTAGATTTGATTTTAACGCGGTTTCTTGAAACGCATTGGGATGCCTTAAGCACGGAAGAACAAGCGGTGTTTGAACGCATGTTACATTCGCCCGATCCTGATTTATACGCATGGTTTATGGGGTATGAAACGGTTGAAGACAACGACTTTAAACATATGGTCACCCTTATCCAACGTTACGGTACGCCTTAAGCCTTCACGCGATTATTTATATTTATTGGTATTGGTTCATATTTGTGCTGTTATTGCGCTGTTACAAACCGCTTGCCCCCCAGGTTTGATTGTGGTTTTTATTTTTATACTAGCAGCGCATGGTTCGTATTTGTGGCGACAAAAAACGCCCGGTGCGTGCTGTTCTGAGCTTAGTTATGCCCAAGAGCGTTGGTGGGTTTTAGATGATCGTACCGGTGAACTGATGACGTACACTGAGGCTCAGGTTTATTTTGATTTTGGTTGGTTGATGTGGATTGTGTTTAAAGAAGAAGCGTCGCTTTTTACAAAAAAACGCCAGCAAGATGTGCTCGTGTTTCACGATCAAATTAATCCAGATGAACACCGTCTGCTCCGGCTTATTTTACGTGTTCATGATGCATCGCATAAAAATTCATACAAGCATAAGAGTAAAAAAACATGATACACGTTGCATTATATCAACCCGAAATACCGCCCAATACTGGCAATATTATTCGGCTGTGCGCCAACACAGGAGCCGAGCTTCATCTGATTCATCCATTAGGTTTTGCACTGGATGACAAGCGTATGCGGCGTGCGGGCCTTGATTACCATGAATGGGCTGCCGTACGTCAGTATGCGAATGCAGAAGAATTTTTTGAGCAAAACAAAGCGCACCGTATTATTGCATGCACGACCAAAACGCAAACGTATCACAGCGATTATCAATATCAGTCTGATGATATTTTATTATTTGGACCCGAAACACGGGGTTTACCGGCCGATATTTTGAGCCAGCATGATAAAGTACGTATCCCGATGCGCGCAGAAAGTCGGAGCTTAAATTTATCCAATGCGGTCGCCATTATTTTATTTGAAGCGTTGCGGCAGCTTGATTATGAGTCGTTAGTTTAAAACCGCGTGTTTTTGGTTTTGATGCCTTGCCAGTTTCTTTTTCATAAACCGCATACCGTCAAAAATAGGATCAGACACTTGTTTTGGAAAAGCTTGAGGTAAACTGGCTGAAACCTGCTGAATCACCGTATCTACACACGCTAACATGTCATCAAGAATGGCTTCGGCACGTTCAACCGAATAATTAATATGCTTAGCTGTTTCTAAAAAATCAATACGCTTGATTTGATGCCAATAGGCAGGAGATGCCTTAGTCAAAAGCGGCATGGCCATGTTAATCTTATGCGAATCTAACATGTTTTGTGCGATGGCCGGGTAGGCTGATTGAATATCATAAAGTGGTGTCAGGCGATATTTACCTGCAGGCTCGATAAATACGCTAAAATTTTTGGCATGCCCATCGTGGTTGGCGAGCAGCCAAAATAAAATTTGAGAGCAAAAAAATACATCGCGATCATGAATAGGATTCGCTGATCCCAATAAAAATTTCATGACATCATACAAGCTTGGTCCGCCTGCTATGAGATATTTTAAAAAAGGCGATACACCGAGTGCTTGGCATAGATCTTCTTGGGGTAAACGCATAAGCCAGGTGTTATCACTTGAAAATTTACGGTCAAAACGTTGAACGGCTAAGGCTTTGATACCTTCGACATAAAGCAGGCGTGACTCAGCAACAGGCAGACCAAATGCCTTGGCAATTTGGGTGCACAGCCATTCGTTTTCGGCACTATGCAATATGTCTTTGGATAATTTAATCAGGTGACTGGTGGGCGTTTTATTTTCTGGTAAACACCAAGTATGATTGTGATATAAAAGCCCAATTTTATCTTGCGTGCCAGCAAGTGAAATCGGTGTATCTTGATGATTGCGTAAAAGCGTTGCCAGTGTTTTTTTATCTAAAGTTGAATATTCAAATTTCTTTTTGAAGGCTGGAACTTTGCCCGCAATCAGCTGAATAGCGCCTGTGCACTCAGATCCAATGCAAGCTAATAAGTCAAACGGATGTTTACTGATAAGACCCCATTTTTTTTGAATCTGTGCGCGCGTGTTTGGGTTATCAGAAAGTAGACCATCAAAAAAATGATACACCGCTTCGGTTGTAAACGGTTGCTCAACAAGCGGGAGGGCAAGTGATATTGGACGTGCACCGGGCGTGTTGAGCCAGCTGCTTGCGTAACTAAAAATCAGTTTGCCGCGCGTGTTTTTTTTCAAGCGACCAATAAGATAGCCGTTCATGATAACACGTAGGGTTTGAGGGGTTTTTTTAGTGTTTACCATTCTTCATTCCATTGCGATTCAGAGATAAGCTGCTCTTCTTTTGCGAGCACCGAGGCATCTAATTTAACAGCGGATAATATTTTAAATAACGTGGCGAGCTTGGTGCTTTCGGGTTTATTTTCAAATTCAGAAACGGTTTGTTGCTTTAATCCAACCAGTTTAGCTACAGCCGTTTGGCTTAAGTTCAATTTTTTTCGTCGGTTGACGATAAGGAGCGCCAGCTCTTTCGATGAACGAATAAACATGGTGTTTAGGTCCTAAGCATTAAGTGGTATAGATATTGATTTATAGTAACGGTTCTATGCATGAAAGGCGAGAGGCATGATGACGCTGCGAACGCGTGCGTAAGGTGAGTAATTTATGGAATGTCGATGTAGCCTAGTTTAGAGATAAAATCAGAATCTACGGTAAACCCCAGGTTTTACAGCGTGCTAAAGCGTGTTAAAACAACAAATAATGAAAATCAAGCCATACCTAGGGGGAACCAACATGGACCAAGAATTCATGAAACCGTTAAAATCCGATAATTTATACTCTAAGATTTACACAGCGCCAGCTCTTATATCACTTGACAACCTAACCCCTCTTAATAAAAATCAACACGATCATGAATCAACCACCCCGAACATCGGGCCGAGCTAAAAACCTTAGGCTGGACACGCTGAATCCCGTTGATTTTATGCAGCCCATGCAGCATGATCATAAGCCGAGGTGTAGCGTTTTTAAAGAAAATCTGGGACACTAAGCAAGCTTTTATAATTGTTCTCAAGGACCGAGTACTATGTATGTTTATCATGCATTTGGATTAAATATTCAAAGCGAACTCAATTTACCCGAGCTGTTGGTTAACACCACACCATCTGATGTTGCACCATGCGTGACCATTCAATGGGGTGTTGTTTCTGAAGCAGGTCTACCCGAAGTTGTCGCTCGTGGCGCATTTTATCAAGCGAATCATCATGAGCTCTGGCTCAATGTGCCTAACGTTGCACGTTATCTTATACGTGATGGAAATACCTTAACGATTGAGCCTTACGCAGGCGCCGACGAAGACAGTATTCGCGTGTTTTTGTTGGGTTCGGGGATGGGGGCTTTGTTGATGCAACGAGATTTGTTTTTGTTGCATGCGAATGCGATTAAAATCGGCGATGCTTGTGTTTCATTTGCCGGACATTCGGGAGCCGGAAAGTCAACATTATCGGCTGCATTTATGAGCCGTGGTTATTCGGTTTTGGCCGATGATGTGTGTGCGATTAACCAAGCAGGGCAGGTGATGCCAAGTTTTCCGCACGTTAAGTTATGGGCTGATTCAAGTCAAAAATTAGCGATTGAAACCGATGCGCTTCGACGCATTCGTCCGAATATCGAAAAATTCGCAGTGCCCCTCGAGCAGCAATTTTATGCTAAAAACCTGCCATTGAAAGTACTGTATATTTTAAATTCACATAATCAAGATACGTTTGAATTTGAATCGATTGAAGGCATGCATAAAATGCTGCCTTTAAAAAATAATACGTATCGCCAGCATTATTTAAAGGGCTTAGGCAAAATAAACAAGCACTTGAAACATGTCGGAAGTTTAGCGTCTCAAGTGTATGTGGTACGTATCACCCGTCCTCGCGCAGGGTTTCAATTGGATAAACTTGTGGATTTAATTCAAGCGGATTTGTTAGCGCGAGGCGTGGTTCATGTCTGAACAAAAAGGAATTTATTGGTTAGCGTCGTATCCTAAATCAGGGAATACGTGGTTTCGTGTTTTTTTAGCGCATATGCTGCATGATGGCGATGACGCTTTAGATTTAGATGGCATTCGCACCGGAGCGATTGCCAGTGGGCGTGCCTGGGTGGATGAAGCGCTAGGGTTTGATAGCGCCCATTTTACGCATGATGATTTGGATGCCTTACGACCGGCTGTGTACCGCTGGCATGCTGAGCAAGCCACCACCGTGGAACATCATAAAACGCATGATGCCTATACGTATTTGCCGAATGGTGAGGCGCTTATTCCTGCACAAAACTCACTGGGTGCGCTTTATTTTGTACGAAATCCTTTAGATGTCGCTGTTTCGTTTGCAAATCATATGAATTGTTCGATTGATCAAGCTATCCAGTCGATGGGAAAACCTGATTTTGCATTTTGTAAAAGCAATCAAAAATTGCACGATCAATTACGGCAGCAGTTATTGTCGTGGTCGATGCATGTTAAAAGTTGGAGTGAAGCACAAGAGATAAATTGTTTGGTCTTACGGTATGAAGACATGAAACAAACGCCGATGGAAACGTTTACACGTGCGGCTAAGCATTTAAAACTGGATGCTTCAGAAGAACGTATTGAGCGCGCGTTAAACCATGCGCATATCGATCGTTTGCAAGATTTGGAGCAAGCGCATGGTTTTAAAGAAAAGCCGCCCAAAGTCGAGCGATTTTTTAGAAAAGGGATGGTGGGTGATTGGAAGAATGTGCTCACATCCAAACAAATAGATACCATTATTCATGACCATGGCGAAGTCATGCAAGCTCATGGGTATATTTAGGAGATGAAAAACATGCTAGCTATTAATCAAGACGTGGTGTTTACGCAAATTGATCACGACATTGTGATGATGGAACCAAGCACGGGGGAATATCATGGCTTAAATACCGTGGGAGCGGAGCTTTGGAATTTATTGGATGAAAAACCGACGAATATAGCCAGTATGGTGCATTTTTTACAAAATAATTATGCTATCGATGAAGCAACTGCAACAGCCGATGTACAGGCGTTTGTCGACGCGTTATTAGGGAAAGCGTTTCTTGTGATGACTGCGGATTAAAATGCGCGTGAATGTAAGCAATCTTCGTGTATTAAGTTGTTTGTTGCGCGATCTTTTCAAATTTGATGCCCTACGTTCAAGTGTAACCTTGTGTTTGATGTTTGCAAGAAGTGTGACTTCGGGTTTTGGTTTGTTGCTGATTCTGCCGTTATTGCAGCTGATTGGGGTGTCGTTAGGGTCTGTCGCAAGTCAGGGCATACTCACCCAATTTCATGCATGCTTTGATAGGCTGCATATTCCCATGACGCTTGGTGGTGTGCTTGTGGTTTATGTTTTGATGATAAGTATGATTGCCTTACTGGCGTACACAGAACAGATCACAGGCACCGCGCTTCAGCAACGCTACACGCGTTATTTACGTGCACATTTACACCGAAAATTACTCTTGACGTCATGGTCCTTTTTTTTAAAACGTAAAATGTCGGATGTGCTGTACAGCTTAACCACACAAGTGCAAGGGGTGGCAACGTGCCATCATCAATTATTAAGCTTAATCAACACGTTGTTTCTTGTGATGGTGTATACGGCACTTGCGTGTTTGCTGTCTTGGAAAATGACCCTGGCGGCGATGGGGTGTGCTTTGGTCTTGTTAGGTTTGATGTTGCCTTTGCATCGCCTCACATCCAAGGCAGGACGAGATCATTTACACAAGAATCAAATGATCTTTCAAGCGATTCAAGAGCAATTTTCGGCGCTTAAAATGCTCAAAGGCTCAGGTCTTGAAGCACGCTTTATCGATAAATTGGTGGATGTGAATGCATCACTCGAATATCAAAATCAACGTGTGACCGTGATGACGGCACGAAGTCGTTTGGTGTACACCTGCGGTTCGGTGATGGTCTTGAGTGCGCTATTATATATGGCGATAGGGGTGATTCATCTGCCGCCGGCAAGCTTATTATTGCTCTTGATTGTGTTTGCACGCACGTTACCGATGGTTTCAACGGCCCAACAAACCTATCAGCGTATTTTACATCAATTACCCGCGTATTTGGGTATTCAAGATTTATTACAAGCATGTCAAGCGGAGCATGTCTTGCCTGCGACAGATACATTAAGTTTTGAGTCACATATCGAACTTAAATCGGTGAGTTTTTCTTATCCTGCGAAGCCAGATACTTATATTATTCACAATCTTTCGCTAAAACTTACTAAAAACAGTACGACGGCTTTAATCGGCCCATCCGGTTCAGGAAAATCGACGTTAGCGGATTTAATGGTAGGTTTGCTAAAACCGAGTGCAGGTGAAATTATAATAGATGGAGAGCGACTTCATAGCTCAAATCATACCGCTTGGCAGCGTCATATTGCGTATGTTACCCAAGATGTTTTTTTATTTCATGCCTCTGTGCGTGATAATTTAACCTGGTTTTGTGATGATTATACGGATGAAGCGCTTTGGCAGGTATTAAAGGCAGCAGCCGCTGATTTTGTGGATGATCTAGATGAAGGGTTGGATACAATATTAGGTGATCGCGGTGTGCGTTTATCAGGAGGCGAGCGGCAGCGTATTGCTTTAGCACGCGCGTTACTGATGAAACCGAAGCTTTTGGTCTTGGATGAAAGCACCAATGCACTCGATTCAAAAAATTTACAAAAAATTCAAACAGCACTGGCTGCATTACGCGGGAGCATGACCATCGTGATTATTTCACATCAAGAGGATATGTGCGCGTTTGCCGATCAACAAATTAGACTTCAAGCGAGAGGGAAGAATACCCATGCATTATTGGACGTTAAGCAAGCGGCAGTTGTGTGATCTTGAGTGTTTATTAAACGGCGCTTTTGCACCGCTTTCTGGCTTTTTAGATGAAGCAGATTATGATAGCGTGTGTGACACCATGCGCTTAGCCGATGGTCGTTTGTGGCCTATGCCCATCACCCTCGATGTGTCTGCTGTTTTTGCTGAGCAGTGCGCGATCGGTGATGAAATTATATGCGTGGATGATGAGAACACGCCTTTGGCGCGTGTTACTATTAGCTCGATATGGCAACCAAATAAGCAGCTTGAGGCTGAGCAAGTTTTTGGGACGACCGATAAGCTTCATCCGGGCGTTCAGTATTTATATGATGAAGCAGGTTCTTGGTATATCGGTGGAAAGGTGACGGCTTTAGCTCTGCCTTCGCATCATGATTTTCTTGAGTATCGGCATACGCCGGCTGAGTTAAAGCAGTTATTTAAGTTGTACGGCTGGTCGCGTGTGTTGGCCTTTCAAACACGTAACCCCATCCATCGCGCGCATTTTGAATTAACACAACGCGCAGCGCGTAAGGCTAATGCGAATATATTAATTCATCCTGTTATAGGTATGACGAAGCCTGGCGATATTGATTATGTCTTGCGTGTTAAATGCTATGAGCATGTGATGAAGCGTTATCCTAAAACACAGCACGCCATGTTGAGTTTACTGCCGTTGGCTATGCGTATGGCTGGCCCACGTGAGGCGGTGTGGCACGCCATCATTCGTAAAAATTATGGCGCAACCCATTTTATTGTGGGACGTGACCATGCAGGGCCTGGAAATAACAGCCAAAATCAAGCATTTTATGAGCCTTATGCGGCGCAAACGCTGCTGCTTGCCCATGCAGACGAAATTGAACTTGAGGTGATGGCGTTTCCCGCGATTGTGTATGTGAAGCAAAAAGATACGTTGTTGAGTGAAGATGAACTGTGTGCGGATGATGTTGTTGAAAATGTTTCAGGAACGGCGTTGAGGCAGGCGCTTCAACAGCGAAAGGCACTGCCTGATTGGTTTTCGTTTCCTGAGGTGATTCAAACATTGCAAGCGGCCTATCCGCTGAAGCATGAACAAGGTTTTACGCTCTTTTTTACTGGACTTTCGGGCTCAGGAAAATCAACGTTAGCCAAAGCGGTGCAAGCCAAGTTGCTGGAGGATAACCGGCGTCGCGTGAGTTTATTGGATGGTGATGTGGTTCGTAAACATCTATCGGCAGGGCTTGGTTTTTCTAAAAAAGATAGAGATATCAATGTTAAACGCCTAGGCTATGTTGCGTCTGAGATTACAAAACACCAAGGCATTGCGATTTGTGCAGCGATTGCACCGTATGCCGAGGCACGTCGCAGTGTGCGAACGCAGGTTGAACAATACGGTGGGTTTATTGAAATTTATGTGGCAGCAGATGTTGATGTGTGTAAATCTCGGGATGTCAAAGGCTTGTATCAAAAAGCGGAAGAAGGCTTAATCACAGGCTTTACCGGCGTGGATGATCCGTATGAAATACCGCAAAATCCAGAACTGGTGATTGATACTTCAACTATGTCGGTTGTGCGTGCAGTGGATATGATTTTTGATGTATTGATGCGCTTAGGATTTTATGAGCATGGCTCTATCACGACAACCAAGGCATCGTTGTTAGATAAGGTTGTTTAGTTTTATAATTATTTATGTTTGTTTTGTATTTTGTATTTTGTATAAGGAAGCGTGACAATGCATGATGTTCGCTGGAAACAGAGACTTGATAATTACGGAAAAGCTTTATCTCAATTGAGTAAGTTTTTACAAAAAGATAATTTAAATGATTTAGAAGAACAAGGTTTAATACAGGCGTTTGAATATACGCATGAACTGGCTTGGAAAACAAAAAAAGATTTTTTAGTTTCACGAGGTGTCGATAACTTATTTGGTTCAAAAGATACTGCACGAGAAGCATTTAAATTAGGTTTAATCGAGCATGGGGATGTTTGGATGGATATGATTAAAAGTCGAAATCTTACATCGCATACGTATAATGACGTGATTAGTGCACAAATTATTAAACAAATCAAAGCATGTTATCACGCTGAATTTAATGCTCTTTACAAAAAACTTGTACAGCTTGCTGAAGCATAATATGTTAAAAAATTGTGGTCTAAAGCCATCTGTGATTCAGCTTATACAAAACACATTGGCAAATTTTCCTGAAATTAAACGTGTTATTTTGTATGGTTCCCGAGCAATAGGCAATTATAGAACAGGCTCTGATATTGATTTAACGATTCTATTAAACGCGGGCTTTTCGCCATCGATGACGTTATTAAATAAAATTAGTCTGGCACTTGATGATTTGGATTTAATATACACGTTTGATTTGTCGTTTATGAGCGAGATAACGAATAAAAATTTAATCAATCATATTAATCAGTTTGGTCTTGTGTTTTATGCTCGCGATAAAAGACAGGCTTCTTAGAACCAGGTACAATTCACCTCATAAAAGTATTAATCATAAAATATTAGATATGATAGGTAAGGCATGGGTCATTCTCGTTTTGTTCATTTAAGAGTGCACAGTGAATTTTCATTGGTCGATGGTCTGGTTCGTATCAAGCCTTTGATGAACACCGTGACTGATCGTGGCATGAATGCTGTTGCCGTCACCGACTTTTGTAATCAATTTGCAGCGCTCAAAATGTTCACGGCAGCGATGAAAATGGGTATTAAACCCATCTTTGGTGCGGAGCTGCCGTGTCACAACCCCGATAAGCCGGATGAAATAACGTCTGTTGTTTTATTATGTCAAAACATGACCGGGTATAAAAATTTAACGCGTTTGGTGTCTCGCGCTTATTTTGAAGGACAATATCAAGGTCAACCACGCATTCAGTATGCTTGGATTGCGGAAGAGGCTGAGGGTTTAATTGCCTTATCCGGTGGGTTAAGTGGTGAAGTAGGGCATGCGTTAGCACGCGAAGATGAAGAGATGGCCGAGGAAGTGGCCAAGCGCTGGAGCAGCTTATTTCCTGGGCGATTTTATTTAGAAATTCAGCGAACAGGGCGCCCTGGTGAAGAGGCGTATAACGAACGCGCCGTGCGTTTGGCTGATAAATTAAACTTGCCACTGGTTGCAACCAATGATGTCCGTTTTATTGATTCAAGTGAATTTGATGCACACGAAGCGCGTGTGTGTATTCATGACGGTTATACGCTTGCCGATCCAAGGCGACCTAAGCGTTATAGTCCAGAACAATATTTGCGTTCAGCGGATGAGATGTGTGCGTTATTTGCTGATTTGCCTCAAGCGATTGAAAACACCTATGAAATAGCGAAGCGTTGTACGGTTGATTTGCCACTGGGCAATGTTTATTTACCGAATTTTCCTGTGCCAGAAAATTTTTCTGAAAAAACGTATTTAACCCATATGTCAGAAGAAGGGCTTGCGAAGCGCTTAGGTCTTACGCATGTATCTGAAGCACCGGTTGCTTATCGAGAGCGTCTTGATATTGAGCTCGGGGTGATTAATCAGATGGGCTTTGCAGGTTATTTTTTAATTGTTGCTGATTTTATTCAGTGGGCTAAAAATCAGGCGATTCCTGTGGGGCCTGGTCGTGGTTCGGGTGCGGGTTCGTTGGTGGCGTATGTTTTATTGATCACGGACTTAGACCCACTTGAATATGATTTGCTGTTTGAGCGATTTTTGAATCCTGAGCGGGTATCCATGCCCGATTTTGATATCGACTTTTGTATGTACGGTCGCGATCGCGTGATTGATTATGTTGCGGAACGTTATGGGCGGCAAAGTGTATCGCAGATCATTACGTTCGGTACCATGGCGGCCAAAGCGGTCATTCGTGATGTGGGTCGCGTACTGGGTCATCCTTATGGTTTTGTGGATAAGCTTGCGAAACTTATTCCGTTTGAATTAGGCATCACGCTCACCAAAGCTTTGGAAATGGAGCCTGAGCTCGAACGGCGTTATGAAGATGAAGAAGATGTTCGAAGCTTAATTGATTTGGCTTTATCGCTTGAGGGCATCACACGTAATGCAGGTAAGCACGCAGGGGGTGTCGTCATAGCGCCTTCTGTACTAACCGATTTTACGGCGGTGTATTGTGAGCAAGACTCAACGCAATGGGTGAGTCAGTTTGATAAAGATGATGTGGAAGCGGTGGGGCTTGTTAAGTTTGACTTTTTAGGTCTTAAAACACTTACGGTGATTGATTGCGCATTGAAAACTGTGAATCAGAGGCGTGCAAACGAGGCTCTAGAGCCGCTGTTGATTGCAAACATACCGTTAGATGACGCAAAAACATTTGAACTATTACAGGCGTGTCAAACGACGTCTGTGTTTCAGCTTGAGTCACGCGGTATGAAAGATTTAATTCATCGCCTCCAGCCTGATTCATTTGAAGATATTATTGCTTTGGTGGCACTCTACCGGCCTGGGCCGTTACAGTCGGGCATGGTCGATGACTTTGTTGAACGAAAGCATGGCCGATCGCCGATTGTGTATTTACACCCTGATTTGGAGCCAATTTTAAAACCAACGTATGGGGTTATTTTATATCAAGAGCAGGTGATGCAGATTGCTCAGGTTTTAGCAAACTATACGCTCGGAGCTGCAGATTTATTGCGTCGCGCGATGGGTAAGAAAAAGCCTGAAGAAATGGCCAAGCAGCGTGTTATTTTTACCGAAGGTGCCACAGCGCGGGGTATTGATAAAAAAATTAGCACAGCGATGTTTGATTTAATGGAGAAATTCGCAGGCTACGGATTTAATAAATCTCATTCGGCAGCGTATGCACTCGTGGCTTATCAAACCGCTTGGCTTAAAGCACATTATCCAGCAGCATTTATGGCATCGGTGATATCGGTGGATATGGATAATACCGATAAAGTGGATATGTTGTTACGTGAATGTAAAGAAATGAAACTTGACGTACGTTTGCCGTCGGTTGTGCACGGGCAATATGAGTTTACCGTTGCCGATGATAAAACGCTGATTTATGGCTTGGGCGCACTCAAAGGTGTGGGCGAGGCCGTGATTGAAGCGTTAATTCAAACACGAGAAGAACAAGGTCCTGCCAAAGATTTATTTGATTTTTGTCGTCAAGTGGATTTGCGTCGTACCAATCGCCGCGTGTTCGAGGCTTTAATTAAAAGTGGAAGCTTTGATGACTGGGGTATTGAGCGTTCGGTTCTGCATGCGTCGTTGGATTCGGCCATGAAACGCGGGCTTGAATTCCATTCCAGCCAAAACAGCGGCCAGGCTGATTTATTCGGGTTGTTTGGTGAGCAAGATGACACACCACCTTATGCAGAGGCGGTTCCTTGGACCGAGAAGCAGCGCTTGCAAGGTGAAAAAGATACGTTGGGTTTTTATCTGAGTGGCCATCCGGCCCAGTCTTATCGTGTTGAGCTGGGCGAGCATGTTGTGCCGATTGCCGATCTAGGGAAAAATCATCTTAAAAAAGCGCGTGTATGTGCGTTGGTGCGAGGTATGCGTCGTATCATCACCAAGCGTGGTAAGCAATTGGTGATCATGACGTTAGAAGATGATAGTGGAACGCTGGATGCCGTGGTGTTTTCTGAAGTGTTTGAAGCCGCTCCTACACCGCCAGCTTCAGGTGACATTGTGTGCTTAAAAGGTGAGGTAGGTGAAGATAATTTCACCGGTGGGGTGCGTGTCACGGCAACAGCGGTGTATTCGGTTGCTGAAGCGCGTGCACGCTTTTCAAAAAATTTGTTATTGAATGTAACGCCTAATCATGCAAGCCAGTTTGAGCAATTAAAAGCTTTGCTTGAGCAGTACCCAGGGCGATGCCCGGTTCGGCTCAAGTATGTGAATGGTGATGCTGAAAAAATTGTGCATTTGCCACCGCGTTGGGGCGTGCTCCCCGAAGATGGTTTATTAGAGGCGTTAACGGGATTATTTGATACAGATTCTGTAAGTCTTTGTTATTGACCTAAGGGCTTTGGTTCAAAACTTAGTGTCAATCAAAAATGAAGAAAACAGCCAAAACATATAAAAGCCATTGGCATTGCCTCTACCAGCTAAAATATCATCTGGTGCTTGTGACGAAATACAGGCATCCATGCTTCACAAAATTAATACTTGAGCGTCTGGAAGAAATTTGCCATCAACAATGTGCTGGATGGGGAATAGAATTAATCGAATTTGGCGGTGAAGCAGATCACATTCATTTGCTCCTTGATATGCACCCCAATATCATGCCGAGCCGCTTCATCAATAGCCTCAAAACCGTTACAAGCCGATTGATTCGCAAAGAATTTGCAACTCACCTGGCACAATAATGAGGTATGATAACTGCAAATAAACGCTATCCATCTCCACCCAAATGCTACACGTTCTGGATGGAGAATTCCGCTTACGTTAATGAATGGTTAAATTTTGACGCTTCCAATGATCGAATTTACGCATAACAAGCCCCTTTTTTTTCTTAATGCTTTTTATTTGACTATAGTAGGTTTTTTGATTTAGGGTTATTATGATAGAAGGTTGAAAGATAATTTATTTTTTAGAGTGATTTGATATGAGTTTTTTATCTGATTTTAAAGCGTTTGCTATGCGCGGAAATGTGCTTGATTTGTCGGTTGCTGTTGTGATTGGTACTTCATTTGGAAAGATTGTTTCATCGTTGGTGGATGGAATCTTGATGCCTGTCCTGGGCTTTCTTTCAGGCGGTATTGACGTTTCTGATAAAGTGATGAAGCTCGGTGAAGTGACCATCAAGTGGGGACATTTTCTTCAATCCGTGATTGATTTTACGATTATTTCGTTTGCAATATTTGTTGCCATTAAGTTTATTCATATTATGCACAAACAAGAAGAAAAAATGTTAAGCACATCATCCAGCGAAGTTGGATTACTGGAAGAGATAAGAGATATACTCAAGGCCCATCATGCTGAGAATCATGCTGCAAAATAAGCCGGTACATTGTTAAGTAAGTCGCGAGAAACTTTCTTTTTGGTGTCGTTTACGTTATATAGACCTTCAAACATAAATCATAGGTGCTGCATGCTCGCTCTCATTAAAAAAACACTTGCTCCGTTGCTCAGTTTGTTTATATTTGCCATGGGATGTGGTTTTTTTATGACGCTGATTTCTTTGGCGATGAATACTCATCATGAAGCGCCTATTCTGATTGGTGCGATGACAGGTATTTATTATGCCGGCCTTGTCTGTGGCTCGTTTAAGATTGAGTCTTTTATTATGCGTGTAGGCCATATTCGGGCTTTTTCTGCGCTCGCGTCGGCGTTAGCTGTGGTCAGCCTTTTGCATGGTATTTTTTATAATATGCCACTTTGGTTGGTGTTGCGTTTTATCGGTGGATTTGGCACGGCAGGTATTTTTGTGGTGATCGAAAGCTGGTTATTATGCAATAGCACGGCTGCTACACGAGGCCGTGTTTTATCGTTATACATGATTGTTTTTTATGCATCTGAAGCATTGGGTCAGCTTTTAATTAATCTGGCGAAACCTGATGATCTTCTGCTTTATGGAATTGTGACGATGCTGTGCTCGCTCTCGGTGATTCCTTTATCGATGACGTATGTGGCTTTACCACATTTTGATGAGCCCTCGACCATGAAGTTAAAAGAACTGTATAATAAAACAACATCTGGTATTTTTGGGTGTTTTTTTGCAGGCATGATGCTGAGTGCAACCTATGCGCTCTTTCCTATTTTATTTTTTAATCTTTACGGTGATACATCCAAAGTTTCGTTTTTCATGTTTTGCCTTATTTTTGGAGGTATGGCTCTTCAATATCCGGTAGGAAAAATTTCAGATATTATTGAACGAAGATTGGTTGTGATTGCGATTTCTTGTTTTATTATTTTGATGTGTTTATTGTTGTTTGCCTTGATGAAGCATTATCTCGTATCGCTCGTGTTGGTTGCTATTTTTGGTGGGTTAGCATCCACGATTTATCCTGTGAGCATTAGTTACGCTTGTGATGTCTTGGAGGCTAAAGATATTGTGGCGGGTATTCAAAGCTTATTGCTTGCCTACAGCATTGGCGCCATGCTTGGGCCTTTTGTTGCGCCTATATTTATGCAAATCTTTCATGAGAAAGGCTTATTTATTTATTTTATCATTATTTCAGGCTGCATCGTGTCGATATTTACGTGGCGTAAAACACAACGCGAAAGCCCGCCTCAGGAAGAGCCTTTCCAAATGATGACGCAGACAACGCCTATTATGGCCGAAATCGATCCGCGGGCAGAACATATTGATGCATAAATACAGCATGAGAGAAGAGGCGTAAAAGACGATCAAATATTCGCTTTTGCATCCCAAAACACGATATGTTCGGGTTTGATGGTTTTGGCTAAGTGCTCTAAAGCGATATTGATTTTATTTTTTTCATCAAAAAATTCAATCGTGAGCGGTAAATCAAGTGATAAATCAATGAGTGATGAAGCATGATTACCGTTTTCACCATAGCCACGAATGGCACGAAAAACACTCACACCACGGATGTTGGCTTCGTGCTTTAAATATTCAAGTGTAGGTTTTAAAAGCTTGGATGATTCGGTGATATAGATTTTGACCATAATCACATCAACAAGATTGATAGAATTCATAAGCTTCGTGCTCCAAGTACGCCCAGCCAGGCGAGTGAAATACAGACGATGATATTCAGCAAGATATTCAAACCAGCACTTATCCAGGCGCCTTGTTCCAGCAAGGAGAGTGTTTCTATCGAAAAAGACGAAAACGTTGTGTAGCCACCTAAAAAACCTATCAATAAGAAAGCACGCAATTGTGGTGCGAGGCCATCAAAGCGTTCCAAAATAATAATAAAAAGTAAGCCCATGATAAAAGAACCGCTTGCATTTACCACAAGTGTACCGTAGGGAAAAGCACGACCTACCAAGTTATGTATTAGATTTGATACGCCATAGCGGCTGATAGCACCAAGACCGGAACCTAAAAAAATTAAGACAAGATTCATCATGATCCAGTCTTGAGTGCTTGTAAATTTTTCTGTAATGCTGAAGCAGAGATATCGCCGACCAGGCGTAGCTCGGGGTGTTCTTGGCCTGAATCAAAAAAGACAAACGTGGGCGGTGCAACCACGTTAAATTTATGCATTAAGGCACGGCTTTCATGATTATTGGCGGTTAAATCTAGTTTTAATAATACTATATTTTTTAGAGCTTCTTGAATTTTAGGGTTGCGTAGGGTGTTGGCTTCGAGAGATTTACATGCTGTACACCAATCAGCGTAAAAATCCAACATAACGAATTGATGTTGTTTTGCGGCTTGTTGGAGAGCCTGCTCGGTTGCTTCAAGCGTTGTAAGTACGTGTGCCTGCGTGCGTGTTGTTGTATGTGAATGAGAAAAAATAAGCGGTTTGAGTGGATTGGTGTTGCCATGACTTGCGCCAAAGAGTATCAATAAACCATAAGCTAAGAGCATGATGCCTACACCACGACGAAGTCGTGATAAGTGTGATCTGGCACGGTGAAAAGCGCCCAGTGTGATGCCTGAAAAAACCAACAAGCTTGACCACAAGAGCATGCTAATAAACGGTGAAATGACGCGGCTTATAAGATAAATCGCAATCCCCAGAAGCATGATGCCAAAGATGGATTTTACGGTGTTCATCCAGTTGCCTGCATGAGGCAGCCATCGACCGAGGGATGCGCCGACTAAAAGCAGCGGAAGCCCCATACCAAGACCTAAGCAAAATAACGAGGCTGTGCCCAGTACGATATTACCTGTTTGTGCAATGTAGGCCAGTGCGCCAATCAGTGGGGCAGTGACACAGGGTGACAAAATAAGCGTTGAGAGGCAACCCATGGCTGCCGCACCTAGATAATGCCCTGTGGCCTGATGGTAGCTGACGTTGGCAAATTTGGCTTGCCATGATTGCGGTAATTTTAAGTCGTAAAAACCGAACATAGATAGTGCAAGAATAACAAAAAGTAAGCTAAATAAACCAATTACCCAAGGGGTTTGTAATAACACCTGGAAGTTTTCGCCCATCAGCGTCACGGCTGCGCCTATTGCAGCGTATGTGAGTGACATGCTTAAAACATAGGTGAGTGAAAGTAAAAAAGCTTTTCGAGTGGATAAATTTTTTCCGTGACCGACTAAAATGCCTGAAAGCACGGGAATCATGGGTAGCACACAAGGCGTAAAGGATAAAAGCAAGCCCAAGCCTAAAAAAATTAAAAGTGTGATAGGCCAGTGATGCTGCGTAAATGCTGAGCTTGATGTTGCGGTTTTTTGGGGGAGTATGGGGGGGGGCGCAATCAGCTCGGCATGCGTTAAAGCAAGGTTGGGATTGATGCTGAGTTTGATCGCGTGTGTTTCAGGAGGGTAGCAAAAACCCTCATCAGCGCAGCCTTGGTCATGAATATTGATGATGGTTTCACCAGGATGTAATGCAACAAGGCTTATGGGGAGCTTTAAATATTTTCGGTAAATTAAAATGGTCTCATTGAGGTGATTCGTTTTGGTTTGTGCAGCAGGGAGTTTGATGTCAGCAAGATCGATTAATTCGTTATGGGATGCGGCTATGCGTATACGGTCACGGTATAAGAAAAAACCGGGTTTAATATCCCATGTCAGTAAAAGTGTATTCGGATCATATGCTTTCACATGAATTTGAAATACGGCGCTGGCGGGGGGCGGATTGAGCGAAGCTGCTTGCGCTGTGATGGGTGCTAGGAGATTGAGGCTTAAGATTAGAAAGCCGAAACGTGCCATATATTTTATCAACATTAATTTAATACCCAGGTGACGCAGTTTAGGTAACTTGCGAAAAGCAGCCATAAAAAATAAGGCGTTAACATCAGGCTGCAGAGTTTATTATGATTTTTGGTTGCAAGAATTGTCATTAGAGTAAACACGGTTGTGCATATAATGCATACAAAGCTTGCTGTTATCAGATGAAAATGAAAAAACAGCGGTGACCAGGCCCAATTTGAAAGCATTTGGATGCTATAAAACACGAGGGCGGGTTTTGTTTTGGGATGCTTGCGGTGGGTCCATAGCGACCACCCAGTAATGGCAATCATGGCGTATAGAATAGGCCAGACAATGCCAAACACAAAGCCGGGTGGGGTGAGCGGTGATTTGTTTATGCCGGCATACCATGGGGTGATGTTGCTATCAGAAAGTTGACCCAGCCCGTAACTGATGCATTCAAAAACAATAATCCATGTGAGTACGGTCATGAATTTTTTAGTTTTGTTGCTGGCTTTGGTTTGAGTCATAATATATATCCTAATATATATCCTATATTTTTATGGGGTGGGTAATTTTCCTGCTTTTTCTAAAGCATATAAATCATCGTAACCACCGACATGCTGTTCACCAATAAAAATTTGAGGAACGGTCATGCGGTTAGAGCGCTCTATCATTTCTTCTCGTTTTTGCTTATCTTCATCCACAAGAATTTCAGTAAAGCTGAGTCCTTTTCGGGTGAGTAATTCTTTTGCGCGTACGCAGTAGGGGCAATAGGTTGTACTGTAGATACGAATTTCAGGGGTCATGTTCGGCGCCTTTCAAGTAAGTTAGGATGTGATTATTTATAGTAGATGATGTGGCTCTAATTTAAAATAAAATTTTTTATGATGGCCGCACTTGATATTTGAAACATAGCCCCCATCTTAATCAGCATCGACGTTGTTTGAAGTTTGTTTTAGATAAACAACCCCACAACGTGAGCATTCAAATTATGATATTTATGTATGATATTTGAATTTTGAATGAAGAATTTTTTAAGGTAATCATTACTCAGGAGAAAAGAGCATGAACATCCGTCCTTTACATGATCGCGTCGTCGTTCGTCGTATGGAAGAAGAGCGTACATCGGCTGGTGGTATTCTTATCCCCGATAGTGCTGCAGAAAAACCCATGCGTGGCGAAGTTGTGGCGATTGGCACCGGTAAGCGTTTAGACAATGGCGAAATTTGTGCGCTTGCTGTTAAAGTTGGCGACACCGTACTGTTTGGTAAATATTCAGGTACTGAAATCAAAATCGACGGTGATGATGTGGTTGTGATGCGTGAAGATGACATCATGGCTGTTGTTAACGCGAAATAATCCATCGTTATTTTATTATTGTTTAAGGAGATTTAAACATGGCTAGTAAAGACGTACGTTTTGGTGATGAAGCGCGCCAATTGATGCTTTCAGGTGTTAACGCGTTAGCAAACGCGGTTCAAGTCACCATGGGTCCACGTGGACGAAATGTTGTCCTTGAAAAAGCTTATGGCGCACCTACCGTAACAAAAGACGGTGTTTCTGTAGCAAAAGAAATTGAATTTTCTGAGCGTTTCAAAAACATGGGCGCGCAGATGGTTAAAGAAGTTGCTTCTAAAACATCTGACACAGCCGGTGATGGTACAACCACAGCGACTGTATTGGCGCGTTCGATTTTGGTTGAAGGTCATAAAGCGGTTGCTGCAGGCATGAACCCCATGGACTTGAAACGTGGTATTGATACTGCTGTTGCTGCGGTTGTTAAAGAGTTGCATAGCATGTCTAAGCCTTGCAAAGATGGAAAGGCTATTGCTCAAGTGGGAACAATTTCTGCTAATTCAGATGAAGCCGTGGGTGCTATCATTGCTGAAGCGATGGCTAAAGTCGGTAAAGAAGGTGTCATCACCGTTGAAGATGGCAATGGTCTCGAAAATGAATTGGCGGTTGTTGAAGGTATGCAGTTTGATCGTGGATATATTTCACCTTACTTTATTAACAATCAACAAAGCATGACAACAGAACTTGAGCAACCACTCATTCTGTTGGTTGATAAAAAAATATCCAATATTCGTGAAATGATTCCTACGTTAGAAGCGGTTGCGAAATCTGGTCGTCCTCTTTTGATCATTGCTGAAGATGTTGACGGTGAAGCACTGGCTACCTTGGTTGTTAACAACATGCGTGGCATTGTTAAAGTATGTGCGGTTAAAGCACCTGGCTTTGGCGATCGTCGTAAATCGATGTTGCAAGATATCGCTATTTTGACCAATGCTGAAGTAATTTCTGAGGAAATTGGCAAAAGCTTAGAAACAGCTACGTTAGAAGACTTAGGTTCTGCTAAACGTATTGTGATTACAAAAGAAAATACAACCATTATTGATGGCGAAGGCAATGCTTCTCAAATTGATGAGCGTATTACTCAAATTCGTGCACAAATGGAAGAAACCTCATCTGATTACGATCGTGAAAAATTACAAGAGCGCGTTGCTAAATTAGCAGGCGGTGTTGCGGTGATCAAAGTAGGTGCGGCGACTGAAGTAGAAATGAAAGAGAAAAAAGCACGTGTTGAAGATGCGTTGCATGCGACCCGCGCAGCGGTAGAAGAAGGTATTGTTGCAGGTGGTGGCGTCGCATTAATTCGTGCACAAAAAGCACTGCTTAACTTGAAAGGCAGCAACCACGATCAAACGATGGGAATTGATATTTTACGTCGTGCAATGGAAGCTCCTTTACGTCAAATCGTGTCAAACGCAGGCTATGAAGCATCGGTCGTTGTGAACAAAGTCGCTGAAGCCCAAGGTAACCAAGGCTTTAATGCGGCAAACGGTGAATATGGCGATATGGTTGAGTTAGGTATTCTTGACCCAACTAAAGTAACACGTACAGCACTTCAAAATGCGGCATCTGTTGCAAGCCTGATGCTCACAACCGAGTGCATGGTTGCAGAAGCACCTAAAGAAGATGACTCAGCTGCTGACATGGGTGGTATGGGTGGAATGGGCGGCATGGGTGGAATGGGAGGTATGGGCGGCATGATGTAATTGCTTGCTTATACAACCTGTTTGACACGTTCGACCATGAAAAAACCCGCTTTTTTAAGCGGGTTTTTTTATTATTTACGTATGTGTTACGAATGAATTAATCCTGATTGCCTGAAATTTATTAGCTGAAAATCACTAATAGGTTGCGTTTGTTCTCCAGCATAAACCAGATCCAAGGTGTAGGTTACCTCGTTTTGCGATAATTCTTGTATGCTAAAAAGCAATAATTTTAAAATAGCTGTACGTCCAGCCAGCGATTGGGTGATGGCTTCATGCAAAGCCAATTGATGACGACCTGTTAATATAAATCGTCGATTTTTATTGTGTAGATCTACAACGCCTTGCAGGTAAGATAATAATTGGGAATATCGTTTGAAAGTTGTCGATTAAACACGGTTATCTCAAGATGGATTTTAGGTTGATTTGATTCTAGCCTGGAATATAATTTTTATACAAATCCACAGTTGAAATACGGATTTGTATGGTTTTTATTTTGTTACAACAGTTTTTATTGTGTGATCTTGTTTTTTTCTTACGCCAAGCTATGCTTTGAATTAAGAGATATTGAATTAATTTGGAGCAAAATCATGCGTAACGATCTGTTAGCTCAACTTGAAGTTCTCTTGGCTGATACGTATGCCTTATACCTTAAAACACAAAACTACCATTGGCATGTCACCGGTCCGCAGTTCAAGGCGTTGCATGAATTATTTGAAGGTCAGTATTTAGAACTAGCACTGGCTGTGGATGCGATTGCAGAGCAGCTTCGAATTATGGATCATGCTGCACCTGCAACGTTTAAAGATTTTGATCGTTTAAAAACTATCAAAGATGGTGATTCCAGTGCGAGTGCTAATCAAATGGTCACAGAGCTGGCTGAAGATAACGATACGTTGGTTAACGATTTAAATCGCGCCATGCAGCTTGCTCAAGAAATTAACGATGAAGGTTCGGTTAATATTTTAAGCGATCGCATCAGTGCGCACGAAAAAGCACGGTGGATGTTACGTGTTTCTCGTGAGTAATCAATTGAGGTGATATTCGTTTTAAGTCATCGTTAGGTCATGGCATTTTACATGCTCATGTGCCGTTAGCAAGCCATATCAAGCAAGTAATTATAAAAACATGCTGACCATTTATTGCGCCTTTTCAGATCTGAAGTGCAACAGTAGCGGCTGAAAGAGAAGCTTGTGGTATTATATTGGCCGACATGTTTTTATATTTGCTTGAGAGTGTTATGAGAAAGGCTGTTGAAGGTGGTGTTGTTGGAGGTGCGGGTGTAGCACGTGTAGCTGGAGGTGTGGGTGTAGCCGTTGCAACTGGGGTGCTCATTTGCTTGTTGATACTATGCCTTCCAGTGTTATCCGCTTCGGTTACTGGTTAACTGACAGTCGCCATACATTGCGCACAGACGAGGCTATCGAAGCTTTTGATGGGTTGTATCAGATCATACAACCCATGAGTCAAGGACTCCCAGGAACCAGAAGTGATTTCATAGAATTGTTTAATGAATATTCGAAAGAACATGGTTGTGTTTATGTGTTTTCTGAACAAAATTGCTTTAGTTTAGAAGCGGTCATGAAGGCCCTCCAAACAAGAAGAAATTTTAATGGTAGAAAATATGTGGATTGTTCTTTACGTAATGAAATTTTAACACAAATGAGCAGTTTATCTTCGTTAAAAGAAACCAAGAGCCAAAGCGTCGCTAAAGTTTTTTTTCGCTACATTGCTTCTGTAGCTTTAGAATTACCTTATTTACACACCAGTCATGACAAGCTTGAATTAATTCAGCATTTAAATGAGCTTATTTTAAAGTCAAAAACACTTACTATCTTTACAGATATGTTAAAACAGCCTGAAAAAAAGGCGCTAGCTTTTATGCAACAAAGTTTTGAAGCGTTTATTTTTGATGAACATGCAATGCATAAAGCGAATGATTTAAAAGATGCAATTGAAAAACTTAATAAAATTCAATATACAATGGCTTCAACTTCATTGCGGTTATTAATATTGCTGACAGAAGGTGGCAATAAAGAAAGCATTACGGTTTCTTCTGTTGATATTGTAAATAATATTGCACATAGAGAGATGTTTGGGCCTAGCACAACGCCGTTCACGTCGGGTAATCCCCTTTATCCTTTAATGGCTGAGGTTGCTCGTTTATTACCTGGTCTACAAAATCAATACATACGTAAAATTAACTTCGAACAATTGTATGTTCCTCAAATAAATAGTATTAAAAATTACTTGAAAACACACTTAAGACCAAGATATCACTTTGGAAGATTCAACGCCACCTCACCGTTGGCACGTCAGCAATTCTAATTTTGAATTTATCGCTTCGAACTCTGGCATTTAAACAAAAAATTCAATAGGCTACTCACACGCACAGGAGCAACTTGGATTTAAG
>JAACPN010000015.1 GCA_009995425.1 Legionella sp. | reverse complement strand
AGAAGTTGGTGAACGATTACGTCATATGTATGATACAGCCGGAACACTAAAATTTCGTGTTGATATGGCATGCCATTTTAAAACCAACGTTCCTGAAAGTTATTTAGGCACAGGAGGAAACTTATGGGGGCAGCGCGTACGCAGTTGGTCTGAAGCACCGTTTTTATATTTCTGGCGACTCACCTTAAAGCCTGTTCTCCTAGATTGGCCTACCACGCCATTGGCCCTAATGGTTTCAAAAGTCAATCAGTCTTATCATTTGATATCACAATGCTCACATATATTTAGATACGCACTCATCGCTTCTCAAGCGAGAAGGGCTGAATTTTGGACGATTTACAGTACTTTATTGATGGTTCAACTTGCGGCGGTCATGTTTTTTAATTATCACAAACTACCCCCTTATCTTCGCAATGATTTGACAAGCGTTCTCACATTTCCCATTTACAAACAAATAGATGGATTTTTAGCCCACATGGCTTTTTGGCGTGTCTTGTTCGTCAGTTTTCCTCAAGAAACAGCGCATCCTCCAATCAAAGCTTTACTCGAAGCGGGGCTTATCCCTTCGATTGTGTTTGATGACTCAAGCACGCAAGATGATGCATCAGCATTAGAAGAAGCATTCGGATTAGATAGCTATACCTCATGGTATAGCGCACTCACCGATGACTCAACGCATGGATGTGCCATCCCCTTGGATGAGCTAGATACACATGAAAAAAATCAGACATTACCAAGACCCCACGACATACAAATAAAAAATTCTGAAGAACAACGAGCAGTCTATTTAAGACAACTTAGATTATTTGGATTCAATCATAAAAAAAACTCACCGAATCAAAAAGTCAGTAGTTTTTCTCCAGTACCTAAAATAGAACGCCAGACAACGGTTTAGAATATTATTTGATTTGATTTGCTTTTTATCTCAAATTGTTTTATTTGTAAAATATAAGTAAAGAAAACAGCTGTTCATGGATTATTCAGGAGGACGACCATGTTACTTTTTGATTTATTTGTTCAACTTCACCCTCATGCCTCCACACAATCGCCTACAAACGTGACGATTGAACAGCTATCCAGTCAAATGCTCACCCAAGAAGATCTTGCTTTCGCATATAAAAAAATAACGGCAGCTTACCGTGAAGCGCCCGCACATCGTGAAGCCTACGATGCTTTTTTAACACATTGTCATCATGCTTTAGGCGCAGAGAGCCAAACCGCTATGCTGCCACTGATCATTGATTATTTGGCAGAGCTAAAAACATCATCATGTGAAGAAAAGTATACTCACACCCACAAAATTCTCACACTGCTGAATATGCATCTGCATGAACAAACGCATGCACTAGGTCTTGTGACTTTAGGACGATGCTTTATTGACCAACCTACAGCATTTTCGGCTTTTATCCAATGGCTCATGCAGCATGATGTAAGCCCCAATGACATCTTACACGCGCATCTTCTACAAGATTATTTCAGATATCACCTATACAGCTTAAGCACACCCAATAATCCGATTGAGCAGCTTTACGCGCTATTAAATCATCAGGCAGACACACGAGCGCTTGCAATAACAGCGATGGAAACACGCTGCCCTGAAGAGGGCCTTGCAAGCTACGCGCTTGATGGCAGCATTCATGATCTCAGCACAAAAAAACTTAAGAACCCATCACTCAACCTACCCAAAATTGAATTTATACCAACCGACCGTCATATCAAAGCCTTACATCGTGTTTTCGGTGTACCGTTTCTTATGGCCGTATTGCAAAGGGCTTATGAAGATAAACATCAAACCTTGCCCACGCCCGTCTTGATCGCTTTGTTTAATGGTCCACATATCACCCATCAAAATTTTAGTGTGCTTTTCCAGCATCTAAGAGAGCATGAGCACTTCAAGAAAATACTCGTAAAATACTTACTAAACACGACGATGGACGAGCTGCTGAAAGCACATATCAGTGGTGTGCCAGGCCTGATTTTATATTCAGATTATTTAACACAAAAGATCAGTTGCGCGGATAATTTTTCAAACTATATTCATGACATAAAACAAGCCAGCACATCTGATTTAGATTTAATTGCTGATCTCTCTGCGCTTTTAAATAAATTTGAAAAGCGCAATTCATCCCACGCGCTGCTTGTGTTCAATCATCTTTTTGAAATCATTCTTAAACATCCTGAAGTCTTGGATGACGAGAACCTGCTGCGACAACTTCGTAAGTTTAAACCCGCAAAAGCAGAGCTTATCGCACACAGTGCTTGGCTAGAAAATAGCTTTCATACCTGCGTGCAAACCCATACAAACACGTTGATAGAAGATTTTGATTATATAACGGTCGAAGATGTTTGGCGGGCAATCCAGGTAAAACTTCGTGCGATACAAACCATCGAGTCTATTCCCAACACCCTGCCTTCGGATAAATATCAATTGCAGTGTCATCTTCTTAAAGCTTTTTTACCACAATTACATAACAATTTTACGCTTGATGATTTCATACAACACCTCGGCATAGCACCCAGCTTCGATCCACGTGAAGTCACACCCTATGAACGGCTGCTTATCGAAGCTTTAGTCAGCATCAACGATGCCAGCCTACGTTCCGATATTATTCACCGTTTAGACACGAATATTCCCAAAGCGCGCCCTTGGTATGACTTACAATTTAATCAGCACTCGCTCTACATGCACGCCGCACATCACGGCAATCTTCCCATGGTTCTCTGGCTTAAATCACACCATGTCAAACAACCGGAGTCATGTGAAGAAATAACCTCCGAAGCCGCCAATTTAGGTCATTGGGCGATCGTGGGTTATTATCACCAACGCGCGCAGTTCCATCAACCGTTCGTGAACGGCCTGCTCGAACTTGCCATAAAACAAAATGCCGCGGAAGCCATTCCAACGCTTTGGCGTGGACAAAAATCACCCCGTCTTAAGATGATTGAAACATGCTTTAAACGTGCTGTTGAGGCAGGTCATGTTGATTGTGTCAAAGCCTTACTTGCCTGCCCTAGGCCACCATGTGACGCTGTGATGACTAAAGGTTATAAAATCGCGCAAAAAAATCAGCAAACCAGCATCATGCATGCCCTAGCCGAGGCGGCAGCCACAGGTCATCATCCTTGCTTAAACAAAGCGATTCAACAAACAAAAAATCTCAAAAAAATACCACGCCTCAAAGGCACCAAGTCATGCGATCCATTACCCTCCCCGGGTTATACTGCAAAACAACATGAAGCACTAAAACAGCATGGTTTATTCAGAGCAAAAAAAACCATCGATGTATCACGCTCATGCGACAATCTTACGTTGCCACCGATTGTTTCTCGACAAACATCGGTATGATGTGTGAGGTGAGCTTGACATCAAAGCACCCCCACCTTAGGATCCATACTCCCGATTTAATCAAGCCACGGGCTTCTGGAACAACCTTCATGATTGACCGCTTGCATGCACTGGTACGTGACGATTTTGATGCAGTTAATGCCCTCATCGAAACCAATATTCAATCTGAGATTAGCTTACTCGATGAGCTCGCTAGCCATATTATAAAAAGTGGCGGAAAACATCTGCGCCCATTACTACTCCTGCTTGCAAGCCATGCGTGTGGTTATCAAGGTAAAGATCACATCAAACTTGCCGCCATGATTGAGTTCTTTCACACCGCAACGTTATTACACGATGATGTGATCGATGAGTCTGCCTTACGCCGAGGCAGAAAAACCGCGCATTCGATTTGGGGAAGTAAAGCCAGCATTTTAGTCGGTGATTATTTATTTACGCAATACATGCAACTGATGATCAGTGTCGGTAATTTAAAAATTATGAAAGTCTTAACCGACATGACCCATCAAATCGGTTGCGGTGAAATCAAACAACTCGCTAACCGACATAATCCATCGTTGGCTATGGATGATTATTTCGACGTCATTCATGCCAAAACGTCACTTTTATTTGCAGCATCATCTCGACTAGGTGCGCTGGTGTGTGACGCCGATGCCGCGATAGAAAAAGGCTTAACGGCTTATGGCATGCATCTGGGGAATGCGTTCCAACTCATTGATGACGCGCTAGACTACTGTTCGGATGCAAAAACCATGGGTAAAAATATAGGTGATGATTTAGCCGACGGCAAAGCGACCATGCCGCTACTGTATGCACTACAACAAGGTACACAAGAGCAAAAAGACATCATTAAGCAAGGCCTAACCCAAGGCTCACTCGACGACTTACCTAAAATTCTTGATGCGCTCAAAGAAACAGGTGCTATTGAATACACAAAAACACTTGCTCAACACGAAGTTGAGCAAGCTATTTCTTCCCTTAACGTTCTACCTGACTCAGACTATAAGCAAGCACTTGAAGAACTGGCTCGATATACCCTTACTCGTGATCATTAATCATACGGATGGTGACAACTTTTTGTCATCCTCCGTATGCGAATTTGTGTCATAATAATGCTTAGCTGCAACAACAGGAGCCGCCAGTAGGGTACACGACGCCGCAAGAACAAAACGGGGAATCAAATCCGCACCTACAACAGTAACAGCTGCCGCGATGACTACCGTTGTGGCGATCAAATGACCTGGAATATCAGATGCACGAAAATTGTCGAGGCAAGACTCTGTTGTTTCATTTTCATCTTCATCATAATCTTCTTCATCGACCAACGTGGCGATGATTGCGCTACCCGTACTTCTAATCGTTCTAGGTACGCCGCCGGTAAGCATGTCAAATAATCCAATCCTCTTTTTTTCGTCTGTCCGTTTACCTGGATCAACAATTCCAGATACAGAAATAAATACATCGTGTAATTTATCGCTATATGACGTCGATTTCGACGAAAAAACGCTAAGCGGATTCATATCAATACGATTTTTTTTATCGCCTAAAGAAGGAAGGACAGGCATGTTTACAGGGTTAGGTTCAAATAAATTGAATTTTTTCGCTTGCTCTGGAGGCATAATATTCTCTCGGGTTAGTGATAAAGAGTTAAGAGCTTTTATTATACACGATAATTTAACAAGGTCAAACAAAATACATATTGTTTTTAAATTACATCTTTTCTTCGCCGTCATCACGCGTGCAAGGAATTTTTCTATTCCCACTCGCCCATTCGCCTAAATCAATCCGTTTACACCGCTCAGAACAAAAAGGCCTAAAAACATTCCTGGGGTTCCAGCTGTTTTGCTTGCTGCAGATAGGACAACAAATATTGTGTTGATTATGACTCATCATCGTCTTTTTTATACATTAAATAAAAAATGCACCACATCACCATCGTGCATCACATAGGTTTTACCTTCAAGCCGTAATTTACCCGCAGCTTTTGCGCCTTGTTCGCCTTGATAATGAATAAAATCTTCATAGGCTGTGACTTCTGCACGAATAAAGCCTTTTTCAAAATCTGTATGAATCACGCCCGCCGCTTCTGGCGCGGTAGCACCCGCATGAATGGTCCAGGCACGTACTTCTTTGACACCCGCGGTAAAATACGTTTCTAACCCCAGTAAGGCATAGCTCGCACGAATCACCTGATGCAAGCCTGGCTCTTCGAGACCTAATTCTGCCATAAACTCAGCTTGGTCTTCTTCACTCATCTCAGATAAATCAGCTTCTGTCGCAAGCGATAAAGGCAATACAGCGGCCCCTTCGCGTGCCGCGATTGCGCGCACTTGCTCGAGTGCTGCAGAGCCCGATGCGGCATCATCATCAACGTTGGCAACATAAAGTAAAGGTTTTGAGGTTAACAAACCAAAGCGTTTGCATAAATACATCACATCGTTCAAGTCAGGTAGGCTTCGTACCTGCTCACCTGCATCTAAATGCGCTTTAATGCGTTCTAAATCCTGCTTTTCTGCCAGAGCTTCTTTATCACCACTTCGGCTATTTTTGGTTATTTTTTGCAACGCTTTTTCAACCGTCTCAAGATCAGCCAGTGCCAGTTCTGTATTGATGGTTTCGATATCATCCGCTGGATTAATTTTGCCTTTGACGTGAACAATATTCTCTTCTTCAAAACAACGCACCACATGTAAGATAGCGTCTGTTTCTCGGATATTCGCTAAAAACTTATTGCCTAAACCTTCACCGCGTGATGCGCCTTCGACCAAACCTGCAATATCAACAAACTCCATCACCGCGGGAACCACACGCTCGGGAACAACAATCTTAGACAGAGCATCCATCCGTTTGTCAGGCACCGTCACAATCCCTACGTGCGGTTCAATCGTACAAAACGGGTAATTTGAAGCTTCGATACCCGCTTTTGTTATCGCATTAAATAGCGTTGATTTACCAACGTTTGGCAAGCCCACGATTCCGCATTGTACGCCCATGGCTTTATCCTCTTAAATTGATACTTAAAATTAATATTAAAATTTATTTATCGCTATGTAACACATTCATCGCCGCTGAAAATTGTCCGTCTATAATCTTAGGCGTTACATCCATTGCATTCGCAATGGCATCATAGATGGCTTGCTTTTCAGATACCGAAGGCTTTCCAAGTACATAATCTAATACCAAATCTTTTGAACCGGGATGCCCAATGCCAATACGCAAGCGCTGAAAACCAGGGCCTTGTAAATTTGCGATTAAATCACGTAAACCATTATGCCCACCATGACCACCACCTGTCTTAAAACGAACAACACCCGGTGACAAATCTAATTCATCATGAGCAATTAAAACTTCTTCAGGGGCAATACGATAAAACTGGCACAAGGCCCGAACGGCGCGACCGCTTTGATTCATCCAAGTCGTCGGCAATAAAAGATGGCATGTATGTCCATCAAGATGAATGGACGCGACATCACCATGAAATAATTTATGCGCACGAAATTCTGCGCCACAGCTATCAGCAAGTGCCTGCACAAACCAACCGCCAGCATTATGGCGTGTTGCTTCATACGAAGCACCTGGATTTTGTAACCCAACAATGAGCTTAATGGTCATAACACGCTAAACCAAAAACCTTTACTCAGCAGGGTTTTCGTCAGATGAAGCGTCACCCGCATCAGAAGCGCTTTCGCCTTCGGCAGCTTCAGTTTCTTCTGGCTTAGGCTCGACTTCAACGTGTGCTTTATGCGCGCTCACAACCGGATGATCGTGATCACCTGTGGTTGGATCAATCGATAATTCAACGCCTTTTGGCAACTGAATATGTGATAAATGCATAACCTCATTCATCGCTAGGTTAGCCAAGTCGACTTCAATAAATTCAGGTAAAGCACGTGCTTCACAACGAATTTCAACTTGTGTCATCGTGTGATTCACAACGCCACCTTCTTTAACAGCAGGAGCATTTTCTTCGTTGATGAAATGCAACGGTACGGTTTTAACCAAAACATCTTTGGCTGAAACGCGCTGAAAATCCATATGCAAAATCATGTTTTTGTAAGGATGGTGTTGTAAATCTTTTAATATCACGCTCTCTTTTTTACCATCAAGCATGAGGTCAAACACGCTGGAATAAACGCTTTCAGACTCTAAGAACTTCACCACGTGACGTTGTAAAAATTGAACAGCTTGAGGTGGCTTTTTTCCACCATACACGACACCCGGTACGCTTTCATCAAGACGACGTAGGCGGCGGCTCGCACCTTTCCCGATACATACGCGTGTTTCGGCTTCTAAGGTCATGGTTGTTGACATAATTATCTCCAAAAAATTAATCCCTTCGCCTTGCGACCAGGCGAAGTTCTCCCTTCTTGGAACAAGCAGGGCAGCGAAGTATACAACACTTCATGCCAACTTTAAATCTTATTCAACAGTTCTGCTAAAAACTGCCCCGTATAAGAATGCGCGCAAGCCGCCACGGTCTCTGGCGTACCTTCGGCCAGCACTTCACCCCCACGATTACCGCCTTCAGGGCCCAAATCTATCAGCCAATCGGCCGTTTTAATCACGTCTAAATTATGCTCAATCACAACGATCGTATTCCCTTGATCACGTAACCTAAATAAAACCTGCAAAAGCTGTTTTGTATCATGAAAATGCAGCCCCGTCGTTGGCTCATCTAAAATGTACAACGTTTCACCTGTATCGCGCTTCGATAGCTCACGAGCAAGCTTCATACGTTGCGCCTCGCCACCTGATAACGTCGTCGCACTTTGACCTAAATGCACATACGATAAGCCTACGTCGATCAATGTTTGGCACTTGCGTGCTAATACAGGTACAGCATCGAAAAAATCACGCGCCTCTTCAATCGTCATATTCAGCACTTCATGAATATTTTTGCCTTTATACTGTACGTCGAGCGTTTCTCGGTTATAACGCTTACCACGGCACACGTCACACAACACATAGGTATCAGGTAAAAAGTGCATTTCTACTTTAACTAGACCATCGCCCTGACAGGCTTCGCAGCGACCACCACGCACATTAAAACTAAAACGCCCGGCACGATACCCGCGAGCGCGCCCTTCCGCTGTGCCTGCAAATAATTCTCGAATGGGGGTAAATAACCCCGTATACGTAGCTGGATTAGAACGTGGCGTGCGTCCAATCGGACTTTGGTCAATATCAATCACTTTGTCACACCAGTCCAACCCCTCGACCTCACGTACTTGGCCGACCATCGAAACTTGGCTACGATAAAAACGTGAACGCGCGAGTGGATAGAGCGTGTCGTTGATTAAGCTGGATTTACCCGAGCCCGAAACACCGGTCACACACGTCATCAGCCCCACAGGAATACTTACGGTCACGTCATCTAAATTATGACAGGTGACACCTTCCAGGCGAATCACACGCTCTGGATTGTACGGCACACGTACAGAAGGTACGTCAATTTTAGCCGTGCCAACCAAATAACGCCCGGTGAGTGAGTTTTCACACGCCATGATGTCTTCGGGTGTACCTGAAGCCACCACATGACCGCCATGAATCCCCGCACCGGGACCCATATCCAACACATAATCAGCCGCACGAATCGCGTCTTCATCGTGCTCAACCACGATGATGGTATTACCTAAATCACGTAATTGCATCAAGGTCTTGAGTAAACGCGCGTTATCACGCTGATGCAAACCAATCGATGGCTCATCCAGCACATACATCACACCCACAAGACCCGAGCCAATTTGGCTGGCCAGGCGAATACGCTGCGCCTCGCCCCCAGACAGGGTTTCTGAACGTCGTTCAAGCGATAAATAATCCAGGCCCACTTCAACTAAAAAGCCAAGTCTTGCGACAATTTCTCGATTGATTTTAGCGGCAATCTCACCACGCGCACCCGGCAAGACTAAATTTTTAAAAAATTGATAGGCCTCTGCAATCGAATACGACACCACATCGGTTAAACGCCGTCCGTCAACCAAGACATGTCGAGCCCCAGGACGAAGCCGCGTGCCTTCGCAACGCGTACACGGCTTCAGCACTAAATCAGGATTTTCCTCGAGTTCACGCTGTATTCTTGCTGTGCGTCGTTCTGTACCGAGCCCATCGCACGCGGTACACGCACCTGCCGGGCTATTGAACGAAAATAATCGAGGTTCAAGTTCGTCGAGGCTGTACCCGCATTCAGAGCAGGCAAATAATGAAGAATAGGTGATGTCTTTAAATGCGCCGTCCATTGAGGCTACAAGCGCAATACCTTCGCCCACATGCAGCGCATTTTCAAACGACTCACTTAAGCGCGTCGCCGCGTCTTGACGTATTTTAAGCCTGTCGACAACCACTTCGATGGTATGTTTTTTATACCGCTCAAGCTCTGGTGGCTGATCTAAATCGTATAATTCACCATCAATCCGAGCTCGCACGTAGCCTAACACGTGCAAGCGTTTTAAAACTTGCTCATGCTCACCTTTTTTTCCACGAATCACCGGTGCTAACACCATAATTTTACTTTCTTCGGGGAGATTTAAAGCATGATCGACCATTTGGCTCACGGTTTGTGCTTGCAAAGCGAGCTGATGCTTGGGGCAATGCGGAATACCTACGCGTGCATAAAGTAATCTCAAATAATCATAAATTTCTGTCGTGGTACCGACGGTCGATCGCGGATTATGCGAGGTAACTTTTTGCTCAATTGCAATCGCCGGTGACAAACCATCGATAGCATCCATGTCTGGCTTATCCATCATCGATAAAAATTGCCTAGCATAGGATGAGAGTGACTCCACATACCGACGCTGACCTTCGGCATAAAGCGTATCAAAGGCCAGCGATGATTTACCTGAGCCCGAAAGTCCTGTAATCACAGAAAGCTTATTTCTTGGTAAATTGACCGTAATATTTTGTAGATTATGGGTTCGTGCCCCACGAATTTGAATTGAGCTCATGCCTGCACCTTATCAATAGTCCAAAGTCCAATCGTCAGCTAAACATCATACAATAAGCTTGAGTCTAACATGCTTACCTCAACGATATCTTTAAAATAAAATAAAATAAAATAAAATAAAATAAAACAGTTAGATCCCCTTGGAAACAAAATATTTAAAAATTTAGCATTACATGTTAGAATATACACAGCCTTCATCACCTATATGAACTCATCTTCGGAGATATGCATGCGAGCATTATTACATTTTGTTTTAGCGATTGGCCTCATGTGTACCGTGACGTCACCACACGCAAGCGACCTCAAAACGCTTGAACATGAACTCAGTGATTCCGTGATTACAACCAAAATAACGACCAAAATCACCGAAAGCAAACATTTAAATCCGTTGAAAATCTCGGTTTCAACCGATCATGGTGCCGTCAAACTCACGGGCAACGTCAAGAATAAAGAAGCCTTTGTCGAAGCACTTCGCCTCGTCAAAGCAACACCCGGTGTTGAATCGATTGATACCGATAATTTAAATATTCATGATGTCAACACATCCATCACCGATGCTTACATTACGGCCAAAGTTGAAGCAGCTGTTCTTAAAGCCAAAGTGCTCGATGATGAATCCATTCCTTTGGTTGGCATCAACGCGAACACCAACAACGGCGTGGTGACATTATCCGGTGCTGTTAAAAATAACGATTCGATTGCGCCCCTGATTAAACGCATTTTAACCGTACATGGTGTTAAAAAAGTCGTTTCGCACTTACATATAGCAAAAACGAATTCTTAACGCACAACATCCTGGATAAATCAGCATCACTCAGGTAGGATGAACCCTTATGCTGAATTTAATCTTCCCATGGATGAAAAACCATGCACAATCTAAGCAATATAACAACATCTTCCACGCGCTCTAAAACAACCTATCTTCCTTGGTTGATTTGGTTTTTAGGCGCATTTTTTTATTTTTATGAAAATCTGATCCAAGTATCTCCCGGCGTCATGGTGCATGATCTGATGCGCGACCTATCGATGGATGCAGGGCAGCTCGGCATTTTAGCCGGTTTCTTTTTTTATACCTACGCGCCCATCCAAATTCCTGCTGGCGTACTTGCAGACCATTATAGCGTACGATCGCTACTGATTACGGCCATTCTTTTATGTACGCTTGGCTGTGCTTTTTTTGCGACCAGTCATAACATGTGGCAAGCTTCATGCGGTCGATTACTTATTGGGTTAGGTTCAGGTTTTGCAGCCATTTGCTCCATGAAACTTGCCACACTGCTTTTTCCACCTCGCCGCTTTCCTTTTTTTGTTGGGCTCATGGTCACCCTCGGCATGACAGGCAGCATCATGGGAGGAGGCCCGCTTGCTGTCATGATTGATAGCATCGGCTGGCGAATTACACTGTACGCACTGGCCTTGTTAGGGCTTATTCTGACGGTGTTTGTGGTCTGGTTAGTAAAAATCAAGCAGCCCAATCAAGAAAACGCAGGGGATGAGGTGGCCAAGTTAGCCTCTGAAAAAACTCATATTTTGCACGGCTTAAAACAAGTACTTTCGTGCAAAAGCAGCTGGATTATTGCTGGTTATGGTGGACTGATGTTTGCACCTACCTCAATATTTGGCGGGCTTTGGGGGGTTCCGTTTATCATGCGAGCCTACACACTCGATAAACCCACAGCTGCAAGTCTGGTATCACTTTTATTTCTAGGCTGGGTGATTGGAGGACCGTTAACGGGCTTTTTAGCGGGGCTATTTAAAACAAAACGCCCCATCATGCTTGCAGGTTCACTCGGCGCACTCATTTCAATCGCTTTGATTTTATATGCGCCTCACCTTCCCTTATCTGTGCTTGGTTTTTTAATTTTTATCTTTGGTCTCGCATCAAGCTGCTTGCTCCCCGCCTTTTCGCTCATCAAAGAAATACATGATGAAGCGCATTCGGGTGCAGCGCTGGGCTTCATGAATACAGCGAATATGATTGGCGGTGCTGTTGGTTTGCCTTTGGTCGGCTTCTTACTCAATCACACCTGGGATGGCGACATGCTGGATGGCATGAAAATTTACTCGACATCAAATTATATGCATTCACTATCCCTTTTACCGATGATGTTCCTGATCTCGTTTACGTTACTTTTTTATATCAAAGAAACGAAATAATGCGTCAGGTTTCCATGTGTTTTTGGCAATCAATGCACCACCCATAAATGGTGAGGGCATGATCGGTCATTTTAAATTGAGCGCGTTCAGCAATCACATGTTGGCGTGCTTCAATTAACTCATCGACGAATTCAAAAACTTTGCGGCACTTAATACAAATCAAATGATCATGATGCTCACCTTCACTGAGCTCAAACACCGAATGCCCACCCTCAAAATGATGACGATGCACAAGCTCAGCTGCTTCAAACTGTGTTAACACGCGATACACCGTGGCCAAGCTCACGTCTTCGCCCAAATCTATCAGTGCACGATAAATATCTTCTGCGCTCAAATGCCGTGTTTTAGATTGCTCTAAAATTTGAAGCACTTTCAGTCGAGGCAAGGTAATTTTTAACCCGACATCTTTTAACTGCTGACTTTCTTCCACATTCATTTCTCTCATTTAGGCCTCTCATTTAGGCCTATTGTTTGGACAAGGTTTCATGCATGTAATACAATCCAAAATCTTACCGTATTATGGCGAATTTATTCATGACGAACAAATGGACTCAACTTCTCTCTCGGCTCATCTGTATAGCATGCATGGTGTTTTCACTCACACACTGTGCCTCGTATGATTTTTCACGCCGTATTGTACAACAAGGTAATTTATTACCCGAGAAAAAAATCAAACAACTCAAGCCCGGCATGACCAAAGAAGAAGTCGCTATTTTTATGGGCACAAGCTTACTTAGTCCAACGTTTAATAACAACCGCTGGGATTATGCTTACACCTGGCGAAAAGGGAGTCGCTCAGACCAAATACGTCATTTGAGCATCTATTTTTCAAACAATCACGTCACTCGAATTCAAACCTAATGCTCATGCAGGTTGGTTTAACGCGCACGTTTTCGCCGCTTTTCTTTCGGATCACTTAAAAGCGGCCGATACACCTCAACCCGATCGCCAGGCTTAACGAATGTATCTCGCGCCACTTTTTGAGAAAAAATGCCAACAGGCAAATCTCGCGCTTCAGGATAGTGCTCAAAAATTCCTGAGGCAGTCAAAGCATCGGCCACGGTCATGCCAGCACAAAAAGCATGCGTTGTATGCAAGATGCCTGCTTCTTTAGGGGCATACACAACCTCAATTGGTAACATACAACGCCTCGGCACGCTCACAAAATGCATCCACCATTTTATCGGTCACTTGTTCAAAAACAGGGCCTAACAACATCGATAACATACGTCCCGAAAACTCAAATTCTAGATCAAACGTAATCATAGAACCCGTGTCGGTCGGATCGAACCGCCAAAAACCTTCAAGATGACTAAACGGTCCATCCACCAAACGCAACTCAATCATTTTATCGGCTTGCAAGCGATTACGTGTAGTAAACGATTTGTTCATACCTCCTGCTGAAATCACAAGCGTCGCTTGCACTTCATCTTCATCCCGATGATGCACCACGCTCTTTTCAAAATAGGGTAAAAATTCATGATAACGCTCGATATCATTCACTAAATTATACATTTGTTCACACGAGAAGTTCACTTCGCGTGCACGTTTGACTACCGTCATGATGCCTCTCCTTTGTTTAATACAGCATACATCTCAAGCCACACCGCAATATCCCGCATCTCGTCTATGCACACCGAATGCTCCATAGGATAATCATGCACGGTGAGGTGATTAAAACCTTTGTTTTGCAACCAGGCTACGCTTTCTGCCGTCCATGCAGGAAGCACCATCGGGTCAAATCTTCCTGAGCCGATAAATATCGGTGTTTTCACATCAAGCTTCACCTCGCATGTTGAGGCCAGCGGCAAATAAGCAGATAAAGTAATCACGCCCCCAAGCTTTGGCATGGCATGCAAACTGGTGAATAAAGCCATGGCCCCACCTTGCGAAAAGCCGGCTAAAAAAATCTGCTCGTGTGAAAAACCATCAGCAACCTGTTGTTCAATCGCGTTCAGGATGATGCGCTCTGATGCTAAAATACCCGCACGGTCTTCTCGATCGGTAAGCTTCATACCCACAATGTCATACCACGCCGGCATGGGCATATGCTGGTTTAGTGTCACAGGACGAACAGGCGCATTTAATGCCACATGTCGCATAGGTACTTTTAGTGGTAATTGCTTAGCCAAGCCCACCATGTCATCGGCACTTGCGCCCAAACCATGCATCCAAATGACACAAGCTTCGGCAGTTTGCTTAGGTTCTATTACCACAGCATTCACATGCACTCTCCAGGTAAATAAAAAAATAGATTATCGCGAATGCGCCACGCTATAGCAACACTCGGTTCGATTTAACAGTCACGGTTTAAGCTCGCAGCACTTCGCGCTATACTCAGATTAATTTAAAATTTAATGAAGAAAACCACGTGAAATTACGAATAGCTTGGTTAGGACTAAGTTTAGTTACGCTCAGCTTAAGTGCCTGCGGACAAAAAGGACCGCTTTACTTACCTGACGAAAACAACAAGCAGGAACAATCTCATGAGTCTAAAATTTACAAAAATGCACGGGCTTGGTAATGATTTTATGGTGATTGACGCCACGCGTCATGCGGTTCCATTAACACCTGATAAAATTAAAATTTTAAGTCGTCGTGATACCGGCGTTGGTTTTGACCAATGCCTGGTTGTCGAGCCCAGCACGCAGCCTAATATTGATTTTTTTTACCGTATTTTTAATGCCGACGGTACCCCCGTCGGGCAATGCGGAAACGGTGCGCGCTGCCTTGCACGATTTATTCAGCATTACGGACTTTCACCTAAAACAACACTTCGCGTCGCCACAACAACAACCGAGCTCACGTTACATATCAACCCAGATAAGACCGTAACCGTTGATATGGGATGTCCTGTTTGGGCACCAGAATATATTCCACTGCTTGAGCCAAAGGAGGAAAAAAGCTATGCGCTTACACTCGCTCATCATGCACCTGTATGTGTTCATGCCGTCGCGCTCGGAAACCCTCATGCGATCATCATGGTCGATGATATAAAACAAGCGCCCGTGGATAGTTTAGGTCCTCAGATTGAAACGCATCCACATTTTCCAGAACATACCAATGTAGGATTTTTAGAATTAGATACGCCTGATCATATCTTACTACGCGTACATGAACGTGGCGCAGGTGAGACACAGGCATGCGGCAGTGGTGCTGCGGCCGCCGCCGCTGTCGCTCGACGTTTTTATGACTTAGATACCAAGATTCGAGTAAGCGTGCCCGGTGGTGATTTATGGATCGAATGGGCTAACATAACGGACACGCTCAAGCTGACAGGCCCAGCTGAATTTGTTTACGAAGGAAAATTAGTTTGAAACACAAGCGCGCACGCAGAATAAACGTTGCTAAGTTAAAGAGGTACCCTGCGAAGCCTCTGCATCTGTCTCAATCACCAAGCTTTTTACATGCTGCAGCACAAACTTTTCTAGTAGCCTCTCTCTTCTCCCTTCATACTTCATTTGCTCGAACTCTTGTGAAGTCGACCATAACCTGATGCCTGCTGCTGTATATTCATGTCTTTTGGGAATAAGAACAACCCTGCAAGTCTCGGCGAAGTTCACTTTTTTTGGAGCGGATTTGACTGCTCCAGATAAAGTTTGATTGATTGCAGCAAACGAGCTGCGGCGCTCGCCTGGAACAGGAGATGCTATACGCTCTTGATTTGTTTTCATTTTACACCGATTACCTTTAACTGTTTTAATAAAGACAAAAATATAACATGATGATCAAATAAAAACAATCGTGTGTTTCGAAAACACCTAAACCACGAAGAGAGGCCTATAATTTCCAACGACGATGCAGCCACCACCATTGCTCAGGATGGGCAAGAATGATTTTTTCGAGTGCGCGATTATACGCGCAGGTATTATGATAGAGTGCCGCTTGATTACCCGGCTTATCTTCCCAAGCAATCGCTTCATGAAATTCAAGAACATGGCGGCCGTTCGGCAAACGGTAACTTGCAGCGGGCACAACCGGCACACCGGTGTTGCGTGAGAATGTCGCTAAACTTCGATAGGTTCCGGCTTTTTTTCCAAAAAACTCGGCGGCAATCCCGTCTCGATTGGCAAGCGAGGCATGCTGATCTAACACAAACACCACGGCGTGATTTTTTTCTAACGCTTCGGTGACATGCTGCAGTGCATTGGCTTTCGTAATCACGTTAAGGCCTGCTTGGTAATAACGGCGAAATAAGATTTTCTCAAGCGTTTTATTCCCAATCAAACGGCGAATAAAATGAAACTGGCCTTGGAATTGCTTAAAATTTGCAATACCTCCAATCGGAGCGAACTCCCAGCTTCCAAAATGCCCTGTTAGCACAAGCACGCCTTTGTTTTCTGCAGCGACCTCGAGCAAGCGCTCATGCCCCCGCACCTCGACACGAGAACATAATTCACGCTCGCTCATAAACCGCAAGTGAATCGTTTCTTGAATAGAGCGTGCTAAATGCGAATAAAACGCTTTAACCAAATGTATTTTTTGAGCCTGACTTAGCTGCTCTCCAAACACATGCTCTATATTGCTTAAAATAACCTGCTTGCGATACGGCAAAAATCGATAGATAAAACGCCCTGTTTTTGATACAGGGAGGGCGTTAATTTGTTGATTAAGCGTGGTCACAAGCTTTCATCGTCACGGTTACATTCATACTACCAAAACCGCGGTTAATTAATAAGGCATGTTTTGCATCACCATCAAGTGCTTGCGGTTTGGTTTGTAAATTTAGATGCTCGCAAGCCTTTGCCGGCGCATCTAAATTTTCAATGCCGGGTAGCACACGTGTTTTCAAAGCCTTTGCGGCTAACGCAGCGTCCATTAGACCTGAGGCACATAACGTATGCCCCATAGCCCACTTAAACCCTGTTACAGGTACACGTACATCAGCCTGAACGCGATTGATGGCATGCGCTTCACTGATATCTGATTTGGGATTGCCGTTACCATGCGCCACGATAAACGCTAAGTCATCAGGCGTAATTTTTTGAGCATCGAGCGTTTGACGCAACAACTCGGTGAGCGCGTCGCCAGAAGCCTCAATCGAGAATAAACCCGAGCCTTCCGTTCGTGCAAACCCGCCTGTTATTTCGGCATAGGTCGTCGCACCGCGTGTCTTAGCACTGGCTTCAGACTCAAGCACAAGTGCTGCCGCACCTTCTGCTAAAATTGTCCCGTCATGGGTCATATCAAACGGCTTCAAATGCTGTGCACTTAATAACCCCAAACGCTCATAATAAAACGAGGCTTGTAAATCCGTACCAACATCGTATGCCACCACAACAACACGATCAGCTTGACCTGATTGAATGGCATGATAGGCCTCAAGCAACGCCTGCATACCACCGGTCGCATGATTCACAACATTATGGTTTGCACCTTTAAACCCATACGTAATGCCGGTATAGGCTAAAACATTATTGGGCAAAATACGCAAAAGCCACATCGGGTGAACTTCGTTCATCAACTCTGCACCAAACGCTTGCATATGATTTTGAGTTTTTGCCATCAGCGGTAAAAAATCATATTGCTGATCATATTTATTACCTGGGGAGCCTACAAACACCCCTGTTTTTTCGTTGAAGACGGTACGATCAGCTAAACCATCACGATACGGCAGTATTTGGCTATCTTCGATGGCTTGCATAGCCGCCGAAATACCCAAAACATCTTGACGTGAAATCGCTTTTAATAATTTGCGCTCAGGTAACATCTTCGCGGGTTGATAATCTTTAATCTCACCCCCTAAACGATGCGACCACGTCGATATATCAGCCGTCTTAATTTCGTCAATGCCTGTATTCCCTAGAAGCAAGGCGTCCCACATGGCCTCGATATTCATGCCCGAGGCACTCACGGCACCCATACCGGTGATCATCACGCGTGTTAAATCACTCATACTCGCCCCCTTTCAAACTCAGGATGCTTAAACAAAAGACAACTGTTGGTTCCCCCAAACCCAAACGAATTCGACAGCACCACACCGAGAGATTTTTCGCGTGGGCCCTCAGCAACATAATCCAAATCACATGCCGGATCGGGTGTGGTTTGATTCTTTGTCATGGGCACCGTGGCATGTTGAATGGCCAGCACGGAGATGGCGGCTTCGATGGCACCCGCCGCAGCAATCAAATGCCCTGTTTGGCTCTTGGTTGAACTTACCGGAAGCTTGTACGCACGTTCACCAAACACGGCTTTAATCGCATTGGTTTCACTTAAATCATTCATTTTTGTCGACGTACCGTGAGCATTAATATAATCAACATCCGAAGGTTGCACCCCGGCATCAGCAAGCGCGCCCTGAATCGCTTGATTTGCACCATCACCACCAGGATGTGAGTCTGTAATACGATAAGAACTCAAGGTATTACCTTCACCAGCAAGTTCAGCATAAATTTTTGCACCGCGTGCTTTCGCTTTCTCCCACAATTCAAGCACTAAAAATGCCGAGCCTTCACCTAAAACAAACCCATTCCGTGAACCATCAAAAGGGCGACTCGCGGTCTCTGGCGTCTCGTTATAAGAAGATAAAGCACCCAATAAGCAAAAACTTGAAACGCCTAAGGGATTAATCATCGAGTCAAAGCCACCAGCCAACATATAATCCGCCTCACCTCGACGAATCACGTGCATAGCCAGTCCAAGCGCCTGGCCTCCTGAAGCACATGCAGTATGGACAGAATTCGCATAACCTGTGATACCAAATTCTTGAATAAGCAAAGAAAGACCACTGTTTGAAGCCGTGCGTCCAAAATCGTTCAAACGATAAAATGCGTCACCTTGTTGCTGTAATATATTCCAATCAACCGCGCCTTCAAATGCAGCGGCTTGCTGAAATCGGGTGAGGTGATCAAAGTCACCGGTCATCATACCACTACCAGCCACAAGCCCAAAACGAGCGTTATCAGCTACGGTTTTAGGATGAATGCCGGCGTCGTGAAGAGCCTCAGTTGCTGCGTCCAGCGCAAATTGCGTAAACGGCATGGTAAAACGGTGATGTTTACCTGAACGCACGGCGCGCGGCGTATAATTTTTTACCTCTGCCGCAAAACGCACAGGAAAACCAGATGCATCAAATTGCTGAATCTTCTGCATGCCTGATTTTCGCGCCATAAGCCCTTGCCATGTGCTACGCGCATCATGCCCCAAGGGCGACACCACACCAATCCCCGTAATGGCAACGCGCCGTTGCTTCATGCTATCTCCTTCACTTCAACCATAACCAATTCCAAGACACACACCCGCTTACCGAAGTTACTTACACGACAGGAAAGTACGAGCTCACCGTCATGTTGAGATTTTAATTTTAAGGTTGCACTTAATACAGCACCTGGCGTAACAAAGTCACTCATTTTGATACGCTGCACGCACTGCACACGATACGCCTTATCAAACACGAGCTGATCCACAAAATACCGCCCAAGGTTCATAACACACTCAAGCAGTATGGTCATGGGTAAAACCGGTTTTTTAGGAAAATGGTCGGGAAAATACGGTGCAGCGCGTGTGATGCATTTTTCTGCTGTAATACAAACACCCGGCTCATGTTCTAAAATTCGGTCAAACTGCACCCGTGCATTCACATGATGTAATTTATCAACCGAAGACTCGCCGAATGGCGCACGCAGCAGCAACTCATCGGATAACGCCTCGGGTTGATTTAAATTGAGCTCATCAAATTGCGCGCGCACCACATCGACATCAATAAAATCATCCATCGGCAAAAGCGGACCCAGAGCACCGGTTAGCTCAAACACCACTTCGTCACCCACGCGAGCCGTCCCGTGGTACTGCACCGCCGAGTCATCTAAAGCATCAAGTGTTGCTTCAAGCTGAAGCGTCTCCCCCACATAAACCGGTCGATGCAGCGTCGCACGCTCGGCAATCCCCGCCACAGGACGCTTCGTGAAGTCATGACTCATCATCACGTTCCAAGCCGCCAATTGCCCAACGGTCTCGCCAACTAAAGATGGGACAAAATAACGCCTGTTCTGCTCATCAAGACAGAGATAATAATCATCGGGCGTCACGTGTTTAATGCCTTGCGTCACCCCACCTGGCGTTAACGCAAGAATACGATCGACAAATAAAAAATGCATGACTTAAGCCGTTACAGCTTCTGCAGGTTGCGCCGCTTTTGCTGCAATGATCAATTTACAAAATGTTTCTACCGTAAAAAGCATAGGGATCTCATTGACTTTGAGATTAGGTGTAAAATGCTCTTCTGGCACTTCGTTTAAATAATTTTTTAAAGCAACCATACCTTCGGCTGTTAAAACACCACCTGACTCAAACTCTTCTTCAGTTAACGTGCCACGTGCATTTTTTTCAAGTTGACCGCGTGGAATTTTAACTGAAAATTCTTTTTCAAGTTGAAACACCAAATCAAGAAAATCAATTGACTCAGCACCCAAATCAGCAATTAAGCGTGATTTTAAGCTTACATCGACTGCATCAATCACCAATACATCGGCAATAATTTCTTGAACTTTTGGGTAAACGTTTTCTACATTCATCATCACAATCCCTTACGCATCAACAGGTTTAGAAAGCTCCGAATTGTAACACAAGTTTTTCCAGCATGCGCATGATAATTATCGACTTATCGACTGATCGACTTATCCTGTGACAGAAAAACCGGCATCAAGAAACAACGTTTGCCCCATCAAAAGCCGGGCTTCAGGCAAGCACAATAAATACACACCATCAGCCACATCGCCCGGTGTCATGGTACGCCCAATGAGTGAACGTGCTTCGGCTTGGTCCAGTAACTCTTCACGATTAGGAAAGTGCTTTAATGCATCGGTATCAACCACACCCGCGGATAACGTATTAATGCGAATACCGTCGGGGGCAAGCTCAAGACTTAACGAACGCACCAGCGCCTCCAGTGCTGCTTTAGAAGCACCAATAAAAGCATAATTAGGTATCGCACGCGCAGCACCCAGACTTGATAACGCCACCACACTCGAGCCTTGTGGCATCAAGGGTCGCGCTTCGGTTACCAGGTGATTTAAAGCAAGCGCATTCGTTTCCATACACCAACGCCAGTGTTTGGTCGACATTTTAAGCGCAGGTTTAAGTACACCACTTGCCGCATTGCTCACCAAAATATCAAGCGTATCAAAATGCGTTTTAAATGCTTTAAATAAATCTTTTACCGAGGCATGATCTGCAACGTTGGCTTGAAACGCTACAGCGCGACGGCCCAGCGCTTCGATTTCGTTGACAACAATTTCTGCTTCATCCGAACTATTAAAATAAACAATGGCTATATCAGCCCCGGAACGTGCTAATTTAAGTGCCGTTGCTCGACCAATCCCACGTGCACCACCAGTAATCAGTGCCACACGGTTCGCCAATAATAATTCAGACATACCTATCTCCCTTGCCTCAGCCTCAAAATGGCTCAAGGCTACCGTGACCAAACCTCATATGTCAATTCATATGCATGTCAAAATTCACGAATAAGCTTTACTTTAAAGCTTATTCTTTGTACCATCTGCTCATCGTTTCACGAAAATGTTTGTGTTTATATGAAATCAACCTGGTTACGCACCGTACTTCCCATTGCCGCGATATTTTCATGCCGCATGCTGGGTTTATTTTTACTTATTCCAGTCTTCTCGCTTTATGCGCATAATTTAACCGGTTCAACGCCTGCATTGATAGGCTTAGCATTAGGCTGTTACGGCTTAAGCCAAGGCCTACTTCAAATACCTTTTGGGTTACTCTCTGACCGCTACGGTCGCAAGCCTTTAATTATCGCTGGGCTTATGCTGCTTGCCTTAGGTAGCATACTGGGTGCGACCACACATTCTATAACAGGTATGATCGTTGCAAGAACCCTACAAGGCATGGGTGCGATTGGTAGTGTCCTCATGGCACTGCTAGCCGACCTAACTCCCGAATCAAAACGTACCTCATCTATGGCCGTTATTGGTGGTAGCATTGGTTTATCGTTTAATTTAGCTTTTATTATTAGCCCACCGCTTGCTCAGCACACAGGGCTTTCTGGGTTATTTATAGTGACAATCGTACTGGCATGCTTCGGACTCATATTAATACATTTTGTGGTTCCTCAGCCTAAAACCTCACCCGAGCTACATACAACCTCATACCGAACGCGCTTACATGACGTGTTTAAGCAGGCAGAGCTTCAGCGTTTAAATTTTGGTATTTTTTGTCAACACGCCATGCTGACAGCGACTTTTTTTGTATTGCCACTTCAGCTGAGTAAAGCGATAGAAACCCACCAAATCACGGCTGTGTGGCATTTTTACCTTCCTATGCTTGTGATTTCTTTTCTTACAGCCGTGCCGTTAATTTTATTTGCAGAAAAACGTGGCAAAACAAAGCTTGTGTTTTTAATAGCGGTTGGACTCATGGGCACTGCACAAGCACTACTCGCACAACACTCGCTTCCCTGGAGAGTGTTTTGTAGTCTCATGTTTATCTATTTTTTAGCATTTAATGCATTAGAAGCCATGCTACCTTCGTTGGTGTCTAAACGCACCAATCCCAAAAACAAAGGTACGGCGATGGGGGTTTACTCTAGCAGTCAGTTTTTAGGTATTTTTGCAGGCGGAAGTATGGCGGGCTTATTGTATCAACATTACGGTAACTCTGGCGTTGTGATCACCAATGCCTTCATTGCTTCGTTATGGCTCTATATCGCCATTTCCATGAAGCAAAAACCGATGACTCAACAAGCTACGAATCACATCTAAAGCGTTTCGTCTCTTGCTCGGGTGGTGTTTCGTCTTCATCCGTAAAATAGCTTATATCCATGCACAAATCTGTTTCAGGCTGGCTCGCTTGAATATCACCTAATTTTCTTGCCGCCTCAATGGCTGCAAGTGATATTTTGGGCGCAGATGGAGGTGAAGAATGCTCCAGGATTTTTTGAGCAAACTCCGCTGAAATAAAATGTCTATTTTTCAATATATCTAATACGGCAAAAAAAGTAAGTGCCGGCGTGGCTTCGTTTGCCGGAGGCGATTGGGATTTAAACATAGATAAGGCAAGCATCACATAACCCCCTTAATAAATCAAATGCATCCTGCAAACAAACGGCAGGATGCATAAGCATGCGGAACAGGTTAGCTTAGAACGGGATATCGTCGTCCAAAGCGTCAAATGATTCTTGCGGTGCTGACTGAGCTTTAGATTGCCCTACAGGTTGAGCTCGGCCTGCTGACTGGTCCATTTCAGCATAGTCACCCGAAACAGAACCTTTTGAATCCAGCATTTGAATATCAGAAGCAACAATTTCGGTTGTATAACGATCAACACCTTGCTGATCTTTCCACTTACGAGTACGAATACTTCCTTCTACATAAAGCTTAGAGCCTTTTTTCACGTACTCACCTGCAATTTCGCCCAAGCGGTTAAAACAAACCACACGATGCCATTCGGTGCGCTCTTGACGCTCACCGGTTTGTTTATCTTTCCAAGATTCACTGGTTGCTAACGAAAGGGTTGTTGCTGCATTACCATTCGGCATGTATCTCAGATCTGGATCTGCGCCGATATTTCCGATTAAAGTAACTTTATTTACACCACGTGCCATTTAAATTCTCCATAATGCGATCGATTGGAAAGAGATTATAACGTAAAAATCACGAGAATAAACATTACACGACTCAATTTTGTTTTACGAACTTAGATTTTTTAATAAGGCCTTGACCTTATCGAGGCCTAATGTGTGCATGGTTAAAATATTATTCTCTGGGATTTGACTGGTGTCACCGTAATAATCAAGCGCCTTTTCAATGCTATTTTCTCGTAAAATATGCAGCATAGGGTAAGGACTACGATTGGTGTAATTAGATACATCTGTGACTGAAACATCCGCAAAGCAATAATCAGGATGGAATGTCGCGAGTTGATAAATGCCTTCATAACCACTCATAGATAAAAGCTCTTCAGCTAAAGCAACACCATCTAAATAATCATCAAAATTTGAAAAAAAATCAGGAAAGACCAATAAAACGGTTTCTATATCAGCATTTTCATCCATGTGTACAAGCGTTGTCATCATGGTTTCAAGCGCTTGCTCGACATTATTATCCGGTCGAGCAAGCTCGATGGCGAGCGTTTCGTGATGAACGGTATGTTTTGCAAATGGACAAATATTATAGTAAATAATAAACGTACGTATCCAAGCTATCGTTTGTTGCTTAATCTGATGGTCTGTTAATTTTGGCATAAAAATATCGCGCTCTAAAATAGGATCGCATCTTACCAGGCTGAGTTTAATTAGATAGTTTCATGCTCTAATATCCTCCAATTAAATTCACTTGGTTTTCTGGATCAGATTTTCCAATATCAACCACCGGTTTGATCTCACCAAGCTTAGTGTATTGAAATAATCCAAACGCTGGAATTTGCTTATCTTGAGGCATTTGATTTTTTTGTTCCCATCCGCCCCCTAATGCTTTCACAAGATGTACAGTGGAGACCATCAAATTCATTTTGATCTCTACCTCATGAATACGTGCTTCTAGTGTTTTGAGTTCTGCATAAAGCAAATCGAGTGATGACGCTAATTTACCTCGAAATAAATCCATGGTGAGTTCTTGCATATGAAATGCTGCCGCAACCGCTTCTTTTTGTCGTCCTAGCGACTTATCAATAAGATTGGTTTTACTGAGTCCATGTTCCACTTCTTTAAATGCCGTGAGCACACCTTCTCGATATTGATTGAGTGTTTCACGATAGACAGACCAGGAACGTTGCAATTGTGCACGCCGGTATCCCGATTCAAAAATATTATAATCGAGAATGCTACCAAAGGCCCAAACAGGGTTTGATATTTTCGCGATAAGAAACAAACTGCTGCTTCCGTTTAAATTAATATCAGGAAAAAATGCTGCGCGAGCAATACCGATGGATTTATTGGCCTGTGCCATTTTGCGTTCTAATGCCGCAATATCCGGTCTACGTTCTAACAGATCCGCCGGTAAAACTTTGGGTATAGTCATTTTGGGAATACTAAACGTACTCACGGGTTTTATTCTAAACGTAGAAGGTGAAACATTGACTAATGCTGCAATCGACTGTTCCACAACCTGGCGTTCGGCTTCAACATCGAGTTGCTTCGACTCAGTACTGGTCAATAAAAATTTTGCTCGAGCGACATCAAGGCTGGATGCTAAATTACCGTTGAATTGAATGGTGACCATGTCCAAAGCTTTTTTATAATAAGCAATGGACTGAAAGTACACGCTATTTTTTGCGTCCAGTGCCCGCAGGGTATAATAATTTGCTGCAAGCTCTGCTTGGAGCAATAAACGAATAGCGCCATAATTTGCCGCAGATGCTTGTGCTTGAAAGACTCGTATGTTGGTTGCATTTCTGTATTTTGACCATATATCAGGCTCCCAAGATAGAGGCCCCATAAACGATGAGGTGTTTCCCAAGGCAAGCTCATTGACTTGTCCATGCATCAAATCATCACTCGAGCGCTGATTTTGATCATAAAAACCTTTAATGCCCAAATGAGGTAAATACATGGAGCGCGCCTTCATCATTTCATATCTTGATTGGACGAACCGCTCCCCTGCTGCTTGTAACGTTGGATTACTCTCATAAAGCTTTTTTTGTAGCTGATCTAACTCGGGATCATTAAATAATTTCCACCATTCGCCACTGTAGGTATTTTCTGAAGGCGTGGCTATTTTGAAGGGGCTTTGACCTCGAAAATCGCGAGGTACAATCAACTTTTCAGGGTTATATTCAGGGGACAAATCAATAATATCGCGTTTAGCTCCGCAAGAAGACAGCAATAAAACCATAACAAGCACACAGCTAAGCTTGTCTGGTTTTGATCGATGCTTATGAGCTTTTAATTTAATCATGAAACTCTGCTTATTGAAGATAACCTTTCGCAAGTGTTGCGACCTTAACTTTACTACCTTCCAACAACCCTAAATTTGGAGCATTAATCACCTGATCGGTTACGGATACTCCCTCAAGGACATCAACAGTTCTCGCTTTTAATTGATCAACTTTAATATCTTTAAAATGCACGCGATGATGTTCATCCATTATCGCAACTCGTGTGCCATGCGCATCAAAAATCAGCGCCGTTGTTGGAATCGACAAAATATCAGCATTTGTGTCAGCAGATATGGTAACGGTTGCATAAGAACCCGGCCAGATAGATTCGTCTTGATTATCGATAACAAACTCAGTCACAACTGTTCTGGTTTCTGGATCAAATGCCGTTGCCGAACTTAAAAACTCAGCCGCATAATGCTTATTCGGATATTGAGGAAACACAACATCGGCCTTAAAGCCCGGTTTTAAAAACCGACCAAACCTTTCTGGAATTGAAACAAACAAACGTACTTTTTGAATATCAGCCACGATAAAGAGATGTGTTGCTTTAGGACTTTGTTCCTCCACACTCCCTTGTTCGGTGACATAGTCACCTAAATTTACATTTCTAGAAATCACAATACCTGAAAACGGAGCTATAATGTGTTTGAATTTCAGTCGCTCGTTCAGTGTTTTAACATGATATGCAGCTGCATCATACTTTCCTTTTTCAAATTTTAGCATAGCTTCTTTAACCGATATCGACTGAATAGAAACAGCTTTGGATTCTTTCATCGCAATGTAGCGATCGGCTGTTAATATAGCCAATTTATATTTAGCCTTTACGGCTTCCAAGTCTGCTTTAGCCTGGCCATAACGTGCATTTAGCATTGGAGTATTAATACGAGCCATAATTTGACCTTTCTCAACCCTGGCACCATAATCGGTGTACCATGCTTTGATGTATCCATTCACGCGCGAATAGATATAGGACTGATTCCAAGCCATAATATTGCCAGGCAACTCAATGGTTTCAGGCGTCTTATTTTGCTTAGGATAAACGATAGAAACTGAATAAACATCTTCTTTTAATGCTGCTTTTTTTAATTGATAAAAATCATAACTACGCATCATGAAAACCAAAACCAACCAAATAATTAACACAAAAAAAACAACCGCTAACAGCTTATGATTTCTTATTGATTGCTCAAAATACGACCTGTATTTTACAAATGCTTTTATTTTTTTTAATGGCGCATTTAACACAATACGTTCCTTATTAAATATTTTTTTTCCGATAAACAGTCGTATAAACACAAGGGACAAAAAATAGTGTTGTTGCTGTGGCCAGTATTAACCCCCCAATCACCGCTTTACCGAGTGGTGCATTGGTCGTATTACTCAGCGACATTGGCGCCATACCGATAATCATTGCTGACGCTGTCATCAAAACAGGCCGTATTCTGGCATGCCCTGACTCCACCGCCGCTTTGAAAGGGTCCCCGTGAAATGCCATACGTTCACGTGCATACGCAACCACCAATATTGAATTGGCCGTCCCCGTACCTAATGCCATAATCAGCCCCGTTAAAGCAGGTACCGATAAATTCGTTCGTGTTAAAAATAAGAATAAAGATGCCCCTGCAACCGCTCCAATCAACCCTGTTATGATAATAAAAGGATCAAGCCAAGACTGAAAATTTACGACAATTAATAAGTATATTAAGATAATGGCAAAGACGAACCCAATCATAAGCTCCGTATAAGCACCTTTCATGGCGATCGATTGGCCATGAATAGCAACAGTCGCTTTTTGAGGCTTTTTGTCTATATTATTTGAAATTACTTTAGCGACATCTTTTAAGACGCTACCCAAAGCCCTACCTTCTGCCGAAACATAGATATTAAATAATGGCATAACATCTTGGTGAGAAATTACCCCTGGTGTACCGACGATCTCTACGTCTGTAATATTTCCTGCAAGTTGAATGCTTTCTAGATTACTCTTATTTTGTGTTTTTCTAACAGGAATAGACAGTAAATTATTAACACTATGCATAATATACTGAGGTGTATAAACATTGAAACGATAGGCAATACCGCTTGTATGATTAAGCCAGTACTGCTGAAAAAACTGTTGACTACCCGCTGTTGCTAAAATCATATTTAATGCGACTTCATTTTCGGTCAAATTTACGTTCAATCCAAATGTTCGATCGGTTTTAGTTAATAACGTCGGCGTGCTCAGTGTTTGCTGAACCGTAACATCTGTGGCTCCCGGTATGATTCGAAATTTTTCAGCGAGCATTTTTGCATACTCATAATTTTCATTCATATCATATCCCACCACATGAACATCAATAGGCGCAGGTGAACCAAAATTTATAATTTTTGCTGTTAAATCTGCTGATTGAAACGTAAACACCGTACCAGGATAAGTCGCTTTCAAACCTTTTCTTAAGATATTTCTGTAGGCCCACACAGGAGACTCTTTATTACGTAGCGTGATCGTTAAATCACAATCTTGCGATCCAATCGTAGGTGTTGGTATAAACGCTAAATTGTGAGGACCTACAGGCAAACCGCAATTACTGATTATTTTTATAATTTGGCCTGGTAAAAGTTTCCTTATATCGCGCGAAACATAAGAAGCAATTTCTCCTGCTGTTCCCACACGCGTACCCAATGGCGTACGTATATGCATTTGTAGCGTTCCCGATTTAATTTCTGGAAAAAAGTCTCGTCCATTAATCAACAAAAGTATTGATGAAAGCGCACAGAACACAATGAAAAACAACATAAATTGACGACGATTATCAATTAATTTTTCTAATATTAATTGATACTTATTCCTAAAAATTTCGAAGTTTTGTTCAAAGGTAAATTGAAACTGATGAAGTTTATCAACAACTTTATTTGATACTGCGCTCTTAGATGAGCCTCCATGCTCTTGTAATAAATAATCAGCCATGGTTGGAACTAAGGTAATTGAAAGCATAAACGATGCCGCCATGGCAAACATAATGGCTAAAGCCATAGGCTTAAATAACCAACCTGAAATACCGGTTATGCCAAACAAGGGCATCCAAGCTAACGTAATGCATAAGGTTGCTACAAAAGTAGGTATAACGATTTGATTAGCCGCATCAATAATGGCGTCTTTTTTTGATTTATTCATGGCTAAATGCGAATGAATATTTTCAATCATTACTGTAGCATTATCGACTAAAATGCCCACGGCCAAAGCCAACCCTCCCAAAGTCATCACGTTGATCGTCTCATCAACCACTTGAAGACAAATAATTGCCGTTAAAATGGAAAGTGGTATTGAAATAGAAATAATAAGAGTTGAACGCCAACATCCAATAAATAAAAACACGACGAGCCCTGTTAAAAAGGTTGCCATCAGCATTTCTTCAACAACATTATGAATAGAATCTTTTACAAATTTTGAAGCATCATTGATGATGCTTATTTTCACATCACCAGACAATGTTTTTTCTATTTTAGGTATGGCCTTCTTCACACCATCAACGACAGCGAGTGTTGAAACTTCACTGCTTTTCATCACGACAAGCATAATGGCTTGTTTACCATCCACCAACACCGCATTTTGCTGTGGTGCACCTGAGAGTGATGCATATCCAACATCTCTCAAAAAAACAGTTGCACCGTCGACCGTTTTAATTGGTAATTTATTAAATTCTTCGACTGCTAAAGGTGCAGCATTGTTTTGTACCAGCCATTGTATGGTGTCAATTTTTTCTAATCCTGCAGGCAGAATTAAATTCTGTTGCTGTATTTTGGTTAAAACATCAAGAGCTGTCATGTTTTTTGCATATAATTTTTTAGGATCTAATGAAACCATGACCTGCCTGGTCGTTCCTCCGTAAGGTAGAGGTAAGATAGCGCCTCTAATCGTGACTAACTGTGGCCGTATTTTTGTTGTGGCAACATTATAAAGCTCAGCCATAGAGAGTTCATCGGATGAAATTTCAAGCATGGCCACAGGAACAGATGATGCAGACAATTTGAAAACCATAGGCGGAGATATATCAGGCGGTAAAATTTTAACAACCGTTTGCGATATTGCGGTGATCTCAGCCTCAGCCTTTGCAACATCTACACCTGGTTGTAAAAAAACGTTAATAATACTAATGCCATAATAAGACTGACTTTGAATAGATTTAACACCTTCTACCGTTCGGGTTATCGCGCGCTCATGAAGAAACGTAATTCTTCCTGATACATCACTGGGCAACAATCCAGAATATGACCAAACAACAGAAACAACGGGTATTTTAATATCAGGAAAAACATCGGTCGATGAGGTATAAATCGATCGTAATCCCATAATGAGGATGAGTATAGCAAGAACAACAAAAGTATATGGGCGCTGAAGAGCAATAAGTATAAGATTTTTCATTAAAAACTAGCCTACCGTTTGTTTTTAAATAAAAATTTTTTCTAATAAATAAATCTAACACCCATTAGATTTAAATGCGAATTTCAGGACGTCTTATCTGGATAATCACATAAATCACGCACAACGCATTCAGAACACTTAGGTTTCCGAGCTGTGCATACATAGCGCCCGTGTAAAATCAGCCAATGATGCGCATCTTTAAGAAATTCAATAGGAATATTTTTAAGTAGCCCTTGCTCAACAGCAAACGGGGTTTTACCTATGGCCAAGCCGGTACGATTTGCAACACGAAATATATGCGTATCAACAGCCATGGTAGGCTCACCAAAAGCTGTGTTAAGCACTACGTTTGCCGTTTTTCGACCGACTCCAGGAAGTGCCTCTAAAGCTTCTCGCGTTCGTGGAACTTCACCATGATGATGTTTAACCAACAGATTGCAAGTTTTGATAATATTAACGGCTTTACTATTAAACAATCCAATGCTTTTAATATAATGCTTAAGCTGCTCTTCACCCAATGTAAGCATTGCCAGAGGTGTGTTTGCAACAGAAAACAATGCTGGAGTTACAAGATTTACACGAACGTCCGTTGTTTGCGCTGATAGAATCACAGCAATAAGTAATTCAAAATCTGAGCTGTAATTTAGCTCGGTGGTAGGATGAGGGTTTTGCTCTGAAAGTCGTTCAAAAAATTGTCGACACATTGCATGGTTCATAAAACTAACGCGCCGTATATTAAAGGGGCATACGGCGCGTTAAGTGTAAAAGACAAAACATTAACAACCGGCATTATTCAGCAGATTGAATTGCATCATCTTTTTTTGCTTTAGGAGCTTTCACTTCTTCCACAAAGTCTTCTTCATCTGTTGCTTCAGGGCGATCCATGAACTCAATGATAGCCATAGGTGCATTATCACCATGACGAAAACCACATTTGAGTACACGAACATAACCACCTGGACGCTCTTTATAGCGAGGGCCTAGTTCGTTGAATAACTTACCAACAGAAACTTTTGAACGAAGTCTATCAAACACATAACGACGTGAAGCAACTGAATCGGACTTGCTTGCTGTAATCAATGGTTCAATATAACGACGTAATTCTTTTGCTTTAGGTAGCGTTGTTTTGATTAACTCATGTTCAACCAAAGAATTACACATGTTTGAAAACATAGCTTTTCGATGACTGCTCGTTCGTCCAAAACCACGTCCAGTATGACGGTGACGCATGATGACAACTCCTACTAATTACTCTCGCCGAGATTCTCAGGCGGCCAGTTCTCTAAATTAATCCCCAAGGATAAGGCTCGAGAAGCCAACACGTCTTTAATTTCCGTGAGGGATTTTTTACCTAAATTAGGGGTTTTTAATAATTCATTTTCGCTCTTTTGAACAAGATCTCCAATGAAATTAATATTTTCTGCTTTCAAACAATTTGCGGACCGAACCGTAAGTTCTAGGTCATCAACAGGACGAAGTAATATGGGATCAAATCCATGTTGCTCATTGGGATCAACAATGGCTTCTTCCAAGTTAATATCAACAAACGCATGAAGCTGGCGTTGTAAAATATTTGCTGATAGCCGAATCGCTTCTTCAGGATCTAATGTTCCATTCGTTTGCAATTCAATGGTTAACTTATCTAAATCAGTTCGATTTTCAACACGCGCATTGTCAACATAGTATGCCACTTTTTTGACAGGCGAGAATGTATTTTCGATCTTAAGTTTGCCAACAGCTTTCTCTGGCATCTCATCATCAAGATATGAAACAGCTGCATCAGATGTGTGAAAACCGATGCCTTTACGAACCGTCAAGGTCATATCAAGCGAACCGTGTTCATTGACATGTGCAATAACATGCTCTGGATTAACCACTTCCATCCCGTGACTGACTTGAATATCACCCGCCGTAACTTGGCAAGGACCTTTCTTACTCAAGGTCACAGTAGCTTCTTCACCAATACCCATACGCAAAGCAACGTCTTTCAAGTTCAAAAGAATATTGATCACATCTTCTTTAACACCTTCAAGCGTACTATACTCATGCAAAACACCATCAATCGTAACTTCTGTGATGGCTGCGCCAGGCATAGACGATATCAAAATGCGTCTCAGCGCATTCCCAAGCGTATGACCAAAGCCGCGTTCTAACGGCTCAAGAACAATTCGACTATGATTGGGAGCATCAAACTGCACTTTAAGTGCTTTTGGCGTCAACATGTCGTTAATGTCTATATACATTAGGCTCTATGCCTCCCAGTTTACTTGGAATAAAGTTCAACTACCAAGCTAATGTTAAAATCAGCTGATAAGTCACTTATCGTTGGCAAGGTAACAAAGGTACCTTTGAACGTCGCTAACTCCACCGCAATCCAAGCACATGGGGCGCGTTGTTCAGACAGGCCTAAAGCAGCTTGAATACGACCTTGTGTACGTGATTTTTGACGAACAGCAACGACGTCACCCGCTTTCACTAAAAATGAAGCAATATTGACGACTTGGTCATTGACCATAATGGCTTTGTGAGACACCAATTGACGAGCCTCAGCTCGTGTGCTGGCAAAACCCATGCGATAAACCACATTATCAAGACGACGCTCCAAAAGCGACATCAGATTTTCACCTGTTGAACCGTTTTGACGCGCTGCAAGTTTATAATAGTTTCTGAATTGCTTCTCAAGAACACCGTAATAGCGTCTTATTTTTTGCTTTTCTCGTAACTGAATACCGTAGTCAGACAAACGAGGACGTTTATCCCCATGTTGCCCCGGCAGCTTTTCAGACTTACATTTAGATTTATGTTCTCTAACCCCACTTTTGAGAAGTAAATCAATCCCTTCTCGACGAGCAAACTTAGATGTTGAACCAAGATATCTTGCCATAAATTACTCCAAACCTTATACGCGACGTTTTTTAGGGGGCTTACAGCCGTTATGAGGTATACCTGTCACGTCAGTAATTTCTACAATTTTAAATTCCTGAGAAATCAGTTCTCGAATCGTTGATTCACGACCTGGCCCTGGACCATGGACGAAAACAGCAACAGACTTCATACCATACTCTTTTGCAACGACTGATGCGCGCTCTGTTGCAATTTGAGCAGCATAAGGTGTACTTTTTCGTGACCCACGAAAACCAGAACCACCTGATGTAGCCCAACACAAAGCATTACCTTGACGATCGGTAAATGTGACAATCGTGTTATTAAACGAGGCATGTACGTGAACAATCCCGTCTGAAACAACGCGTTTCGTTTTTTTCCGACCCTTTTGTTGTTTTGACTTGTTAGTAGCCATTATAATTTCCTACATGAAAATTCAAAAAATCGTTCTTTACTTACGACGCCCTTTACGTGTGCGTGCATTGGTTTTTGTTCGCTGCCCACGAACTGGTAAACCACGTCGATGCCGAAGGCCTCGATAACAACCCAGATCCATCAATCGCTTGATGTTTATAGAAACCATACGACGAAGGTCGCCTTCAACGGTCATGTTTCCAAGCTCTGTCCGCAATAAATCAAGTTCAGCATCAGTCAACTGAGAAACCTTTTTTGAAGGTTCTATATTAAGCTGCTGACAGATCTTTCTTGAGCTTGAGTTTCCAACTCCATAAACTGAAGTTAGTGCAATCACCACATGTTTGTGATCTGCAATGTTCACACCTGCTATACGTGCCATTCATCTCTCCGAACACTATTATGTTTCTGCTAAAAATAGACAGAAGATACTTGTTTCACACACTAAAATCAAGTCGTGCTCAACCTTGCCTTTGTTTATGTCGCGCTTCTTTACAAATCACTCGAACGGCGCCATGCCGTTTAATAACTTTACAATTACGACACATGGGTTTCACTGATGCTCTTACTTTCATTACTTACTCCGACATTAATCACAACAGGCCAGGCAACTTGGTTCCTTTGATATTATTTTTTTTCATCAAAGAATCATACTGCCCCGCCATTAAATGAGCCTGAACTTGCGCTACAAAATCCATGATAACTACCACAATAATTAACAGCGATGTTCCACCAAAATAAAAAGGCACATGCCATGCATACATTAAAAGCTGCGGTAACAAACAAACCAACACCAGATAAAGCGCCCCTACCAAAGTCAGGCGCGTCATAATAGCATCAATATAACGCGTTGTCTGCTCCCCAGGACGAATACCTGGAATATAAGCACCTGATTTTTTAAGATTGTCCGCTGTATCCTTAGGATTGAACACAAGGGCCGTGTAGAAAAATGCAAAAAACAAAATAGCCGCCGCATAGACAATAAGATATAACGGTTGACCTGGAGAAAGCGCCATACCTATATCAGCCAACCAATCCATACCCTTGCCTCGAGCAAAAAACTGAGCAACTGTCGCAGGTATAAGTATAATGCTCGATGCAAAAATAGGTGGTATAACACCAGCCATGTTCATTTTTAGTGGCAAATGACTTGTTTGTGCTGCATAAACTTTTTTGCCCTGTGTACGTTGAGCGTAATTAACACGAATACGTCGTTGACCACGTTCAACAAAAACAACAAACCCAGTCACTACAGCAACAATGACAGCGATGAGTATCAACGTCAGCGCCTGCATTTGACCTTCACGTACTTGCTGAAACACCGATGCAATAGCATTAGGGATATTTGAAACAATTCCGGAAAAGATAATTAAGGATATACCATTCCCAACACCTTTTTCAGTAATTTGCTCACCAAGCCACATCAAAAACATCGTTCCAGTAACCAGCGTTACTACGGCAGTCAAATAAAACGTTAAATCAGCTGCCAAAGCAATATGCTGACCAGCCAACCAACGAGCCATACCAAAGGACTGAAAAACAGAAAGCACCAACGTAAAATAACGTGTATATTGATTTATCTTTCTACGTCCTGACTCACCTTCTTTTTTCAACTGCTCTAGCGCAGGCAGTACCATAGAAAAAAGCTGCATCACAATGGATGCCGTAATATACGGCATGATACCAATAGCAAATACGGTTACGCGTGAAAGTGCACCACCCGAAAACATATTAAACAAGCCAAAGATCGTGTTTTGCTGTTCAGAAAAAAAGTTAGCCAACTTTTGTGGATCAAGCCCAGGCACTGGAATATGAGCGCCCAAGCGGTAAACCAAAATTGCAGCTAAAACGAAGAACAGCCGAATTTTTAACTCGGCTAATCCCCCACTTACTCGATTTGTTGAACGCTTTTGATGCTTATTACTCATGCGTCAATGCTTCCACCCTGAGCTTCGATTGCTTCACGAGCACCCTTGGTGACTCTTAAGCCTTTTACAACCACTTTCTTGCTTAACTCACCTGACAAAATAATTTTTACGTCACGTATCGTATTATTTATCAAGCCTGCGTCTCGTAGTGCTTGTAAATCAACAACTTCAGCGCTGACTTTAGAAAGTTCAGACAAAGTAATTTCATCAACTGTTCGACCAACGCGCGAGGTAAAACCAAGCTTAGGGAGCCGTCGCTGAATAGGCATTTGCCCACCTTCAAATTGGATTTTATGATATCCACCTGAGCGAGATTTTTGACCTTTATGTCCGCGACCACATGTTTTACCTAGCCCCGAACCAATTCCGCGACCTACACGTGTTGCATCAGGCTTAGAGCCTGGGTTTGGCGCTAATGTATTAAGTTTCATTAGATACTCTCCTCAATACTCAACAGGTAACTCACCTGATTTACCAAGCCACGAATAGCAGGGATATCACGATGAATAACAGAACTATTCATGCGTTTGAGTCCAAGTTGTTTCGCTATGAGAACATGCTTAGGCAAACGACCAATAAGACTTTTAACTAAGGTAATTTTAATTTCTTTATCCATGATTACTCAGCCACCACTTCTTCAATAGTTTTGCCACGTTTGGCCGCAACATAATCTGGTGTACCAATACGCATTAGAGCACCGATGGTTGCACGAATCACATTGGTTGGATTCGTTGACCCCATGCTTTTAGCAAGAATATCTTGAACACCAAGAACATCAAGTACAGCACGCATTGCGCCACCAGCAATAACACCTGTACCTTCACTTGCAGGCATCATAAACACTTTAGAAGCACCAAAAGTCCACGTAACCTTATGGAAAATTGTTTTGCCAGAAAGAGGTATATAAACCATGTTCTTACGTGCTT
>JAACPN010000032.1 GCA_009995425.1 Legionella sp. | reverse complement strand
TTTCAATCACATCCATTTTTGGACAGCATTCTCTCAAAATGAAAAATTGCCGCACGAAAAAGCATCTTTTTATGGATTAGCTGGGGAAAACACGTATTCCCAACCGTCGGTCAGCAACTCAACAAATTTACTCCATACCGCTGCCATCCACTCAAGCACGCTTTGAATCGTCAACGGAGGATGTTTCAATTCATCAACGGCAACTTGTACGATTTGCTCATATGGCAACAACGTACGTAATTCCATTCGACCGTTATCAATCGATGCATGAACAATGCGTGAAACAAAACCATCATCGATATCATTCAGTGAGAATTCGCCTTCATTCCATGGTTGGCCATATTGAGCTTTAATCGCTTGTTGAATATCAGCTACCGTCAACTCTAAGTTTTTATAATAAATTTGCGCAATTGCTTTCGCTATTTTTGTCGGTAAATCATCATCCAATAACAACCATGAACAACAACCAGAGCTTGCTGGGTCAAAACCCAAATCGTTCAAAAACCCCCTAATTTGAGTCTGGTAATTTACATCTCTCCCAATAGAATCTAATTCCCTCTCGTGCCGTGTAATAGCAGGCCAACCCTGGAAGTACTGAAAATTACGCCTCTGAGAATTAATATATTCTTGGGTTAAGGGTGTCCTAAAATTTCCCGCTTGCTGAGGAAACAAAGACTGAAGAATCATGTATTGCCATAGATTTCCTGTTGATAACGTCACACCATGTACTCGGTACATCTCAACATTTTCTACACCGACATCAGGTAAACGTTGAAGCTGCTGTGTTTGCTGTGGGGCAGCTACTTCTTGCTCTATTTCTTGCATTTGCATCATCATAGCGCTAAATCCAATAAAAAACAAATTGATCTATATTTTAACATAAGATCAAATAAAAAACAATCCTTACATCTGAACTAATGCTAACCTTGCCAAACGCCGTTTTCCGACCTGAATTAAGTACGTGCTATCTAACGGTAATAAAAGCTTGGTGTCTTCTATCTTTTGCTCATCCACACGTACGGCACCGCTTCGAATCAAACGCATGGCTTCAGAGGTACTCGCAACCAAATCCATCTGCTTCAAAAGTTGAGGGAGAGCAACAGGCTCCGTAAGCTCCAGTGTCTGCAATGGCAAATCTTCAGGAATAATCTTTTTCTGAAAACGTTCAATAAAATCTTGTCGCGCTTGTTTTCCCGCTGCATCCGAATGAAAACGAGCCGTAATTTCTTCTGCAAACGCGAGTTTAACATCACGCGGGTTACCGCCTGCGGCCACATCCTCTTGCCATTGTTTTATTTCGGCATTGGTTTTAAAGCTTAAGCAATCAATATAACGCCACATCAACTCATCTGACACCGACATAAGTTTTCCAAACATGGTATCCGCCGGTTCATGAATACCTATATAATTATTGAGTGATTTAGACATTTTCTTCACGCCATCTAAACCCTCAATCAACGGCATGAGCATCACGACCTGGGGTTCTAACCCACGTTCTTTTTGTAATTCTCGCCCCATCAACAAATTAAATTTTTGATCTGTTCCACCCAGCTCGATATCTGCGTTCAAAGCAACCGAGTCATAGCCTTGAATCAGTGGATATAAAAACTCATGCAGCGCAATCGGCTGACCGGCCTGGTAGCGCTTGCTAAAATCATCGCGCTCGAGCATTTGAGCCACCGTATGGCTTTGAGCTAATTGAATTAAATCAGCCGCACTGAGCTTATTTAACCAGGATGAATTAAACACAACGTTTGTTTTAGCCGGATCTAAAATTTTAAACACTTGCTCTTGATACGTTTTGGCATTAACAACCACTTGCTCAGGCGTAAGCGGCACCCGCGTTGCAGATTTACCTGTTGGATCACCAATGGTTGCCGTAAAATCACCAATTAAAAATAAAATCTCATGCCCTAAAAGCTGAAACTGACGTAATTTATTGATCAAAACCGTATGCCCCAAATGCAAATCAGGTGCCGTAGGATCAAAACCTGCTTTGATTTTAAGCGGTATACCTTTGTTTAATTTGGCGGCTAAAGCATCGATTGGAAGCACTTCTTCCACACCACGTAACAGCTCTTCTGGAATCATACCTGCTTCTTTTATCACTGACTTATCCTTTATAATAGATTACTCTAAATAGATTGACCTAAGTTGTTTCAGACGGTATCTTAGCTCGGATATTTGCTCTAGGCCATCCCTTATTTTGATGACCACAGTCAAGGTTTGTATGAAAGGACGTTCAATATTAATGCTCAAACGTTTAGCCTCGTATCAAAAAGTTCTTATATTTACAGGTATTACACTGCTCATGCTGGGATCATGCTGGATCATCAAAACCTACACGCATACGAATCAAGAAGCTGATGAGATGTATCAAACATTGTGTACGTCTGATGCAACCGTTATTCCCCCGACTGAGCCCCAAGATCCCGACGAAGCGCTTTGGCAAGACATTACAGCCCAACCCGGCGATTCACTGGCGCTTATTTTTAAACGCATGGATCTTAGCCCGGCTACCTTACATGCTGTGATGGATAACAACCCCGAAGCACATACCTTAACGCACATACAACCGAATCAACATCTTAAGTTTTTAATTCACGACCATCAATTAGAACAACTTATCTTATCGCTCTCACCCACACGAACCCTAACTGTTCGTCGTGATGAAAACGATAATACCTACGCAACAAAAATTCATAATCATAAAACCTCTATCAAAATACAATCAGCTAGTGGCATTGTTCATCAATCGCTTTATACCACAGCCAAGCAGTACCATATCCCCTACACCCTGATTCGACAAATGACCGATATTTTAGGTTGGGAAATTAATTTTGCACGTGATATCCGTGAAGGTGATCAATTTACGTTAATCTACGAAGCCCATTATATCGAAAACGAATTAACACACACCGGAGATGTGCTTGCGGTATCCTACACGAGCCAAGGCCATACCCACCAAGCCATTCGACATAAAAGTACTGACTATGGTGTAGGGTATTTTACCCCCAACGGCACCAGTGTTAGAAAAGCTTTTTCTCGCTATCCTTTACAATTTAGCCACATCAGCTCCATGTTTAATTTGTCGAGAATGCATCCTGTTTTAAAACAACGACGCCCTCATAAAGGCGTGGATCTCGCAGCCCCTATTGGCACCCCGATTCGTGCAACCGGTAACGGACGTGTGATAAGTATTGGCTATGAAAATGGTTACGGAAATAAAATAAAAATCCAGCATCCAGGCAACTACACCTCTATTTATGGACACATGCTCAAATTTAAAAAGGGACTCACCCGAGGCGCCCAAGTCAAACGCGGCGATATTATCGGCTATGTTGGGCAAACAGGACTGGCAACCGGACCGCATTGCCACTATGAGCTTCGCCTCAATGATAAACCACTCAATCCATCCATCGTAAAACTTCCACAAGCCTTTTCAATACCCGCAAAAGAACTTGCTCAATTTAAAATGCATGCCGCAACACAACTCGCGCAACTACAGCGCTATGAGGCTTCGAATATTGCTCAATTAGAAACAACAGAAACAACTCAAAAACTTAGCTAAACACATCAACTAAAAAAAATAATGACACACATAAATTGATGCAAGAATACCGGCAAGATCGGCTAAAAGCCCTGCCGGAATCGCATGTCGCGTGCGACGAATACCGACGGCACCAAAATAAACCGCGACCACATAAAACGTTGTTTCTGTACTTCCCATCATGGTCGCTGCTGTTTTAGCAATCATCGAATCACCACCATGTGTACGCATCAGATCAGCCGTGACCCCCATGGAAGCACTACCCGAAAACGGTCGGATCAAGGCAAGTGGTAACACTTCGTGCGGTATGCCTAAGGCAGCCAAATAAGGCGCAAAAATTCTTGAAATCAAATCAAAAAAACCGGAGGCTCGCAGCATGCCCACCGCCACCATCATCGCGACTAAATAGGGAATCAAACTTACACTGAGCTCAAATCCTTGTTTAGCACCGGTAATAAACGCATCAAACGTATCCACTTTTTTAACCGAGGCATAAAGCGGTATACCGACGACAAATGACAACATGATCCAATTCAGCAACTCTGAAAGAAAAACACCCATTATTCAATATCCTCTGGCTTCATTTGATAACAGGGCAATTTAGCTAATAATTTAACCGACGTTACCCCGACGATCGTTGAAATACTGGTTGCAATCATCGTCGTTAAAATAATACTGCTGGGTTGAGCGCAACCGTTCGCTGCCAATAAGGCCATCGCGGTTGCGGGAATAAGTTGAACACTTGAGGTGTTAATTGCCAAAAAAGTACACATCGCGTTACTTGCTGTATGCACATGCGTGTTTAAACGCTGCAATTCTTTCATGGCTTGCAAACCAAACGGCGTTGCCGCATTGGCAAGGCCCAGCATGTTCGCCGATAAGTTTAAAATCATCGCCCCCATCGCAGGATGGTCGGTGGGAACTTCTGGAAACAACCAGTGCATAACAGGACGCAACAAGCGCGCAATTTTATGAATCAGTCCCGATGCTGAGGCAACCCCCATGATACCCAGCCAAAGTGCCATGATACCCGCTAAGCCAAGCGCCATTTCAAAACCAAATTTAGCGGAGTCGGTAATGGCTTGCACCACAAAACTGAGGCGCCCCTCAATAGCCCCCACCACAACCGACAAGGCCATCATGGAAAGCCAAATAGCATTTAACATATTTGCCCCTTTCTGTTAACGTTTGCTCTATCATTCATTCGCTCTCAACATAAGCCTAAACCATGCCAAACAAACACATAAATTATACACGAGCACTCGCATCTTACCTTGTACTGAGCTTTGGACCTGCTTATTCACATGCTGCAGCAGACCCAACAATTCGTCAACTATATCATACGCTTGCGGCCAAGCCGACACCCATGGCCACCCGTCTTGATATCATCAGCCAACGTTTTTTAAATCAACCCTATGAAGGGAATGCTTTAGGCGAAGGGCCGGGCGCGCGTTACGATACCTATCCACTTTATCGCGTGGATGCTTTTGACTGTGAAACCTATGTCGATACCGTGGTCGCACTTGCACTCGCACCTAATTTTCAGCATTTTACACAATGCATCAAACATATTAGATATGCCGATGGCGAAGTATCGTTTATCAAACGCAACCATTTTGCTTCACTCGATTGGAATCTTAACAATCAACGCGCTGGTCTATTAAAAGACATAACCACCACGCTGACCAATCAAAAAGGCGAACCTGCGGCTCTTTTTTCAGAAACCCTTATCAACAAACCCGCATGGTATCAAAAATTACCTGAAGACCGTATTCGACTGCCTCATGCCTCACCTGAAAAACAAGCTAAACGACTCACCGCTTTACGACAGGAAGGCAAGCAGTTTAAAACCGAGCGCGTGAGCACACCTTATATTCCACTTACGGCACTTTTTAATCGTGAAGGCGAACCGAACCTTGCCCTGTTTGACCAAATACCCGACGGCGCTGTTATTGAAATTGTTCGCCCTAACTGGGATTTAGTCAAACAAGCCGGGACGCATCTTAATATTTCGCACATGGGCTTTGCTTTCCGAAAAAACGGGGAATTACGCTTTAGGCACGCCTCACTGCTCAAGAAAAAAGTCAGCGATATGCCTTTCGTTCAGTATTTAGCAGAAGCGCGAACAAGCCCCACCATTCGTGGCATTAATATACAAATCATTCTTCCTGAAAGCCCAAACGCTAAGAACTGCCGTTAAATCAAACAATAGGTTCCAATCGATATGGTTCGTTCATAGGGTAATTGATAAAATTCTATATTTAAATTCGGCGAATAATTTCTAACAAGAAAAGCGAACAGCTTTTCTTGCCAATGAAACCATAATGTTCGCTTTTTTTGTGACGCAAATACATTAGGAAGCTCAATAAAATACATGGCTTTTTCAACATCAAGTTCAAAAGGCAATAATCTACGCTCATTTACTAAATACAGCGCTTGTGGAATCGAGACCACATCCATAAACCCATAATGCAGGGTGAGCTCACATACATTTTCCTTTAAACACGAAATTTGAAAACGGTTCATCGACACAACATACGGAATCGGCTCAACCCGATAGTTCACCAATAAAATATGCTCAGGTAGCGCACGATTTAGCTTTAAAAATCTTAAAAAACTTCCACCACTTTGATCATAAATATCCGTAATAAAAATCGCTGTTGTGTTCGGTAGATGAGTTAAGCTTTTATATTCAAACTGTCTGAGCAGCTTAGATACTTCTTCTTTTTTGGTATAAAACGTTTCTTTGAGATAAACGCGCCCCTTATTCCAGGTATACATAATAAACGCTGAAAAACTTGCAAACGTTATGGGGATCCAACCGCCGGTTAATAACTTTTGGCCATTTGCACCTAAAAAAGCCGCATCAATCATGCCAAAAAATAAAAAAACACACAGCACCTTAGACCAGTGCCACCGCCACAACTGAACAGCGACATAGGCAACAAGCAACAGCGTTAAAAGCCCTTCTAAGTTAACCGCAATCCCATACGCATGCGTCATATTACTCGATGTTTTTAACGATAAAACAAGCAACAACGTGCCGATCGCTAACATCATGTTCACTTGAGAAATATAAATTTGTCCACGCTGTGTTCCTGATGTTTGAACGATGGGTAAATGCGGGTACAACCCGAGCAAAACTGCTTGTCGCATCAACGAAAACGTCGCAGAAATCACCGCTTGTGAGGCAATAATGGTCGCGCAGGTTGCAATAATTAAAAGCGGCACAGCAAACCATGTAGGTGCAAGATAATAAAATGGGTTATCAATTGCATCGGGGTGCTGAAGTAAATAAGCCCCTTGCCCAAAATAATTTAAAATTAATGCGGGAAAGGCCACAAAAAACCAACTCATGCGAATAGGATTTTTTCCAAAATGACCTAAATCAGCATAGAGCGCCTCACCGCCGGTGACCACTAAAAAAATACCCCCGAGCAACACGTACCCCTTCCAGCCATTGGCGATAAAAAAATGCACCCCATACGTTGGATTCATGGCTCTTAATATCGATGGATTATCTATAATTTGAACCACCCCAAGCCAAGCAATCGTGACAAACCAGATAATAATCATCGGGCCAAAAACAACACCGATGCGCGCCGTACCGAACGACTGAATGGCAAACAAAGCCACCAAAATAGCACAGGTGATGGGCACAATAGCCGATGATAAGCTAGGAAGCGCGACATTAACACCTTCAATAGCACTGATGACAGAAATCGCAGGCGTCAACATACCGTCACCGAGCATGAGCCCGGCACCTAGAATACCCAATAAGAAAAAAAACCGCGTATGATGCGCGCGTGCCTGTTTGCTCAAAGCTAACAGCGCTAAGATACCGCCTTCCCCATCGTTATCGGCACGAAATAAAATAAATAAATATTTAATCGAAATAACCAGCGTGAGCGACCAAAAAATTAACGACAGCACGCCTAAAACATCTGTCGCATTAATCGGCAAACCTTCCAATGATTCACGTATGGCATACAGAGGGCTCGTTCCAATATCGCCATAGACAACACCGAGTGCCGCTAACGTGAGTGCCGCGGATGATTCATTTTTATAATTTTTTGCCTTGCTCAAAGCAACGTCCTAGTTGATTTCACTCCATCAGAGTAACAGTGACGGCTAGGGCAAGGCAATAAAAAGCTATTGCTACTTTGATTTTGATTTAGCAATACTTCGATTATTTTTTTGCGGATTGCTCGAACGACCCTGAACAGGCTTTGCACGAAAACTTGGACGTGCCTTTCTTGCTGGCGCTTCAGGTACATCATGCGTTGGCTCAAAACCTGAAATTAACTCACGTGTGAGTTTTTTCTTAAGCACCGATTCAATCGCAAACAGCATATCGGCTTCATCGGCAGAAATCAGTGAATAGGCCTGCCCCTCTAGACCTGCTCGACCTGTTCGCCCTATACGATGCACATAATCTTCGGCCACTTGGGGTAACTCATAATTAATCACCTGCGGAAGCGCTTTTATATCCAGACCACGGGCAGCAATATCGGTTGCAACCAGAATATCAATCTCACCACTTTTAAAATGATCCAACGCTTTGGTGCGTGCATTTTGGCTTTTGTTGCCATGAATCGCCGCGACTTTAAACGCTTTTTTTTGTAAATGCTCGGTTAAACGATTGGCGCCATGCTTTGTTTTTGTAAAGACAAGCACTTGCTCCCATTGGTTTTCACGAATCAAATGCGTCAGAAGCTCTTTCTTTTTTTGTTTATCCACGGGGTATACATGCTGCTTGACCGTAGCTGCCGAGGTTTGCTTAGGCGCCACAGATATCTCAACCGGTGATTTTAATAAACTTTTGGCAAGCGCCTTAATATCATTTGAAAACGTCGCTGAAAATAATAACGTCTGACGTTTTTCAGGTAACGCTCGAATAATACGTTGAATATCACGAATAAACCCCATGTCCAACATTCTATCAGCTTCATCGAGCACTAAAACTTCTAAACGATCAAATTTAATCGCGTTTTGGTTATACAAATCAATCAAACGACCCGGCGTTGCCACCAAAACATCCATACCCCCTCGAAGCTTCATCATTTGTGGATTAATTTTAACCCCACCAAACACCACGCTTGAATTGAGTTTTAAATGTTTGCCGTAAGCTTTGAAACTTTCGCCTACTTGCGCTGCAAGCTCCCGCGTAGGGGTTAAAATTAAAGCCCGGACTTGATTAGCCGAGGCCCATTTGCCCTGACTTAATTTTTCTAAAATAGGCAGTGCAAAACTCGCGGTCTTACCCGTACCTGTTTGGGCTGCCGCCATGATATCCGAACCAGCTAAAATCTTAGGGATCGCTTGGATTTGAATGGGTGATGGCGTGGTATAACCGAGCTCGTTGACTGCATCAAGCAAAGGTTTTGATAGTTTAAACTCTTTAAAATTCATATTTTCTCGTTATATTAATTAGAATCCAGAACAAGGCTTACTTAACTCATGTTGGGTAGCGCTCACCTTCTTCAAACGTCATCCATACTTTCTTTTCAAAATCATACAGCTTGCATTTCTTGAAAATATTTCCGACATAACTCCATTTGAACTGGTATTCATGAAAGTAAATACCGTACTTTTCTTTGAGGGCCGCATAGGCTTCAGGTAAGTGATAAAATGGAACACGTGTGTCCAAGTGATGGGGTATATGCACCATAATGTTATGTAATAGTGCTTTCGACCATTTTGAACAATGAATGATTGTACTACAATACAAGGCGCCAATCGAGTGTGACCAGTCCTGTTTTAAATCAAAAAATGGAATATTTGGATGGGTGTGGTGTAAATACACAATCATCGAAATAAAATAATTAAAAACAATAAACGGGACAACGACCGCCATCAAAATTCCAACAAATCCACCTGCAAACACATAAGCAGCGATGGATGCTAAGACAGCATACGCAAGTACCATCAGTTTACCATGACGATAGTATCGGCGTTGTTTCGCATCTTTACCGGGATTAAATTGCAACATTTGCGACCACCAAATACGACGTAAATAATGAAACGCACAGGTAAACGCGCTACGTTCCACGCGATAAAGGATACGCTGAAACAAAGAAAGCGCGCGATATTCGGCCGGTGTGAGTGGACGCCAGATCCAATCAATCGGAGAAAACGAGGTGAAGCCATGATGAACTTTATTATGCCCGTAAGACCACATACGATAAATGTTCAACGACGGCAGCATCACGAGTGTACCGAGTACCTCAGCAACTTTGCTGCTTTTGAACAACGTGCCGTGTGCGGCGTCATGCGCCCAAACAAATAACATGGCCGTTGCGGTACCCGAAATTAGACCACCTAAAAATTTTAATCCAACATAGGGGCTCAAAAAAACAAGCGCCATACCTAATAGAAAAATACTTAAATCAATCGTATACCAAAGCATGGCTTTGCCCAACGAGCGTTTAAAACAGGCTTCAGGAATCACCTTTCGCGCAACAACGGATTTAATTTCTTTAACTTGATTCCATAAATTTTTTGGCTTCATCATACTCATAAAAGAACACCTCTAATAAAACAACAAAATAACAGCGCAATTAAAATGTAGTCATGGCGCTGCACTATTGTACTTTATTTGGGCGTGTTGGTGCAAGTTTTGTAAGATATCTCAATAGCACTCTACCTGATACCCATGCTCTTGTCGAAGATTGGGGCTAGTACGCCATTCCATTAATTCTGGCCAATGCTGATATGCGCTCCTGGCATAATAAATATGCAGTGCGAAGAT